>CAYTWU010000299.1:0-4719 GCA_964442175.1 uncultured Rubrivivax sp.
CATCAGCACGTAGACCAGCACCCCGGCCGCCTGCGGCAGCAGCACCTTGCCGAAGGTGTCCACGGTGCCGATCAGCAGTGCGGCGACGAGCGCGCCGCGGATGGAGCCAATGCCGCCGATCACCACCACCACGAAGCAGATGATCAGCACCGAGTTGCCCATGCCCGGGTAGACCGAGGACACGGGCGAGGCGATCATGCCGGCGAACACCGCGATGGCCACGCCGGCGGCAAACACCACACGGTACAGGAACTGGATGTCCACGCCCAGGCTTTGCACCATCTCGCGGTTGGTGCTGCCGGCGCGGATGGTCATGCCCAGCCGGGTGCGGGTGAACACGAGGTACATGCCCCCGGCCAGCGCCAGGCACACGCCGCTGATGAAGAGCCGGTAGACCGGGTAGCTCATCACCTCGCCCAGTGGGATGCTGCCGGCCAGGAAAGCCGGGGCCTGCACGCCATGCACATCGTCGCCCACCAGCAGGCTGCGCAGTTCCTCGAACACCAGGATCAGGCCGTAGGTCATCAGCACCTGCTGCAGGTGCTCACGTTCGTAGAGGTAGCTGAAGAACACCCACTCCAGCACATACCCCAGCAGCACCGACAGCACCAGGCCCGCGGCCAGCGTGACGAAGAAGCTGCCGCCGAACAGCGGCGCCAGCCCGTAGGCCATGTAGGCGCCGATCATGTAGAAGCTGCCGTGCGCCAGGTTGATGACACCCATGATGCCGAAGATCAGCGTCAGCCCCGAGGCCACCAGGAACAGCAGCAGCCCGTACTGCAGCGAGTTCAGGCACTGGATGAGGAAGGTGGCGGCGTCCATGATGCGGTGTGAAATTACTTTAACTCTAAAGCAATTTCAGGAAGCTGCCAACGGCTTCGATGACGGCTTCGGGTTGATCCCGGTGCGGTGAATGCCCGCAGGCCGGCAGCGCCAGCAGCTGCGTCTGCGGCACGCGTTCGGCGATGCCGCGGATCTGCGCGAGTGTGCCGTACTCGTCGTCCAGGCCCTGGATGGCCAGCAGCGGGCAGGTGATGCTGCCCAGCTCGTCGCGGATGTCCCAGTGGCGGAACTCGGGCGACAGCCACACGTCGTTCCAGCCGCGGAAGGCCGACTCGGCATCGTCGTGGTAGCGCGCCAGCTTCTGCGGCAGGTCCGTGGTGGCCCAGGCGGTGCGCGCGGCGGCGATGCTGGTGATGGAAACGTCCTCGACCACGATGTGCGGTGCCATCACGACGGCCGCGCGCACGGCCTGCGGGAACCGGGCGGCATGCAGCAGCGCGATCGAGCCGCCATCGCTGTGGCCCAGCAGCAGCACGGGCTCGTGGATGTGCAGCGCCTGCAGCAGCGCGGGCAGCACGGCGTGCGCCTGCCGGTGCATGAAGTCCGGCGCCAGCGGTTCCGCCAACGGCCGGAGCGTGCTGCGCCCATAACCCGGGCGGCTGTAGACCAGGCCCCGCAGGCCCAGTGCCGTGCACAGGCGCTGCGGGAAGTCCTTCCACATCGCCACCGAGCCCAGGCCCTCGTGCAGGAAGACGATCAGGGGCGCCGGGTTCGGGCCGTCGATGAAGACATGTTCGATGTGAACCTGGCGCGAGTCCCACGCGATCTCGATGAAGTCAGTCATTGCGAGGGGGTTTTCACCACAAAGACACCAAGGACACCAAGAGCACCAAGGGCATCCGGCTGATCTTGGTGTCCTTTGTGTTCTTGGTGTCTTTGTGGTGAAAGAAACATCGCCGACCACATCGTCACTTCAAAGCCTCACGTTCGCGCAGCTTGAAGCGCTGGATCTTGCCGGTGGCCGTCTTCGGCAGGTCGGCCACGAATTGAATCTGGCGCGGGTACTTGTAGGGCGCGAGCTTGTCCTTCACGAAGGCCTTCAGCTCGGCCTCCGTGGCCGTGCCGCCGGCCTTCAGCACCACGAAGGCCTTGGTCTTGGTCAGGCCCTCGGCGTCGGCCACGCCGATCACCGCCGCTTCCAGCACGGCCGGGTGCTGCACCAGCGTGGCTTCCACCTCGAAGGGGCTGACGTAGATGCCGCTGACCTTGAGCATGTCGTCGCTGCGGCCGCCGTAGGTGTAGCTGCCATCGGCGTTGCGGATGTACTTGTCGCCGCTTTTGGTCCAGCCGCCCTGGAATGTGTCGCGGGTCTTGGCGCGGTTGCCCCAGTACATCATCGCCGCCGAGGGGCCGTGGATGTAGAGGTCACCCGGCTCGCCGTCGGGCACGGCCTGGCCGTCTTCACCGCGCAGTTCCACCTGGTAACCCGGCACCGGCCAGCCGGTGCTGCCGTAGCGCACCCGCTCCGGGGTGTTGGACAAAAAGATGTGCAGCATCTCGGTGCTGCCGATGCCGTCGACGATGGGCACGCCGAAGTGGCGCTGGAAACGTTCACCCAGTTCGGCCGGCAGCGCCTCGCCGGCGGACGAGACCAGGCGCAGCGTCACCGCGTCCTTCGCCGGCAAGGCCGGGTGCGCCAGCATGCCGGCAAAGCCCGTGGGGGCACCGTAGAAGACCGTCGGCTGGGGTGCGCCCGTCCAGCGCTTGAACACGGCCTCGGGCGTGGGGCGTTCGCTCATCAGTACCGTGGTCGCGCCCACGGCCATCGGGAAGGTGAGTGCATTGCCCAGGCCGTAGGCAAAAAACAGCTTGGCGGCGGAAAAACACACGTCGTCTTCGCGCAGGCCCAGCACCGCCTTGCCATACAGCTCAGCCGTCCAGTACGGGTTGGCGTGCGAGTGCACCGTGCCCTTGGGCCGGCCGGTGGAGCCGGAGGAATACAACCAGAACGCCGGGTCGTCGGCGCCGGTGGCGGCGGGTTTGGCCAGTGGCGCATGCGCGGCGACAAAGGCCTCGAACTCGGTCTCCGACGGGTGCAGCGGTGCCACGGGCCGCGACACGATGACCTTGCCCACCTCGTGGTCCGATTTGACCAGCGCGGCATTCAACGCCGGCAGCAGTGCGCCCGACACCAGCACCGCCTGCGCGCGCGAGTGCTCCAGCATGTAGGCGTAGTCGTCGGCCGTCAGCAGCGTGTTCACGGCCACCGGCACCAGGCCGGCGAACATCGCGCCCAGGAAGCTGACGGGCCAGTCGCTGCTGTCCAGCATCAACACCAGCACACGTTCTTCGCGCCGCAGGCCCAGGCTGCGCAGCCCGGCCGCGAGGCGGCGCACACGCTCGTCCAGCTGGCCATAGGCGGTGCTGCCCAGCTCATCGATGAACGCGGCCTTGGCTGGACGCCCGGCATTGGCGGCCAGCAAATGGGCGGCGAAGTTGAAGACCTCGGGCGGGGCGGCAACAGGCTGGGTCATGACACTACCTTGTACAGGGCCAGGCCCCGAAGAGCCCCAGGTCCGTCCAGCCCTTGTCGGCTTGCGGGCAGGGGTGAGATGCAGTATGGTGCATGTCACCCACGATAGGCAGGCCTGCCGACCATGTCAAGCACTATAGTTCATGCTCCCGGGAAAACCCCTGGCGAAGACGCTGCGGACGTTGAAGACAAGAACCCCTTCCTGGTGGCGCTGGGCGACCGAGTGCGCAACCTGCGCGCCCGCCGCGGCCTGACGCGCAAGGCCGTGGCGCTGGCGGCCGACGTGTCCGAGCGCCACCTGGCCAACCTGGAGTACGGCATCGGCAACGCCTCCATCCTGGTGCTGCTGCAGGTCGCAGGTGCGCTGCATTGTTCGCTGGCCGAGCTGCTGGGCGACGTGACGGCCTCGTCGCCCGAATGGCTGCTGATCCGCGAGCTGCTGGAGCACCGCCCCGAGCCCGACCTGCGCCGCGCGCGTGTGGCGCTGGGCGAGCTGTTCGGCACCGGTGGTGCCCATGCGGCGCGCAGCCAGCGCATCGCGCTGATCGGGCTGCGCGGCGCCGGCAAGTCCACGCTGGGCCAGATGCTGGCCGACGACCTGGAGTACCCGTTTGTCGAGCTCAGCCGCGAGATCGAGAAGTTCGCCGGCTGCAGCATCAGCGAGATCCAGGCGCTGTACGGCATGAACGCCTACCGCCGCTACGAGCGCCGCGCGCTGGAAGAAGCGATCCAGATCTACCCCGAGGCGGTGATCGCCACGCCCGGCGGCCTGGTGTCCGACGCCGCCACCTTCAACCAGCTGCTGGCGCACTGCACCACCGTGTGGCTGAAGGCCGAACCCGAGCAGCACATGGCGCGCGTGGCGGCCCAGGGCGACCTGCGCCCCATGGCCGCCAGCCGCGAGGCCATGGACGACCTGCGCCGCATCCTGGCCGGCCGCGCCGCGTTCTACTCCAAGGCCGATCTGGTGGTGGACACCAGTGCGCAGGCACTGGACGCCACCTTCGGCGTGTTGCGGGCCCAGGTGCGTCAGACCCTGCAACTTCCGGCTTGACGGGGCTCATGACATGCACTAAAGTGCAATCACTGACCACCGGAAGACGCATTAAACTGCGCTTCCTTGCCGGAGACCCGCGATGAGCACCCCCACCCGCGTCGACTACCAGACCCACCCGTCCCGCTACCGCCACTGGCGGCTCAAGTTCGACGGCGCCATCGCGACGCTGGGGCTGGACATCGACGAAGCCGGCGGCCTGCGCCCCGGCTACAAGCTCAAGCTCAACAGCTACGACCTGGGCGTGGACATCGAGCTCAACGACGCGCTGAACCGCATCCGCTTCGAGCACCCCGAGGTCAAGAGCGTGGTGGTCACCAGCCTGAAGGACAAGGTCTTCTGCTCGGGT
>CAYTWU010000300.1:0-4714 GCA_964442175.1 uncultured Rubrivivax sp.
ACCTGCGCCCCAAGGGCATCATCCAGATGCTGGACCTGCTGCGCCCGATCTACGAGAAGACGGCGGCGTACGGGCACTTCGGGCGGGAGGAGCCGGAGTTCACCTGGGAGCGGACGGACAAGGCCGCCGCGCTGCGGGCCGCTGCAGGGCTGTAAGGCCCCGAGCGACGCGGGCTGGTCTGACGGGCGACGCGAGTCGCCCGTCGTCGTTTTCATCCTGCCTCGTCGAAGCCGAGCTCACGCTGCGCCCGCACGCCCAGGATGACCACACCATCGTCCAGGGGGTCGTAGCGGTAGAGCGCGACGTAACCACGGCTGCCGCGGCCGATCACCAGCTCGCGGCGACCCCCTGAGACCGCGCGCCCGATCATCGGATGCGCGCTGAGCATGTCCAGGGCATCGAAGACAGCCACGATCCGCTCGGGAATGTCGGCTGCATCGTGAGCACGCAGGTGGTGTTCGATCCGACCCAGGTCGTCGAGAAAGGCGGGGTCGTAGCGCGGTACGGTCACGAGTCGCCCATGCGCCTGGCCGACGCTCGCAAGCGGGCCAGTTCCTCCGCCGTCATCTTGCGCGGAAGCGGCGGGGCCGGGCTTTCGCCGCGGGCGCGGGCGAGTGCGTGGCCGCGCACATCGTCGGGCGTCAGGTACTCGCCGGTGCGCAGCATCTTCTTCCAGCGCCGCTGCGCTTCGGCCTCGAAGTCCTGGCGGCGTTCCATGCGCGTCGCGACTTCGGCGATCGCTTCCACCATGAAGGCATGCGTGCTGGTGCCACTGACCGCTGTCAGCTTCTCGATACGGGCTTTCAGGTCAGCGGGCAAACGGATGGTGGTGGTGCTCATCAAGTTGCATCCAAGGCCTTGGAGGCGACCAGCGTAGCACAAGAGTGCTACGCCCCAGCCCGCGCCCGGTTCATGGCCAGCAGGCGACGCAAGATCTCGTCGTCCGTCAGGTCTGCGCCATCGGCCCAGCCGTACGCCGCCGCCACGGCGGCGTCGAGTGTGGCGTGTGCCTGCGCCAGCCAGGCCGGCCGCTGGTTGTAGAGGTTGGTCAGCGTGCGCTGGTGCGCGGTGTCGGTCGGCGTGAGGCCGGCGGGGAAGGGGAAGGTTTAGAAGCAGGTGGTGGGGGTGTAGCGGGGGTCGTTGCCGACGGCCCATCCAGGTGCACATGCGCAGGGACCAGAGTTCGTGGATACGGCTGTGCAGGATGCCAAAGGTGGTGTCTTCGGCGCGGGCACGCCCAGCACGCGGCACAGGTCGATGAAGTGGGATTGCGCGCCCGCACGTTCGTTCTGGTCGTGGGCCGGGCCGCCAGGGCCCCACTACCGGCTGCTGGACTCGCTGGCGTCCTGGACGCCGCTGGATGAAGGCCTGCCTGAGGTGGAAGACCTGCCGCTGCAGCAGCGGGATGACCTTTGATGGCCGATCCGGTCTGGATGCTGGACACCAACGCGCTGTCCGAGCTGATCCGCAATCCAGGGGGTCCGTTGGTACAGCGGCTGGCCACCGTGACACCCGACGCTGTGTGCACCAGCATCGTGGTCGCCTGCGAGCTGCGTTTCGGCGCACGGCGCAAGGCCTCGGCGGTGCTGACGCAGCGGGTGGAGCACCTGCTGGCCACGATGGTGGTGCTGCCGTTCGATGAACCAGCCGATGACCACTGTGCCGAGATCCGCGCGGCGCTGGAACGTGCCGGCACGCCCATCGGCAGCAACGATTTCTTCATCGCCGCGCATGCCCGCTCCCGAGGCCTGACGCTGGTGACACACAACCTGCGTGAGTTCGAACGGGTGACGGGACTGAAAACGGCGGACTGGCAGTCGGCACCGGGCTGAACGCCTGCAAGGCGAGGCGACGGCGACGATGATGAAGCCAACGGGGTCGAGCCAACGTTCGACTACAGCGAGAGGCGGCTTCAGCCCATCAACTTCATGGGCGCCTCAGCGCTCCTCCCCCACCCGCCAGCGCGGCAGCGTGTAGCCCGTCCAAAGCGCCACCGCCCGCAGCGCCGTGGTGAGCCCGGCCGCCACCAGCACCGCCGCCCAGGACGGCCAGTCCAGCGTCACCAGCCCCACCAGCGCCCAGCCGCCGGCAAAGGAACACACCGCGTAAGGCCGGTGGTCGCTGAAGGCGCTGGGGATCTGGTTGCAGACGATGTCGCGCAACACACCGCCGAACACCGCGGTGACCATGCCCATCAGCACCGCGACGATGGCCGGCAGGCCCTGGGCCAGCGCGATCTGCGTGCCGCCGGCGGTGAACAGGCCCAGCCCCAGCGCATCGGGCCACTGCATGGCGCGTTCGGTGAGCGCGAAGTGGCGACGGCGCAGGAACAACATCGCGGCGACGCAGCCGGCCAGCAGCGCCCACAGCCAGCCGGCGTGTTCGACCCAGAAAAACGGCCGCCGGTCCAGCAGCACGTCGCGCAGCGTGCCACCGCCGAAGGCCGCCAGGCCGGCGACCACACACACGCCCACAGCATCCAGCCGCTGCCGCGCCGCGGCCAGCAGGCCCGAGAGCGCAAAGGCCATGGTGGCTGCCGCCTCGATGGCCGTCAGCACGCCGCGCAGCAGCGCGCCGGGTTCAGGCATCGAACACCATGTGTGCGTCGCGGCGCAGGGCGCCGCCAGCCACCAATTCGTCCACGGTGATGGTGATCCAGTCCGCGGCGTTGGCCAGGCCGACGGGCGCAAAACGGTCCCACAGGCCGGCCAGCATCGGCGTGCCCAGGGCCCAGGCGGTGACCGCCGGCATGGCCATCGCACCTTCTTCCATCAGGTGGTACTTGATTAGCACCTTCAGCGCGTGCCGCGCATGGCGGGCCGGGTCGGCCTGCAGGCCCTTCAGCCGCGCCTGCGCGCGCTGCAGCGCGGTGGCCACATCGGTGAAGGGTGCACCGTGGCCGGGGATGACCAAGCGCACGGGCAGGCTGGCGATGAGGTCCAGCACGGCGCCCACGTCGTCGAAGCCGGGCTCGCCTTCGATCTCAGGGAAGACGACGCCGAAGCCGTGTTCCCACAGCGCGTCGGCGCTGAGCAGCACCCCGTGCGCGGCATCGAAGAACATCACCGAGTGCGGGTCGTGCCCGGGCGCGGCCAGCACCTGCCATTCGCGTCCACCGGCGACGAAGCGGCTGCCGGGTTCGACAAGACCCTGCACGCCGTAACGTTCGATGCGCTGGCCGGTGGCCACGTAGCTGAGCGCGCCGTCGTCCCAGGCCTTCACGGCGTCGGCCTGGCCAGGCGGGATGTGCACCGGCATGCCAAACGCCCGCTGCAGCGTGGCGTTGCCCCCGCAGTGGTCGCTGTGCAGGTGGGTGTTCAACACCTGCGCCAGCGGCCGGCCGGCCAGGGCCTGGCGCAGCAGGGCTTCGGTCTGCGGCGCGTGGTTGACGTGGCCGGTGTCCACCAGCACCGCACCGGGCTCGCCGCGCGCGGCGTGGATCAGCAGGTTGTTGGACGACAACCAGCCGCGCTGGAAGACTTGCAGGCCGTGCAAGGGATCGCTGTGCATCGCGTGATTGTCGGGGCAGGCCACAATGCCTGCATGGCCCTGGACGAGACCGACCACCAGCTGATCGCCCTGCTGCGGCAGGACGCCCGGCTGCCCACCGCCACGCTGGCGCAGAAGCTGGGCGTGTCACGCGGCACCGTGGCCAACCGGCTGCGCAAGCTGGAGGACGAGCAGGTCATCACCGGCTACACCGTGCGCCTGCGGCCCGATGCCGAGCCGCAGGGCATCCGTGCCTGGATGGGCGTGCAGGTGGAGGGCAACCAGACGCGCGAGGTGGTGGCCCACCTGATGGGCGAACCCGGCCTGGTGGCGCTGCACGACACCAACGGCCGCTGGGACCTGCTGGCCGAGTTGCGGGCCGCCTCCACCGCCGAGCTGTCGCAGGTGCTGGAGCGGGTGCGGCTGATCAAGGGCATCCGCCACACCGAAACCAGCATCCTGCTGGCGACGTACAGGTGACTAAACGGCCCTGGGCTTGACCTTCGCCGCCGCCCGTTTGGCCTTGGCCCGCGCGGCATCGGTGTCCACATCACGCGCCAACGCCACGCCCATGCGGCGCTTGACGAAGCTCTCGGGCTTGCCGAACAGGCGCAGCTCGGTGCCGGGCTCGGCCAGGGCCTGGTCCACGCCGTCGAAGACGATGCCGGTGGCGTCCACGCCGCCGTAGACCACGGCGCTGGCGCCCGGGCTCTTCAGCGCCGTGTCCACGGGCAGGCCCAGGATGGCGCGGGCATGCAGCTCGAACTCGTTCTGCCACTGCGTGACCATGGTCACCATGCCGGTGTCGTGCGGGCGCGGGCTGACCTCGCTGAACCAGACGTCTTCGCCCTTGACGAACAACTCCACGCCAAAGAGGCCCTGGCCGCCCAGGTCGTCGGTGATGGTCTGCGCGATTTGCTGCGACTTGGCCAGCGCCGCCGGGTGCATGGGGTGCGGCTGCCAGCTCTCCACGTAATCGCCGCTCACCTGCACGTGGCCGATGGGCGCGCAGAACACCGTGCCCTGGGCCGCGCGCACGGTGAGCAGCGTGATCTCGTAGTCGAAGTCGATGAAACCTTCGACGATGACGCGGCCGTGGCTCACACGCCCGCCGGCCATCGCATAGTCCCACGCTTTCTGCACATCGGCCGGGCCGTCGATCTTGCTCTGGCCCTTGCCGGAGCTGCTCATCACGGGCTTCACGATGCAAGGCGCGCCGATCGCG
>CAYTWU010000301.1:0-4696 GCA_964442175.1 uncultured Rubrivivax sp.
ATGTCGAGTGACGACGTCGCCCAGGTCTACCACCTGCTGGGCCTGCTGGAGAGCGACGCCGCCGCGGTGGTCGCCACGCGGGCCAGCGCCGTGCAGCGCGCCGAACTGCAGGCCCTGCATGACCGGCTGGAAAAGCAGGTGCGCCAGCGCGAGGCGTTTTTTGCCACCAACGAAGCCTTCCACATGGCGCTGCTCACCATCGCCGGCAACCGCTGGGCACTGCAGATGGTGGCCGACCTGCGCAAGGTGATGAAGCTCAACCGCCACCTGTCGCTGTTCAAGCAGGGCCGGCTGGCCGATTCACTGGCCGAACACCGCGCGCTGATGGACGCCATCGCCCGCCACGACGGTGAACAGGCGCGCGCCCTGATGCTGGCGCACTTCCGCAACGGCCTGGAAGCCGCAGCCTGATCAGACCGCTTGAATGGGGATGCGGCGCGCGCGCAACTGGCCGCAGCCGGCGTCCACGTCCTGGCCCGCCGATTGCCGCATGCGCGTGAGCACGCCCTGCTGGTTCAGGCGGCGGAAGATCTGCGTCACGCGCTCCGTGTCGGGCCGGCGGAAGTCCATGCCCTCGCCGCTGTTGTACGGGATCATGTTCAGGATCGCGTACTTGCCGCGCAGCAGCGGCACCAGCGCGTCCAGTTCGTCGTCGCCATCGTTGATGCCGGCCAACAGCGTCCACTGGTACTGGATGGGGTAGCCGGAGCGGCGCGCGTAGTCTTCGCCGAGCGCCACCAGCTCTGCCGGCTCGAAACGCGGCGCACGCGGCAGCAGCGCCGCACGGCGCTCGGCCTGCGTGGAGTGCAGCGAAAGCGCCAACGCGGGCTTCACCGCCTGCTGCGGCAGCCGCTCGAAGACCCGGCGGTCGCCAACGGTGGAGAACACCAGTTGCTTGTGGGCGATGCCGCCTTCGTGGCCCAGCAGCGCGATCGCCTCCAGCACCGCGTCCAGGTTGTGGGCCGGCTCGCCCATGCCCATGAAGACCACCTTCTTCACCGGCCGCCGCTGGCGCGCCAGCACCACCTGGGCCACGATCTCGGCGCTGCCCAGCTGGCGCAGCAGGCCGCTCTGGCCCGTCATGCAGAACACGCAGCCCACGGCGCAGCCCACCTGGGTGGAGACACACAGGCCGTCGCGCGGCAGCAGCACGGCTTCCACGGTCTGGCCGTCGGCCAGGTCCACCAGCAACCGTGCCGAACCGTCGTCACCCGGGTGTTCCGAGCGCACACGCGCCAGGCCCTCCAGCCGGGCCGTCAGCGCCGGCAGGGCTTCGCGCAGCAGCTTGGGCAGGTAGTCCCTGATGTCGCGGCGGCCACCGTCCTGCGGCTTGGCCTGGGCCCATTGGCGCAGCACCCGGGCCTCGTGGCCGGGCCCGGCGCCCAGCGCCCTCAGCTGCTCTCGGAGTTCTTGGATCTGCACGGGCGGGAGTATCGTCTGGGCATGACCAACCTGCATCCCGTCCGCCCTCTGGGCGCCAGCGGCCTGAAGGTGCCGGCCTTGTGGCTGGGCACGATGATGTTCGGCGACCAGACCGAAGCCACCGAGGCCGGCCGCATCGTCGACCACGCACGCCAGCAAGGCCTGTTTGCGCTGGACACGGCCGATGTCTACGCCACCGGGGCTTCCGAACGCATGGTGGGCGAACTGATCGCCCGCGACCGCGACCAGTGGGTGCTGGCCACCAAGGTGGCCAACCCGGGCAGCCCGCTGCCCAACGACCGTGGCCTCTCACGGCGCTGGATCACGATGGCCGTGGAACGCAGCCTGCAGCGCCTGGGCACCGACTGGATCGACCTGTACTGGCTGCACCGTGACGACGACACAACACCCGTCGAAGAGACGCTGCAGACGCTGGCGCGCCTGATCGACACCGGCAAGATCCGCTACTACGGCGTCTCGAACTTCCGCGCCTGGCGCGTGGCCCGGCTCGTGGAGGCGGCGCGCCGCATGGGCGTGCCGCCGCCCATCGCCTGCCAGCCGCCCTACAGCGCGATGACGCGTGGCATCGAAGACGAATTGCTGCCCTGCTGCGCGCACTACGGCCTGGGCGTGGTGAGCTACAGCCCGCTGGCGCGTGGTGTACTCACGGGCAAGTACAGCCCCGGCGAAACACCACCCGCCGGCAGCCGCGCCGCGCGCGCCGACCGCCGGCTGATGCAGACCGAGTGGCGGCCCGAGTCGCTGCTGCAGGCCCAGCGTTTCCGCGACCATGCCGAATCGCGGGGCCTGCCCGCCAGCCAGCTGGCCGTGGCCTGGGTGCTGCACAACCGGCTGATCAACGGCGTGATCGCCGGCCCGCGCACGCTGGCCCAATGGCAGGACTACGTGGCCGCACTCGCGGTGACGGTCGGCGCCGAGGACGAGGCCCTGGTGGATTCACTCGTCGCGCCGGGCCATGCCTCCACGCACGGCTACACCGACCCGCTGTACCCGGTCACGGGCCGCCAGCCGCTGTGAGCACCGCAGCTTTGCGGGCCGAGGCCGAAGCTGCACGCCAGGGCGATCCAGAAACGATGGCCGCCGCGCTTCAAACACAACGCAGCGACACGCTGCGGCTGTTCGACGCCTGGCGCCAGGTCTTGCCTGCTGACATGGCGGTGCGCTACACGCCCGAGGTGAACCCGCCCCGCTGGGAAATGGGGCACCTGGCCTGGTTCGAGGAACGCTGGATCGCACGCAACCCTGAACGCCTGCGTGGTGCCTCGGCCCACCCCGAGACGGCACTGGCGGCATCGCTGCTGCCAACGGCCGATCGGCTCTACGACTCCAGCCGCGTGGCCCACACCACGCGCTGGCACCTGGACCTGCCGGACGCCCAGCGCACGCTGCGCTACGCCGCCCAGGTGCGTGAACGCACGCTGGCATTGCTGAATCGCGCCGCGCACGACAACGACAGCCTCTACTTCTTCCGCTGGGCCCTGCTGCACGAGGCCATGCATGCCGAGGCCGCGGTGTACACGGCACAGACGCTGGCCCTGCCGATCACTGCGGCGCTGCCGCAGGCCGGCCCGGCGGCAGGCCCGGCGGGCACCGTGCTCTGTGCGGGCGGGCCGTTTGTGCTGGGGACACCCACGCCGGGCTTTGAGTTCGACAACGAACGTGGCGCCCACGCCCTGGAACTGGCCCCGTTCGAGATCGACCGCAGCCCGGTTACCTGGGCCGCCTACCGCGCCTTCATCGAAGCCGGCGGCTACGACGAGCCGGCGCATTGGACGGTCGAGGGCTGGGCCTGGCGCCAGCGCCACAGCAACGGCCGGCCGCGGCATCTGACGGTGGACGACGGCGTCTGGCAGCGTGCGGCCTTCGGCCAGTGGGTCGCACTGGCCGACAACGAGCCCGTGCTGCACCTGAGCCAGCACGAAGCGCAGGCCTGGTGCCATTGGGCCGGCCGCCGCCTGCCCAGCGAAGCCGAATGGGCCTGGGCGGCCCGGCACGCCGAAGGCTTCCGCTGGGGCGAGGTCTGGGAGTGGACAGCCAGCCCGTTTGCACCCTTCCCCGGCTTCGAGGCCCACCCCTACCGCGACTACTCGCTGCCCTGGTTCGATGGCCGCCCGGTGCTGCGCGGCGGCAGCTTTGCCACGCCCGCCTGGCTGAGGCACCCGCATTACCGCAACTTCTTTTCGGCCGAGCGCAACGACCTGTTCGTGGGGTTCAGGAGCTGCGTGGCCTGATGCCGGCCTCGGCCGGTAGCCGCTGCGGCGCGCGGATGCAGACACCTTTTTTCGGGCTGGCCAGGCCGTAGCGCAGTTCCACCGCCGCCCGCGGCACGCCGAATTGCCCGGCCAGGAAGGCCAGCAGGCGCGCGGTGGCCTTGCCGTCTTCGGGCGCCGCGGCAATCAGCACCTGCAGCCGCCCGGCCATCACACGGCCAAAACCGTCCCGCCGCGCGCCGGGTTTGCCTTGCAGCTCCAGCAGCAGATCGTCGCCGTCCCAGCGCCAATGCAGATCCATGGCCGATTGTCTTGCTGTTAGGCTTTGCCCCCAGGATGAACACCACCGAACGTTTCCTGGTCGCGATGCTGCTGATCTTTGCGCTGCCCTGGGCACTGTGGCGGCTGGGCCGCACGGACCGCTGGGCCCCACTGGTCGTGGTACAGATCGTCACCGGCATCGTGCTCGGGCCCGGGCTGCTGGGCGCGCTGTGGCCGCAGGCCTACGGTGCGGTGTTCACGCCGGCGGTGATCCAGTCGCTCAACGGCCTGGCCTGGTGGGCGGTATCGCTGTTTGTGTTCATCGCCGGCGTCGAGCTGGACCTGCGCCAGGCCTGGCTGCACCGGCGCGAGAGCCTGGTCACGGCCAGCCTGGCCCTGGGGGTGCCGCTGCTGCTGGGGGCTGCGGTGGCCGTGGCACTGCTGGCCCTGTCCAGCGGGTGGCTCGGGCCTCAGGGCCAGCCCTGGCAGTTCGTGGCCGGCATGGGCATGGCCTGCGCGGTGACGGCGCTGCCCATCCTGATCCTGTTCATGGAGCGGCTGGACATCCTGCGCGAGCCGCTGGGCCAGCGGGTGCTGCGCTACGCCAGCCTGGACGACATCGCCATCTGGGCCGTGCTGGCGCTGATCCTGATGGACTGGCAGCGCGTGGGCCGGCAGGCGGCCTTCCTGCTGGTGTTTGCAGCGGCCACCTGGGCCTTCCGGTGGGGCATGCGGCGCTTGCAGGAGCGCGACCGCTGGCCGCTGGCCCTGGTGTGGCTGAC
>CAYTWU010000302.1:0-4636 GCA_964442175.1 uncultured Rubrivivax sp.
GGCGGTCGGGCCCGGCGGTGTCGTCGAACATCACGTTGTCGCGGAACAGGTCGGCGTGGATGGGCCCGCGCGGCAGCGCCCGGCCATCGGCCGAGGCGGCCACGGCCTGCTGGAAGCTGAGTTCGTCGCGCAGCAGCTTGGCGCGGTCGGCATCCAGGAAGGGCAGCACCACGGGCACGGTCTCCCCCCACCAGGCCAGGCCGCGCAGGTGCGCCTGCTCGCGGCTGTAGCTGGCGCCGGCCTGGTGCAAACGTGCCAGCATCGCGCCCACCTGGCGCACATGGTGTTCGTCCGGGGCCAGGCGGTGGCCGCCCGTCAGGCGTGTCAGCAGTGCGGCGGGTTTGCCTTGCAGCGAGAAGAGCAACTCGCCAGCGGCGTCGGCCTGCGGGTCGGGCACCGGGATGCCGGCGCCGGCCAAATGCTTCATGAGCCACAGGTAATACGGCAGCTGCTCGGCCGACAGGCGCTCGAACACCGTCAGCACGTAGGCGCCGGCCGTGGTGTCGACGAACCAGTTGCTGTTTTCGATGCCGGCCGAGATGCCCTGGAAGCCCGACAGCTCGCCCAGGCCCAGGCGGGCGACGAGCGCCCGCACCTCGGGCTCACCGACGACGGTGTAGACGGCCACGCGATTAGAAGCTGAACAGGCGCCAGACGCGCTGGCCCGCGGCACGGCGGTCCTGCGCGCTGTCGCGGCCGGGCTCGGCCGGCAGGATCTCGTACTCGGGCAGGGCATCGCCCTTGGCGCCGGCCTTGGGCCGCACCACGATGCGCTGCGTGACCCCGCGCACGCGCAACTCGTCGATGCGCACGTTGTCGTCTTCAACCGTCGTGCGCTGCACCGAAGGCTCGGGCGCTGCCGCGGCAGGCGCCAGCGCGATCAACAAGGGCAGGGCGACAAACAGGCGGCGAAGCATGCCTTCATTCTACGGGCCGCGCCACAATCTCCGGATGGATGCTCCTTTGATGCTGCTGGTCGACGGTTCCAGCTACCTGTACCGTGCCTACCACGCGCTGCCCGACCTGCGATCCAGCGACGGTTTCCCAACCGGCGCCATCCACGGCGTGGTGGCGATGATGAAGTGGCTGCGCGAGCGTTACCCGGCCGAACACGCCGCCTGTGTGTTCGATGCCAGCGGCCCCACCTTCCGCGACGCCTGGTACCCCGCGTACAAGGCCCAGCGCGCGCCCATGCCCGACGACCTGCGGCGCCAGATCGAGCCCATCCACGAGGCCGTGCGCCTGCTGGGCTGGCCGGTGCTGGTGGTGCCCGGCATCGAGGCCGACGACGCCATCGGCACGCTGGCCCGCCAGGCCGCCGCCAACGGCCACCGGGTGATGATCTCCACCGGCGACAAGGACCTGGCGCAGCTGGTCACGCCGCAGGTCACGCTGATCAACACCATGGCCAAGCCGCCGGAGCTGCTGGACGAAGCCGGTGTGCTGGCCAAGTTCGGCGTGCCGCCAACGCGCATCGTCGACTACCTCACGCTGATCGGCGACACCGTGGACAACGTGCCCGGTGTCGACAAGGTCGGCCCCAAGACCGCTGCCAAGTGGATCGCCGAACATGGCTCGCTGGACGGCGTGGTGGCCGCCGCGGCCGGCATCAAGGGCGTGGCCGGCGAGAACCTGCGCGCGGCGCTGGACTGGCTGCCCACCGGCCGCAAGCTGATCACCGTGGTGACCGACTGCGACCTGGACGGCCATGTGGCCGGCTGGCCGGCGCTGGAGGGCCTGGCCCTGCAGCCGGTGCAGCAGGAGGGCCTGCTGGATTTCTACGGCCGCTACGGCTTCAAGAGCTGGAAGAAGGAGCTGGAAAACACGCTGGGCGCCGGCGCCGCGGCGCCGGCGGAAGCGAAGGCCGACGCACCACCGCCCGTGGTGCTGGCGCGCGAGTACGAGACCATCACCGAGGTGGCACGCCTGCAGCACTGGCTGCAGCGCCTGCAGGCCGCGCCCATCAGCGCCCTCGACACCGAAACCGATTCGCTGGACCCGATGGCGGCGCGCATCGTCGGCATCAGCTTCGCGGTCGAGCCCGGCCGTGCGGCCTATGTGCCGCTGGCCCATGCCGGGCCGGATGCGCCGGAACAGCTGCCGCTGGACGAGGTGCTGGCGCTGCTCAAACCCTGGCTGGAGAGCGAGGCCCACGCCAAGCTCGGCCAGAACCTGAAGTACGACATGCACGTGCTGGCCAACCACGGCATCACGCTGCGCGGCGTGGCGCACGACACGCTGCTGCAGAGCTATGTGCTAGAGGCCCACCTGGGCCACAGCCTGGAAAAACTGGCCGACCGCCACCTGGGCCGCCAGGGCCTGAGCTACGAGGACCTGTGCGGCAAGGGCGCGCACCAGATCCCGTTTGCGCAGGTGGACGTGGCCCGCGCCACCGAGTACAGCGGCGAAGACAGCGAGATGGCGCTGCAGGTGCACCAGACCCTGTGGCCGCGCCTGCAGGCCACGCCGCGCCTGGCCGAGGTCTACGCGCGCATCGAGATGCCGGCGATGAAGATCCTGCAGCGCATCGAGCGCCACGGCGTGCTGGTCGACGCCGCCGTGCTGGCCGCGCAGAGCCGCGACCTGGGCGAGCGCATGGTCGCCCTCGAAGCCGAGGCCTACGCCATTGCCGAGCAGCCCTTCAACATGGGCAGCCCCAAGCAGATCGGCGAGATCCTGTTCGGCAAGCTGGGCCTGCCGGTGAAGAAGAAGACGGCCACCGGCGCGCCCAGCACCGACGAAGAGGTGCTGCAGGAACTGGCGGCCGACTACCCGCTGCCGGCGCGCATCCTGGACCACCGCAGCCTGGCCAAGCTGAAGGGCACCTACACCGACAAGCTGCCCGGCATGGTGAACCCGCACACGGGCCGCGTGCACACCAACTACGCGCAGGCCGTGGCCGTCACCGGCCGCCTGGCCAGCAACGACCCCAACCTGCAGAACATCCCGATCCGCACCCCCGAAGGCCGGCGCGTGCGCGAGGCCTTCATCGCGCCGCCGGGGCACGTGATCCTGTCGGCCGACTACAGCCAGATCGAGCTGCGCATCATGGCCCACATCAGCGAGGACCCGGGCCTGCTGCGGGCCTTCGCCGAGGGCATCGACGTGCACCGCGCCACCGCCAGCGAGGTTTTCAACGTGCCGCTGGGCGAGGTGAGTTCGGAACAGCGGCGTTATGCCAAGGTCATCAACTTCGGCCTGATCTACGGCATGGGGGCCTTCGGCCTGGCCAGCAACCTGGGCATCGAGCAGAAGGCGGCACGCGACTACATCGAGCGCTACTTCGAGCGTTTTGCCGGCGTCAAACGCTACATGGAGGCCACCAAGGCCGGTGCCGCCCAGACCGGCTACGTGGAGACGTATTTCGGCCGCCGGATCTACCTGCCCGACATCATGGGCGGCAACGGCCCGCGCCGCGCCGGCGCCGAGCGCCAGGCCATCAACGCGCCGATGCAGGGCACGGCGGCTGATCTCATCAAGCTGGCGATGATCGCGGTGCAGGGCGCGCTGGACACCGAGGCCCGCGCCACCCGCATGGTGATGCAGGTGCACGACGAACTGGTGTTCGAGGTGCCCGAGGCCGAGCTGGATTGGGCCAAGGAGGCCGTGCCGCGCCTGATGGCCGGCGTGGCCCAGCTGAAGGTGCCGCTGCTGGCCGAGGTGGGGGTGGGGCGCAACTGGGACGAGGCGCACTGATGCTGCGCGGGCCCGTCACCCTGGTGGCCGCTGGGCTGCTGGCCGGCTGCGCGATGACCGACGCCCCGATGAAGGCGCTCGCGCCCACGCCGCCGGTGCACCAGGCCGAGCGCTTTGATGCCGCGTCCCCACACGCCCGCCGGTATGAGCGCCCCGCGGCCGACCTCTGCGAAGCCGCCCGCCGGGCCTTGATGGGGCAGGGCTACGTGCTCACGCGCAACGACCGCGCCGTGCTGTTGGGCCGCAAGTACTTCCAGCCCGAGAAGGAGCGGCACGTGGAGCTGCAACTGCAGGTCACCTGCGTGGCCGAGGGTGCGGACGATCAGGCCGGCAGTGTCTACGTCACGGCCTGGGAAGACCAGTACGTGGTCAAGAAGTCGGGCACCTCGTCCAGCCTGGGCGTGAGCGCGCTGGGCTCGATCTCGCTGCCCATCGGTGGCAGTGAAGAATCGCTGGTCAAGGTGGGCGTGGCCACGGTGCGCGACCCCGGTTTCTACGAACGTTTCCACGGCCTGCTGGCGCGGCAGCTGCCACCGCGCTGAGCCGGGCCGTCCGGCCGGGGGGCCTACACTCCCGCCCGCCATGGACGCCGACCTCTTTGACCCCGCCGCCGATGCGGCCGAACCTTCCGACAGCATCACGCTGGCCCACTACGCCGAGCGCGCCTACCTGGAGTACGCGCTCTCGGTGGTCAAGGGCCGCGCGTTGCCCGATGTCTGCGACGGCCAGAAGCCGGTGCAGCGCCGCATCCTGTATTCGATGCAGCGCATGGGCCTGGGGTATTCGGGCACAGGCGGCACCGGCGGTGCGCCCAAACCCGTCAAGAGCGCGCGCGTGGTGGGTGATGTGCTGGGCCGCTTCCACCCGCACGGCGACCAGGCGGCCTACGACGCGCTGGTGCGCATGGCGCAGGATTTTTCGCAGCGCTACCCGCTGATCG
>CAYTWU010000303.1:0-4617 GCA_964442175.1 uncultured Rubrivivax sp.
TGGCGCGCATCCCGCAGGGCAGCGAGATCCGCGGCAACCTGGCCGCGGGTGGCAAGGGCGTGGCGCAGCCGCTGAGCGCGGCCGACCGCCGCATCGCCGAACACCTGGGCCCCATCCTGGCCGCGCGCGGCCTGCTGCTGGTGGGCATCGACGTGATCGGCGATTGCCTGACCGAGATCAACGTCACCAGCCCGACCTGTTTTGCCGAGATCACCGAGCAGACCGGATTCCCGGTGGCCAAGACCTTTGTGGATGCGCTGGAGGCTGCGCTCGCATCCAACACGCGCCCCGGCGCGTAAACCCACCGCATGACACCCACCACCCTCGCCCGCGCGGCGTCGCTGGCCTGCGCCTGCAGCGCTGCTTTTGCCAACCACGGCGGCCCGGTCAATCCCGCGCCGCAGACCATCATCATCCAGGGCCACTACGACAACGCGGTGGGCACGCAGGATGCGGCCTCGGCCGGCACCATCCGGCGCGAGCTGCTGGAAAGCCGGCCCGCGCAGCGCCCGGGCGAGGTGCTGGAGTTCGTGCCCGGCGTCATCGTCACCCAGCACTCGGGCGACGGCAAGGCCAACCAGTACTTCCTGCGCGGTTTCAACCTGGACCATGGCACCGATTTCGCCACCCGCATCGCCGGCATGCCGGTGAACATGCCCTCGCACGGCCATGGCCAGGGTTACAGCGACCTGAACTTTTTGATCCCCGAGCTGGTGGACCGCATCCAGTACCGCAAGGGCCCGTACTTCGCCACCGTGGGCGACTTTGCCGCCGCCGGCTCGGCCGACATCCAGTACCTGTCGCGCGTGGCCGCGCCCTTCGGCCAGCTCACGCTGGGCGGCAACGGCCACCGGCGCGGGCTGGTGGGCGGCTCGACCGAGGTCGCGCCGGGGCTCACGGCCCTGGCCGCGCTGGAGGCGATGAACAACGACGGCCCCTGGACCGTGCCCGAGAACCTGCGCAAGCTCAACGGCGTGTTCACGCTGACCGGCGGCACGCGCAGCAACGGCTGGTCCGTCTCGGCGATGGGCTACCGCTCGCGCTGGACGGCCACCGACCAGATCCCCGCGCGGCTGCTGGCCCCGAACAGCGGCTTCGGCCGTTACGACTCGCTGGACCCGACCACCGGCGGCGAAACCCACCGCAGCAGCCTCTCAGGCGACTGGCATGTGGACACGGCGGGTGGCCGCACCACCGTCTCGGCCTACGCCATCCGCTACGACCTGGACCTGAACTCCAACTTCACCTACCGGCTGGAGCGTCCGGCCGGCGGCGACCAGTTCAAGCAGACCGACGCGCGCAGCGTCTACGGCGCCGACGCCGAACATGTCTTCAACCACGACATCGGCGCCTACCCGGCGCGCACGGTGGTGGGCGCGCAGCTGCGCCACGACCGCGCACGCGTGGGCCTGTACGACAGCCTGGCGCGCGAGATCACCGGCACCACGCGCGAAGACCGCGTCCGCCAGACGCAGGCCGGGCTGTTCGGCCAGACCACGGTGGAGTTCACACCCGAATGGCGCGCCGTGTTCGGCCTGCGTGCCGACCACATCGCGGCGAGGGTCGAGGCGCTCACGCTGGCCGCCAACGGCGGCAGCGCCAGCGCCACGCGGGTCTCGCCCAAGCTGTCGTTGATCTACACGCTTCGGCCGGACACCGAACTGTTCTTCAACCTCGGCCGTGGCCTGCACAGCAACGACGCGCGCGGCATGACGGCCCGGGTCGACCCCAAGAGCGGCGACGCGGTCGACCCCGTGCCACCGCTGGTGCCATTGACCGGCGGCGAGATCGGCCTGCGCACGGAAGTCATCCGCGGCCTGCAGAGCTCGGTGGCCGTGTGGGGCCTGCGCTCGGCCTCGGAGCTGGTCTACGTGGGCGACGCCGGGGCCACCGAGGCCAGCCTGGGCAGCCGCCGGCGTGGCATCGAGTTCAACAACCGCTGGCAGCCCCGGCCCTGGTTCCTGCTGGACGCCGACCTGGCGCTGAGCCACGCGCGTTTCACCGACGGCAGCCGGGTGCCCAACGCGGTGGACAGCGTGGCCTCGGTGGCCGCCACCGTGCGCGATGTGCAGGGCTGGACGGCCAGCGTGCAATGGCGCTACCTGGGCTCGGGCGCGCTGGTCGAGGACAACAGCGTGCGTTCCATCCCGGCCAGCACGATGAACCTGCGCGTCACGCGTGCACTCGGGCCCAAGGCCAGCGTGACGCTGGACGTCTTCAACCTCTTCGACCGCGATGTGAACGACATCCAGTATTTCTACGAATCGCAGCTGCTGGGCGAGCCGGCGCCGGTGGCCGACCGCCACCTGCACCCGGCCGAGCCGCGCAGCTTGCGGCTGACGCTGCAAGCGCGGTTCTGACCATGCGCGCCTGCCTGATCGCACTGGCCTGGCTGGGCAGTGCCCCCGTGCTGGCGCACGACAGCTGGTTCGCGCCGCAGCCCGCGAACGAGCGTGGGCAGCTGGTGCTGGCCCTGGGCACCGGCAACCAGTACCCGGTGTTTGACGCGCCCATCGCTGCGGCGCAGCTGCAGGCCAGTGGCTGCCTGGGGCCGGGCGTGCGCGAAGTGCCGTTGCGGGAGGTGGGCGGTCTGGCGCTGTTCCGGCAGAACACGCCCTTCCTGCTGCTGCGCACCGGCCGGCCGGTGTCGCCCGCGGCCAGCGTCAGCTGCTGGGCGCAGCTGCAGCCGATCGACATCCAGATCGACGATCCGACGGTGCAGGTCTACCTGGACGAGATCAAGGCCCCGCCGGCCGTGCGCGAGCGCTGGGCGGCGCTGCAGGCCCGGGGCGTGCGCTGGCAGGAAACCTACGTCAAACACGCGCGTGTCGAGCTCGAGGGTGAGCAGCCCGCCACCGCGGCCACCGCACCCATCGAGGGCTTGGGGCTGGACGTGCGGCTGGAGAACACGCAACGCCCGCTGCGTGCCGGCGACAACGTGCGTTTTCAGGTCTTGCGCGACGGCCAGCCGCTGGCCGGGCTGGCGGTGGAGCTGCGCAGCGACGCCAGCCCCCTGGGCTTCTGGCGCCAGACGGATGCCGAAGGCCGGGTGCAGATCACGCTGCCTCTGGCCGCGCGCTGGCTGCTGCGCGGCACCGACCTGCGGCCGTCCACGCAGCACCCGGACCGCTGGGACAGCCGTTTCGTGACCTTGGCCTTCGAGGTGCAGACGAAG
This sequence comes from uncultured Rubrivivax sp., assembly GCA_964442175.1. GTDB lineage: Bacteria > Pseudomonadota > Gammaproteobacteria > Burkholderiales > Burkholderiaceae_C > Rubrivivax. The sequence goes on from CAYTWU010000303.1 coordinate 3,176, forward strand.
CGCTGAGCGGCCGCAGGGGACGGCCACTGAGACAATCGGCCCCATGGCCCTGCTCTCGATCTCCAACGCCCACCTCGCCTACGGCCATGTGCCCCTGCTCGATGGCACCGACCTCTCGCTCGAAGCCGGTGAGCGCATCGCGCTGATCGGCCGCAACGGCGCCGGCAAGTCCTCGCTGATGAAGGTGCTGGCCGGGCTGGAAAAACTCGACGACGGCCTGCTGCAGCAACAGGGCGGCCTGCGCCGCATCTACGTGGCGCAGGAGCCGCTGTTCGCCGACGGTGCCAATGTGTTCGACGCGGTGGCCGAAGGGGTGGCTGAAGCGCGTGCGCTGCGCGAACGCTACGAGGCCCATGCGCCGGAAGACGACCTGGACGCGCTGCAGACCCGGCTGGAAGCCCTGGACGGCTGGACCTGGGAGCAGCGCGTGGACACCGCGCTGCAGCGCCTGGGCCTGGACCCGGCGCTGGCGGTGGCCGCCTTGTCCGGCGGCATGAAAAAACGCGTGGCGCTGGCGCGGGCCCTGGTGGCCGCCCCTGACGTGCTGCTGCTGGACGAACCCACCAACCACCTGGACATCGACGCCATCGAGTGGCTGCAGGACCTGCTGAACGACTGGCGCGGCGCGCTGCTGCTGGTGTCGCACGACCGTGCCTTCATCGACGCCGTGGCCACCCGCATCGTCGAGCTGGACCGTGGCCTGCTGCGCAGCTACCCGGGATCTTTCACCGCGTACGAAGCCACCAAGGCGCGCGAGCTGGAAGACGAAGCCCTGGCCAACGCACGTGCCGACAAGCTGCTGGCGCAGGAAGAGGTCTGGATCCGCAAGGGCGTCGAGGCGCGCCGCACGCGCAGCGTGGGCCGCGTGGCACGCCTGCAGACCTTGCGTGCGCAGCGCCAGGCGCGGCGCGAGCAGCTGGGCCAGGTGCGGCTCTCGGTGGATGCCGGCCTGCCCACCGGCAAGATCGTCGCGGAACTGAAGGACGTGTCGATGCGCTTCGGTGATCGAACATTGATCGACCGCTTCAGCGCCACCATCCTGCGCGGCGACAAGGTCGGCCTGATCGGCCCCAACGGCGCCGGCAAGACCACGCTGCTCAAGCTCATCCTGGGCGAGCTCGCGCCCACCGGCGGCAGCGTGCGCCCCGGCACCAAGCTGCAGGTGGCGTATTTCGACCAGATGCGCGCCGGGCTGGACCTGGAAGCGACCTTGGTCGACACCATCAGCCCCGGCAGCGAGTGGGTGGAGGTGGGCGGCGGGCGCAAACACGTGATGAGCTACCTCACGGACTTTTTGTTTTCGCCCGAACGTGCCAACTCGCCGGTGCGCACGCTGTCGGGTGGCGAGCGCAACCGCCTGCTGCTGGCCCGCCTGTTTGCGCTGCCGGCCAACGTGCTGGTGCTGGACGAGCCCACCAACGACCTGGACATCGACACGCTGG
>CAYTWU010000304.1:0-4614 GCA_964442175.1 uncultured Rubrivivax sp.
GCCTGGGCATCTGGTGGCGCAAGCTGGGGCTGAACGGCACCAACGTCAACGAACTCACCCACCAGCAGCTCACCGACATCGGCCGCGCGCCCAGCTTCTACGACTGCCTGGTGGAGGTGGCCCCCGCGTGAAGCGCTGGGCCCTGCTGGGCGTGCTGGCCCTGCTCGCCGGCTGCGACACGCTGGCGTCGCTGGGTTATTACCGGCAGTCCATCGCCGGGCACCTGGACATCGTGCGCCGCGCGCGTCCGCTGGACGAATGGCTCGCCGCGCCCGACACCGCCCCGGCGCTGCGCGAGCGCCTGCAGCTGGCCCGGCGCATCCGCGGTTTCGCCGTGGCCGAGCTGCAGCTGCCCGACAACCGCAGCTACCGTGCCTACGCCGCGCTGGACCGGCCGGCGGCGGTGTGGAACGTGGTCGCGGCGCCGGAGCTCTCGCTCACGCTGCAGACCTGGTGTTTCCCGGTGCTGGGCTGCGTGGGCTACCGGGGTTACTACGACCGCGCCGAGGCCGATGCGCTGGCCGCCACGCTGCGCGGCCAGGGCCTGGAGGCGCTGGTCTACGGCGTGCCGGCCTATTCCACGCTGGGCCTGACCGACTGGCTGGGCGGCGACCCGCTGCTGTCCACCTTCATCCACTGGCCCGAGGGCGAACTGGCCCGCATGGTCTTCCACGAGCTGGCGCACCAGGTGGCCTATGCCCGCGACGACACGGTGTTCAACGAGTCCTTCGCCACCGCGGTGGAGCGCATCGGCGTGCAGCGCTGGCTGGCGCAGCAGGCCAGCCCGGCGGCACGGGCCGAGTACGCGGCGTTTGATGCCCGCCGGCAGGACTTTCGCGCGCTGACGCTGGCGATGCGCCGCGACCTCGAGGCCATCTACCGCGACCCCGCCCTGGGCGACGCCGCCAAGCGCAGCGCCAAGGCCGCGCGGATGGCGCAGTTGCAGGCCGACCACCAGCGGCTGAAGGCCGAGCGCTGGGGCGGGTTTGCCGGCTTCGACGGCTGGTTCCAGCGCGCCAACAACGCGGCCTTCGGCATCCAGGCCGCCTACGATGCCGGCGTGCCGGCTTTTGAGCGCCTGTATGAACAGGAAGGCCGCGACCTGCCGCGCTTCTACGCCGCCGTGCGGCGCCTGGCGGACTTGCCGAAGGCCGAACGAGCCGCGACACTCGCCGCCCTGACCCCGGAGAACTGAACCGTGCCCGACATCCGCATCCACCGAGACCACAGCCTGGGCCTGGCCAAGGCGCGCAAGATCGCATGGCAATGGGCCGAGGAGGTCGAGGCCAAGTTCGACATGGAATGCACCGTGATCGAAGGCGAAACCAGCGACACGGTGGAGTTCACCCGCAGTGGCTGCAGCGGCAAGCTCATCGTCGCGCCGGACCACTTTGCGCTGGACGCCAAGCTGGGTTTCCTGCTGGGCGCCTTCAGCCAGACCATCCAGGGCGAGATCGAAAAAAACCTCGACACCCTGCTGGCCGCCAGCGCCAAACCGGCGGCCAAGCCCAAGGCACCGAAGAAGGCCTGATCAGGCCAGCGCGGCAATCTGCGCGCGCGCCGCGGCCAAGGCCGGCTCACGAACCGCCGGGCCCATGGCCAGGCCTTCGGCGGTGACCACACGCACGTCCAACACGCCCAGGAAGTTCAGCAACAGCTTCAGGTAGTCGGCATGGGCGATGCCACTCGCCTTGCCGGCGTGCTGGCCGCCCGCCGTGGCCACGATGACGGCGCGCTTGCCCGTCAGCAGGCCCTCGGCGCCGTTCGGGCCGTAGCGGAAGGTGACACCGGCCACCGCCACCAGGTCGATCCAGGCCTTGAGCTGGCTGGGGATGCTGAAGTTGTACATGGGCGCACCGATCACCAGCAGGTCGGCCGCGAGCAGCTGGGCCACCGCCGTGTCGGCCGTGGCCGCCAGCGCCTGCTGCGCCGGGCTGCGGGCGTCGGCCGGCGTGCCGCGGGCTGCGAGCAGGGCGCCGTCGCTCACCGGCACCGGGTCGGCCACCAGGTCGCGGTGCGTCACGCGCAGATCGACCGAGCCCAGGCGCAGGGCTTCGACGATCTCCCGCGTCAGCTGGCGCGAGACCGAGTGCTCGCCGAGGATGCTGGCATCGAGGTGCAGGACGTTCATGAGGGGCTCCGATTCGGGGCTGATGCGATGGCTGCATCGTAGATTCGTACCATCGGTTGAAATAGTCTCTGGAAACAGGAAAAATCGTTCCATCCATGAATGCAATCGACCTGGGCGACCTGAACGACCACCGCTACTTCGCCACCGTGGTGGACAGCGGTGGCTTTTCGGCCGCGGCACGGCTGCTGGGCTGCCCCAAATCGCGGCTCTCGCGGCGCGTGGCGGCGCTGGAGGCCCGGCTCGGGGTGCGCCTGCTGCAGCGCAGCACGCGCCGGCTCACGCTGACGGACGTCGGCCAGCAGGTGCTGGGCCACAGCCGCGCGCTGCTGCGCGAAGCCGAAGCGGCAGCGCTGGCCGCGGCGCAGCGTGTGGCCGAGCCCAGCGGGCGTGTGCGTGTCAGCATGCCGGCCGGTGTGCTGGACGGCCCGCTGGGCGCGGTGTTCACACGGTACCTGGTTGACCACCCCCGGGTGCAGCTGGAGATGCTGCTCACCGGCCGACGTGTCGACCTGATCGAAGAGAACATCGACCTCGCGTTGCGCGTGCGTTCGGCCGACGATGAAGACCCGCAGTGGGCCACACGCCGGCTGCAGCCCAGCCGCACGCTGCTGGTGGCGGCGCCGGCCCTGCTGGCCTTGTTGCCACCCCTGGTGGTGCCGGAGGACCTGAAGACCGTGCCGGCGCTCGGCGCTGCCGGGCCCGACCAGCGGGTGGTCTGGCGGCTGCAGGGGCCAGATGGTGTGCTGCGTGCGGTGTCGGCGCCGGCGCGCCTGGTGTGCGAACACTTCGGGCTGCGCCAGGCCGCGGCCATTGCCGGGCTGGGCGTGACGATGTTGCCGGAGCCATTGCTGGGGCCGGCGCTGGCGGCCGGCCAGCTGGTGCCGGTGCTGCCGGCGTGGCAGCTGCCCGTCGGCCACCTGCAGGCGGTCTACGCCAGCCAGCGCGGCTTGTCGCCCGCGGTGCGGGTGCTGCTGGACCGGCTGGCGGCCGCCGTGGTGGACGGCGGTCTTACTTGAGCGATTCGATCAGGTCGATGTAGGCCTGCATCGCGTCGTCGGCCGAGCTGCCCTTCTGCTCGGCCCAGGCGTCGTACTTGGCGCGGCCCACCATGTCGGTGAAACCCGGGCGCTTGCCTTCGACGTCGCCCGCCGTGGCCTGCTTGTAGAGCGCGTAGATCTTCAGCAGCGTCATGTTGTCCGGCTTCTCGGGCAGCTGCTTGCTGGCGGCGACGGCTTGTTCAAAGGTGGTCTTGAGGTCGGCCATGGGGGCTCCGGTGGGTGAAACTCTCGGCTTGACGCTGGGGATGTTACCCAGCATCGTCGCCGACACCTCAAGAACCAAGAACGGGAGATTTCCATGGCTGCAGCCGAGCGCATGTCGCGCGTGGACACCGCCTGGCTGCGGATGGACAACGACGTCAACCTGATGATGATCGTCGGCGTCTGGCTGCTGACCCCCGCCATCACGCTGGACGCCTTGCGCGAACGTGTCGCCGACAAGCTGCTGAAGTACGACCGCTTCCGCCAGAAGGCCGTGGCCGACGCGATGGGCGCGGTCTGGGAAGAGGACACCGGCTTCGACCTCGCCCGCCACGTGCTGCCGATGACGCTGGACATGGCCGCCGGCGAAACCGAACGCCATGCGCTGCAGCGCCTCTGTGGCCAGCTGGCCACCACCCCGCTGGACCCGTCGCGCCCGCTGTGGCAGTTCCACCTGATCGAAAACTACGAAGGCGGCAGCGCGCTGGTGGCGCGTGTGCACCACTGCATCGGCGACGGCATCGCCTTGATCTCGGTGATGATGAGCATCACCGACGGCGGCAGCGACCCGCCCACGCGCCGCCGGCGCGAGAAGGAGGCCGCCGAAGACGGCGACTGGCTCACCCGCGCCGTGCTCGAACCCATGACCGGCCTCACCATCAAGGCCATCGGCCTGACCGGCGAGGGTGTGGCCAAGTCCTTGGACCTGCTGGCCAACCCGCAGGGCCTGACCGGCTCGGTCGAGATGGCGCGCATGGGCGTGCAGGTGCTCAGCGACGTCGCCGCGCTGGCGCTGATGCCCGATGATTCCCCGACGAAGCTGAAGGGCAAACCCGCCGGCCACAAGGTGGTGGCCTGGGGCGAGCCGCTGCCGCTGGACGAGGTCAAGGCCGTCGGCAAGGCCCTGGGCTGCTCGGTCAACGACGTGCTGCTGGCCTGCGCCGCCGGGGCCATCGGTGCCTGGCTGCGGGCGCAGGGCGGCGACACCGCCGGCCAGGAGATCCGCGCGATGGTGCCGGTCAACCTGCGCCCGCTGGACCAGGCCTGGAAGCTGGGCAACCGCTTCGGCCTGGCGCCGCTGGTGCTGCCGGTGGGCATCCACAACCCCATCGAACGTGTCTACGCGGTGCGCCGCCGCATGAACGAGCTCAAGGGCAGCTACCAGCCGCTGCTGGCCTTCGGGGTGCTGGCCTTGTCCGGCCTGTTCATCAAGCCGGTGCAGGA
>CAYTWU010000305.1:0-4609 GCA_964442175.1 uncultured Rubrivivax sp.
CAGGCCTTCAGCGAGCCCCAGCCCAGCCGCCCGGCCGCCGCCACCAGCAGCATGCCGGCCAGCACACCGCCATGCTGCAGGCCGGCGAGGGCCGTGGTCTGGCCCGGTGTCCAGCCAAAGGCGGCGCCGGCAAAGGGCTCCAGGATCAGGTCCTGGGCACTGAAGGCCAGCATCGAGACGAACACAAAGACCGTGAACCGACGTGCTGCGTCATCGGCCCAGACCTCGGCCAGGGCGGCGCGGAAGGGTGTGCGGCGTGCCGTCTCCGGTGGCAGGGCCTGACGGCCTTCCAGGCCACGCAGCGCAAGCAGCGCCAGCACAAAGGCCACGGCCGACACCGTGCCGCTGACGGCCAGCAGCCGTGCCGGGCTGTACGGGTCCAGGAAGCGGCCCGCCAACGTCGCGGTGAGCGCAAAACCGAAGATCATCATCAGCCACACCAGCGTGGCCGCCGGCGCGCGGCGCGGTGCGTCCACACGTTTGGCCAGCAGCACCAGCAGCGAGGTGCCCGCCGCACTGACGCCCAGGCCGATGGCCGCAAACGACAGCACCGCCAGCACCAGACCGGCCACGGGCGCCTGGGCCATCCACACCGTGGCGGCCGCCGCGCCGACGCCGCCCAATGACAGCACGGCCATGCCGCCGACGATCCATGGCGTGCGCCGCCCGCCGACATCGCCGCCAAAGCCCATGCGGGGCCGCACCCACTGCACCAGGTAGTGGCCCGCCACCAGCAAGCCCGGCAACAGGGCCGGCAAGGCGAGCTCGATGACCATGACACGGTTCAAGGTGGAGGTGGTCAACACCACGACGGCCCCCAGGCAGGCCTGCACCAGGCCCAGCCGCGCAATGCCCCACCACGAGAGAGATGTCATTCAGCCCCCTTGGCGCTGCGCACCGTCCCCCCAAGGGGGAATGAGCGCCTTTGGAGCGGCCGGGCAGCGCTCACGCCACGCCCCCGATGGCCGCCGCGCTGACCATCATCCCGCTGACGAACAGCGGCACGCCGAAGCCGCTGTACCACAGCGCGCGCGCCACGGGCCGCTGCACGAAGCGCCACATCATCAGGGCCTGTACCGCGAGCAGCACCGCGATGGCGGCGGCATGGCCGGGGCGGTCCCAGTGCAGCAGCAAGGCCACCACGGCGATCTGCGGCACCGCCATCGCCCAGCTGGCGACCACGGCCGCGCGCCGCACGCCCAGCATCACCGGCAGCGAGCGGATGCCCATCTGGCGGTCACCCACCACCGCCTTGAAGTCGTTCAGCGTCATGATGCCGTGGGCACCGGCGCTGTAGAGCGCGGCCAGGATCAGGCTGGGCAGGGTCGGCATCTGGCCCCCCGCCATGACCGCCGCGCCCGTCACCCAGGCCAGGCCTTCGTAGCTGATGCCGCAGGCGGCATTGCCCCACCAGCCGTTGCGCTTGAGCCGCAGCGGCGGCGCACTGTAGGCCCAGGCCAGCAGCAGGCCCAAGGCCGCTGCGGCAAAGCCCCAGGGCCCCAGCACTGTGGCCGTCAGCAGGGACAGACCGGTCCAGGCGATGGCCAGGCCCAGGCCCCAGCGGCCCGGCAGCCGGCCCGAGGGAATGGGGCGTTGCGGCTCGTTGATGGCGTCGACATGGCGGTCAAACCAGTCGTTGACGGCCTGGCTGGTGGCGCACACCAGCGGGCCGGCCAGCAGCACCCCCACCACGGCCAGGGGCCAGTGCGCGCCCAGCGGCACGCCGGACGCCACGACCCCGCAGGCAAAGGCCCACATCGGCGGGAACCACGTGATGGGTTTCAGCAGTTCAACGACGGCAGACAGCTGAGGCCTCGGCATGCCTCATGTTCTAAACTTGACACATTCGAGTGTCAACCGAGATTTACACCCGTCCGCAATGACTGACGGTCACTTCTCGTCTTCGATGCCGATGTCCTTCAGGCCGTAGCGGCGCAGCTTCACGTACAGGCTTTGCCGCGAGAGGCCCAGCATCTCGGCTGCGGCGGCACGGTTGCCGCGTGTGAGTTCGAGCGCTGCCTCGATGCAGAGCTGCTCGATCAGGTCGGTGGTTTCACCGACGATGTCCTTCATCGGGACCCGGCCCACCAGCTCGGTCAGCTGTTCGACAGATTTGGGCAACTCCTGCAACGCACGCGGGGTGGCGCTCAAGCGCCGACCCACGTCCCGGATCGTGAAGCCCAGCATTGCGGGCGACTCCGACACCTGCACAGCGGCGATCTCAACCTCGGTGCTGGCACCGAGCTCGCCCCGCAGGCGGGTGGCAAACAGGCGCACCAGGCCGCGTTGACGCAGGTTGGACAACAGCACGCTCAGGTCCACGCCGCTGCGGCCCAACCATCGGTCCAGTGATTCGCCGCGCAGCTGTTCTTCGGCCACCAGTTGGGTCAGCTCGAGGAAGGCGCCGTTGGCCGCCAGCACCCGGCCTTCACCGTCGGTCAGCACCAGGCCATCGGGCGCGACCCGCACCAGCGCCGCCCAGTCGGCATGTGCACGCGGCTCGCCTTCGGCGTCCGTCCCGCGCCGCAGCAGGCGCACGAGCAACTGCGCGGCGCCGCCCTGGCGGAAAGCGGTGGCCGAGACCAGCACATCCGCGCGGTCCGCACCCAGGCGGGCCATGGCCTCGGCCGGACGGCCCGAGGCCCGCACACCGGCGAGCAAGGCCACGACGGTTGCGCTGTCGGTGCCAAAACAATTCTGCAACGGCCGGCCGACAAGCGTGCTGTCGTCCAGTTCCAGCACGCGGCAGGCGGCCGGGTTGGCCTCGACGACCGTCAGGTTGTCGGCCTCCAGCACCAGCACACCTTCGGAGGAGGACTGGAACAGCTGGCGGTAACGTGTCTCGGCGTCACGGAACTGCCAGTAGTCGCGCTCCATCGCCTGTTGGGCCTGCACCAGGCGTTGCTGCAGCAGCGCCGTGCTTTGCAGGCTGCGGGCCACGACCACCAGCACGCCCTCGGCGTCCAGCCGCAGGGCGGCGCACTGCAGCACCCACGGCGCACCGCCCTCGGCCAGCAGGTTCAGCTGGCGCCAGCGCAGTGCTTCGTCATGTGCGCCCGCGGCCAGCAGATCCGCCAGCTTTTGCCGGCTGTCCGGCATGACGATGTCGTGGATCGGGCGGCCGACCCAGCCTTGGGCCAGCGCCGCGGGGATCTCGTCGGTCGAGACCGAGGCATCGCGCACGCGCCCCTGGGTGTCCACCACGATGCACAGGTCTGCTGCCAGGCCCGCCAGGCGGGCCACCACGTCGGCACCGAGGCCGGCAAACGTGGCCGCGGCACTGGCAAATTCCTTCATCGACGCTTGACGAAACCTGGACGAGACATCAACGCAGTCTACAGGCGCCGGGAACGGCTGGCCAACAAGGCCTCTGCAAATTCAGGGCCTCGCTGGCCGTCGGTGACCACGAAGTCACAGCCCAGCGTGGCACCGATGTCGGGCTGGGTCACAAACAGGGGCCCGCCGACCAGGACACCCAGCCCGTGGTTGCGCGACACGCGGCGCGCATGGGTGATGCAGTCGCGCAGCCAATCGATCCGGGCCAGGTTGCCGGCGGACAGGCCGAGGATGTCGAACCATTCCGCCTGGACCAACTCGACCGGGTCGAGGACCATGCCACCGACGCCGCCGACGACGTCCCAACCGGCTCGCCGGAAGAACTCCGCCGCCATCGACGCCCCCAGCGTGTGCTGTTCACCCGGTGCAGGCAACAGCAGGATGCGGCGGCCATCGGCCGGTTGATCCTGCTCCGCGCCGAAGGCCTGGCTCAGCTCCCGCAAGAGCTGCTGCAGTCGCCCCACCCCCACCGTGACGTCGGTGAAATCGCAGAGGTCATGCTCCCACAGCCGCCCCAGCTCCCGGGCCGCCGGGGCCAACAGCTCAAGGTAGATGCGTTCGACCGGGACACCGGCTTGCCGCAGCCCCAGCACCGTGGCATGCAAAAGGCCTTCATCGGCGGCGTAACACATCCGCGCCAGGGGCTCCAGCGCCGGCCAGGACGCGGGGGCCGTTGCGGGCTGCGGGTCGGCGGGCGGGCGGTGCGCCTGCACGAGGCGCGGGATGATGTCGCTCTCCAGCGTCTGCACCAGGCGCGCCACACGGCGCTGCACCGGGGTCAGCAGCGACGGGTCCGCCGAGGCCGCCAGGTCCGGCGCGGCCTGTTCATCACATGCGGGTACAGCCGGATCCTTCTCCGGCTGCAACCGATCATTCGCGGACCGGTCCATCAGCCCCTGCTCCTCGCGGCACGCTGCGCAGATGGTGCAGCAGCTCTCCCACGTGAACGAATTGTGAACCCGTCTTGCGGCCCCGCACTACGGGTGGACCCTCGGCCCGCGCCGCGGCTCAACCGTGCAAGGGCACGCCGGTCTTGGCCTGCAGCTCGTCGCGCGTGACGCCCGGCGCCAGCTCGACCACCTTCAGGCCCTGCGGCGTGACGTCCAGCACCGCGAGGTCGGTGATGATGCGGTTGACCACGCCCAGGCCGGTCAGCGGCAGCGTGCACTGCGGCAAGATCTTCAGGTCGACGCTGCCGTCCTTCTTCCTGGCCACGTGTTCCATCAGCACGACGACGCTCTTGACGCCGGCCACCAGGTCCATCGCGCCGCCC
>CAYTWU010000306.1:0-4552 GCA_964442175.1 uncultured Rubrivivax sp.
ACCGAGATGGGCACGATCGACATCCTGGTCAACAACTCCGGCGTCAGCACCACGCAGAAGCTGACCGACGTGTCGCCCGAAGATTTCGATTACGTGATGGGCACCAACACTCGTGGTGCCTTCTTCGTCGCGCAGGAGGTGGGCAAGCGCATGATCGCGCGCTCGCGCGGCGCGGCGCCGGGCACCTTCACCGGCGGGCGCATCGTCAACGTGGCCTCGATGGCCGGGCTGCGCGTGCTGGGCCAGATCGGCGTCTACTGCATGAGCAAGGCCGCGGTCATCCACATGACACGTGCGATGGCGCTGGAGTGGGGCAAGTACGGCATCAACGTCAACGCGCTCTGCCCGGGTTACATCGACACCGAGATCAACCACCACCACTGGCAGACCGAAGCCGGCCAGAAGCTGATCAACATGCTGCCGCGCAAGCGCGTGGGCCAGCCGCAGGACCTGGATGCTGTTCTGATGTTGTTGTGCGCCAACCAGAGCCATTTCGTGAACGGCGCCGTGATCGCCGCCGATGACGGATTTGCTGCGTGAGATTGTTGACCCCGCTCGAGGCCCGCGTGCTGGGCGTGCTGGTCGAAAAGCAGGCCACGGTGCCCGACACCTACCCGCTGTCGCTGAACGCGCTGCTGGCGGGCTGCAACCAGAAGACGGCGCGTGTGCCGGTGATCGAGGCCAGCGACGCCGAGGTGCTGAGCGCGGTGGACGGCCTGAAGGGCCTGCACCTGGTGCTGGAGGGCAGCGGCAGCCGCGTCGTGAAGTTCGAGCACAACGCCGGCCGCGCGCTGGGCGTGCCGTCACAGGCTGTGGCCTTGCTGGCGGTGCTGATGCTGCGCGGCCCGCAGACGGCGGCCGAGTTGCGGCTGAACTGCGAACGCCTGCACCGCTTTGCCGACATCTCGTCGGTCGAAGGGTTCCTGGACGAACTGGCCGCGAAAGACCCGCCCAAGGTCGTGAAGCTGCCGCGCGCCGCCGGTGAACGCGAGGCGCGCTGGGCCCACCTGCTGTGCGGCGAGGTGGCCGCACCGGCACAACTGGCGTTGGCCGGCGAGGGCGGTGTCAGCGCCGGTGAGTTGTCGGCGCTGAAGGCCGAGCTGGCCCGCCAGGCGGACGAGATCGTGGCCCTGCGCGCCCAGGTGCAGCGCATCGCCAGCGAACTCGGTCTGGCCGACTGAAGGAGACGCCACTGATGCGCTTCACCGTGCCCACCGAGAAGAAGCTCACGCACGAGATGCTGATCCCCATCCGCTGGGGCGACATGGATGCCATGGGCCATGTCAACAACACGCTCTACTTCCGCTACATGGAAGTGGCGCGGCTGGACTGGCTGTACCGCGTCGGCGGCCCGCCCGACCCGAACGGCTGCGGCCCGGTGATCGTCAACGCCTTCTGCAACTTCATCCGGCAACTGGAGTTCCCGGGCGAGGTGCTGGCGCGGCATTACGTGTGCAACCCCGGCCGCAGCAGCTTCGACACCTACATCCTGCTGTCGCGCAGCGACGACCCCGACACGCTGTACGCCGAAGGGGGTGCCAAGACGGTGTGGACCGATTTCAAGGCGCAGAAGTCGGCGGCCATGCCCGACTGGTTGCGGGCCTTGGTGAGCTGAGTCAGTCCAGGATCTTGTACGGGCCGCCGCGTTCCAGTGCGCGCTGGTAGGCCGGGCGTGCATGGATGCGCTGCAGCCAGTCGGTCAGCTTCGGGTACCGGGCGTCCAGCCCGCCACGCGCCTGCCCCGCCTCGAGCGGGAAACTCATCTGGATGTCGGCAGCGCTGAACTGGTCGCCGGCGAACCAGGGCCGCTGGGCCAGCTCGGCCTCCATGAACTTGAACTGCCGCTGCAGGTTGGGCGCGATGAAGCCCTTGGTGACCTGGTCGGCCACGCCTTTGACCACAGGTTTGATGAAAAACGGGACCCTGGCGCTGCGCACCTTGTCGAACACCAGCTTCATCAGCAGCGGTGGCATGGCGCTGCCTTCGGCAAAGTGCAGCCAGTACACGTAGCGCCGGTGCTCGGGTGTGCCGGCCGCGGGCTTCAGGCGGCCGTTGCCGTGGGTGTCGACCAGGTACTCGACGATGGCGCCGGACTCTGCCACCGTGACATCACCGTCGCTGATCACCGGCGACTTGCCGAGCGGGTGCACCTGCGCCAGCTCGGGCGGTGCCAGCAGGGTCTTGGGGTCACGCGCGTAACGGTTGACTTCGCAGGGCAGCCCCAGTTCTTCGAGAAGCCAGAGCACGCGTTGTGAGCGCGAATGTTCCAGGTGGTGAACGGTGATCATGGTGGCAGTGTAGGGGCGCCCTTCAGCGCGTGAGCACATACAGGCCGCCGGCCAGCAGCAGCGCGCCGACCAGCAGCGCGTAGCCGGCCACCAGCAGCCCGCCGCGCAGCGTGTTGGCCCACCAGCGCCCACCATAGACGGTGTGCAGTGCCCGGAGGGTGTACAGCAGCATCAGCGGCAGCACCAAGCCCGACACGGCGTCGGGCAGCAGCGCCAGGGCCAGCAGCGCCAGGAACCAGAAGGCGTGCACGTGCAGGCTGAAGACAAAGTGCACGCCGTAGGTCAGCTTTCTGCGCCGCCAGGCGAGCATCACCAACGCCGCGAACACCGGCTGCAGCGCGAACATCGCGTAGGGTGCGCCGGCCAGCAGCCGCTCGCGCACGGCCTGGAACACGTCGGCGCCGCCGCCGGCACGCTCGTGGATGCGCAGCACAAAACCGGTCACCCAGCGCTCGAAACCGTCGCAGCCCTGGCCGTTGGCGCATTGCTGCATCTCGGCGCGAGCCTGGGCATCCATCTGCACCGCGCCTTCGGCCTGCACCGCGGGCGCTGGCGCCAGCACCTTCACGACGAGGAAAAACACGAAGCTGGCCGAGATGTACACGCGCAGCGGCAGGATGTGGCGTCGGCGTTGGCCGCGCAGGTAGGCCAGGGTCAGCTGCCCGGGGCGAAAGAGCAGCAGCCACAGCGTCTTCCACAGCGCGCCCTCCAGCGCGACGTAATGGCCGATGAACTCGTGCAGGAACTCGCCGAAGCTGGGCGGGTGCAGGTGCGTCTCCTGGCCGCAGTTCGGGCAGTGGCGCACCGGCGGGTCCTGCGGCAGCGCCTGTTCGCAGTTGGGGCAGATCAGCGGCGAGGACGACATGGCCTCAACCCACCAGCAGTTTGTGGACCAGCTCGGTGGTGGTGGACGCCCCCAGCTTGCGCATCAGCCGCGCGCGGTAGACGTCCACGGTGCGCGGGCTGACGTCCAGTCGCTTGCCGATGCCCTTGCTGGTCAGGCCCTCGACCAGCAGCGCGGCAATCTCGCGCTCGCGCGGGGTCAGGTCCACCTTCAGCACACGCCGTGCCGACAGGTCTTCAAAGCTCCAGATGCCGGAGGCGTGCGGCGCTGCCGGGTCCAGTGCGCGGCCGGTCACATGGCACCAGAACAGCTCGCCGTTCATGCGCTTCATCACCCGCTCGTCGGTGTAGCGGCCCTGCGCATCCAGCCGCGTGGTGATGCGCTCGCCCGTGCGCTGGAACTCTTCCGGCGAGGGGTAGAGCACCTCGAAGGAGTGGCCGATCATCTGGTCAGGCTGGGCGCCGAACATGGTCAGCACCTGCTGGTTCACATCGACCATCAGGCGCTGGCGCGACAGCACCAGGCCGATCGGCGCCATCAGGAAGGCCGTTCGGTAGTCGATGGCCGCCGTCACAGCAGCGCGTAGGTCGTGGTGGCGTGGGCGGCGAGGGTGCCCTCAGGCGTGCGCAGCTGGATGTCGCCGAAGGCCAGGCTCTTGCCCAGGCGCAGCAGCGTGCAGACCACGAGGACCTCGGTGGCCGCACCCGGCACGGGCTTGAGGAAGCTGGTCTGCAGCTGCACCGTGGTCATGGGGCGGAACTCACCCAGACCGGCGGCCACGGCCAGGATCATCGCGGTGTCGGCCGCCGCCATCAGGGCCTGGCCACAGACGACGCCACCGCCGTGCACCACCACCGGCGTCACCGGCATGCGCAACGTCACCTGACGGGTGTCTGCGGCCACCACGCTCAGGCCGAGCTGGTGGACAAAGGGCGCGGTCACCTCGGCCAGCACCGCTTGCAATCGTGGCAACAGTTCCAATCCGATCCTCCGGGGTTGGCCATTAGGCGATATGACGTAAAGACTACCTAATGCGTTACGCAGTACGCTCGCATTCTCGCCCAACGGAGCACCCACGCATGAACAAGCTGTACCCCAGCGCCGCCGCGGCCCTGGACGGGATCGTCAGCGACGGCCAGTTGCTGGCCGTTGGCGGTTTCGGCCTTTGCGGCATCCCCGAGGCCTTGATCGATGCCTTGCGTGACAGCGGCAAGCGCGACCTGACCGTGATCTCCAACAACGCCGGCGTCGATGGCTTCGGCCTCGGCAAGCTGCTGGAGACCCGGCAGATCAAGAAGATGATCAGCAGCTACGTGGGCGAGAACAAGGAGTTCGAGCGCCAGTTCCTGGCCGGTGAGTTGCAGCTCGAATTCACGCCCCAGGGCACGCTGGCCGAGAAGCTGCGCGCCGGCGGCGCCGG
>CAYTWU010000307.1:0-4535 GCA_964442175.1 uncultured Rubrivivax sp.
ACTCCAGCCGCGTGTGTGGCAGCTGATCGAAGCCGCCGCCAGCGCCAACCTGAACCTGACCATCGACGCCGAGGAGGTGGACCGCCTGGAGCTCTCGCTGGAGCTGCTGGACGTGCTGGCCGGCCGCATCGCGGCGCAGTTCCCGCAGTGGCAGGGCTTCGGCCTGGCGGTGCAGGCCTACCAGACCCGCGCGCTGGCGGTGGTGGACGAGGTGGCCCGCATCGCGCGCCGCCACGGCCTGAAGTTCATGGTGCGCCTGGTCAAGGGCGCCTACTGGGACGGCGAGGTCAAGCGCGCGCAGGAGCTGGGCCTGCCCGGCTACCCGGTGTTCACGCACAAGACCCACACCGATCTGTCTTACCTGGCCTGCGCGCGGGCGCTGCTGCAGCACCACGAGGTGATCTACCCGCAGTTCGCCACGCACAACGCCGGCACCATCGCCGCCATCGTGTTGATGGCGGGCAGCGCGCCGTTCGAGATGCAGCGCCTGCACGGCATGGGCGAAGCGGTCTACCGCGAGGTGATGAAGGACGGCCGCATCCCCTGCCGTGTCTACGCCCCGGTGGGCGAACACCGCGACCTGCTGGCCTACCTGGTGCGCCGGCTGCTGGAAAACGGCGCCAACTCCTCGTTTGTGCACCAGCTGGCCGATGCGGCCGTGGCGCCGGAGGATCTGCTGTCCTCGCCGCTGACACCGCGCCCCGTGCCCGGCCTGGTGGCGCCGCTGGCGCTGTACGGCGCGGCGCGCGCCAACTCGGCCGGCGTGGACATCAGCTGCCCGACGATGCGCGCGCCGCTGCTGGCCGCGCCGGTGGCCCTGGAGGCCGTCAGCGAAGCCAGCGCCGACGAGGTGCAGGCCGCGATGGCGCGGCTGCAGGCCGGCTTCCCGGCCTGGCGCAACACGCCGCTGAGCGCACGCGCCGCCTGCCTGCGCCGCGCGGCCGACCTGCTGGAAGCCCGCATGCCCGAGTACGCCGCACTGCTGGTGCATGAGGCCGGCAAGACCTGGGCCGACACCATCGCCGAGGTGCGCGAGGCGGTGGACTTCTGCCGCTACTACGCGCAGCAGGCCGAGGCCCGCCTGGGTGAGCAGCCGCTGCCCGGCCCCACCGGCGAGCGCAACGTGCTGCGCCTGCACGGCCGCGGCGTGTTTGTCTGCATCAGCCCCTGGAACTTCCCGCTCGCCATCTTCGCCGGCCAGGTCGTGGCCGCGCTGGTGGCCGGCAACACCGTGGCCGCCAAACCGGCGGAGCAGACACCGGTGATCGCCCAACGCTTTGTTGCACTGCTGCACGAAGCCGGTGTGCCGGCCGACGCGCTGGCCTGGCTGCACGGCCGCGGCGAAACCGTGGGCGCCGCGCTGGTGGCCGATGCGCGCACCGCCGGTGTCTGTTTCACCGGCAGCACCGCGGTCGCGCGGCTGATCAACCGCACGCTGGCGATGAAGGACGGGCCCATCGTCCCCTTGATCGCCGAAACCGGCGGCCTGAACGCGATGCTGGTCGACAGCACCGCGCTGCCCGAGCAGGTGGTGGACGCCGTGGTGCAAAGCGCCTTCCGCAGCGCCGGCCAGCGCTGCAGCGCGCTGCGCCTGCTGTGTGTGCACGAGGGCATCGCCGATGCGGTGATCGAGATGATCCGCGGCGCACTGGCCGAGCTGCGCGTGGGCGACCCGGCGATGCTCTCCACCGATGTCGGCCCGCTGATCGACGACGAGGCCCACGCCCACATCAGCGCGCAGGTGGCACGCCTGCGCCGCGAGGCCACGCTGCTGGGCGAGGCCACCCGCGTGGCGGACCACCCGCGGGTGCTGGCGCCGGTGGCCTTCGAGATCGCGCAGATCGCCGACCTGAAGGACGAGATCTTCGGCCCCGTGCTGCATGTGGTGCGCTGGGGCGGCGACCCGATGGCCGTGGTGCAGCAGGTCAACGCGCTGGGCTACGGCCTCACCTTCGGCATCCAGACCCGCATCGACAGCCGCGCCGCACGGCTGGCCGACGCGGCGCACATCGGCAACGTCTACGTCAACCGCAACATGATCGGCGCCGTGGTGGGTGTGCAGCCCTTTGGCGGCGAGGGCCTGTCCGGCACCGGGCCCAAGGCCGGCGGGCCGCATTACCTCTACCGCTTCTGCGCCGAGCAGACGGTGACGATCAACACGGCCGCGGCGGGCGGCAACGCAGAGCTGCTGGCCGGGCTCAGTTCAGCTTGACGCCCAGCTTCGTGATCACCGGGCCCCAGCGCGCGACGTCGGCGTCGATGAAGCGGCGGAACTCGGCGGCGCTGCCGCCGACGATGGTCAGGCCGTTTTTGGCCATCACGTCGCGCAGGTTGGCGTCGTTTTTCAGCAGCTCGTTCACGTCGGCGTTGATGCGCGCCACGGCGGCATCACTCAGGCTGCTGGGCCCGACCAGGCCGTTCCAGGCCAGCGACACCACCTTGGGGTAACCGCCTTCAGCCAGCGACGGCAGCGCCTTCAGGCTGTCGGGTTTGTCGTCGGCGCTGATCGCCAGCAAACGCACCTTGCCGCTCTGCACATGCGGCAGCAGCGCAGGCGCGACCATGAAGGTGGCGTCGGCTGTGCCCTGCGCCACCGCCAGCGCGGCCGGCGGGCTGCCGTTGAAGGGCACGTGCACCGCCTGCAGGCCGGCCTCGGCCAGGAACAGCTCCATCGTCAGGTGCGCCGAGCTGCCCTGGCCCAGCGAGCTGTAGTTCATCTTGCCGCCCTGGGCCTTGGCCCAGGCCACGAACTCGGCCAGGTTCTTCGCCGGCACCTTCTCGGCGTTGATGGCCAGCACGTTGGCCTGCGAGGTGGTCATCACGATGGCCTTCAGGTCCTTGGCCGGGTCGTAGGGCGTCTTGGCGTACAGGAAGGGCGCGTAGGCCGTCGGCCCGTTGAAGCCGATCGCGATGGTGTGGTTGTCCGTGGCCTTGGCGGCGATGTCCAGGCCCAGCATGCCGCCGGCGCCGGGTTTGTTGTCCACCACCACGGCCTGGCCCCAGCGCGCGGCGAGTTTGTCGCTCATCAGCCGCACGATCAGGTCCAGCGAGCTGCCCGGGCCCGTGGGCACGACGATCTTGACGGTCTGGGTGGGCCAGGCGGTCTGGGCCGACACGGCACCCGTGGTGAGCAGGGCGGCCAGGGCGGCGGCGAACAGGGGGCGGCGTTGCATGGGGTGTCTCCAGGTGGCGTCAGGCCGCGGATCGTAGCCGCTGGCCAGCGCGGGAACTTCGGTATCGTCACGCCATGTTGCTGCGCCTCATTGCCATCCTCGTCGCCCTGATCGGGTTGTCTGCGCTGTATTTGTTCGGCGCCTGGCACTGGAGTTATTCCACCGGCGACCGCGCCGGCTGGGTGCAGAAGATCTCGCACAATGGCTGGCTGTGCAAGACCTGGGAGGGTGAACTGGCCCTGGTCTCGCTGCCCGGCAGCACGGTGGAGAAGTTCCTGTTCACCGTGCACGATGAACAGATCGCCGCCGACATCACCCGCGTGATCGGCAAGCGCGTGAGCCTGCACTACGAAGAGAAGGTGGGCCTGCCCACCAGCTGTTTCGGCGACACGCGCTACTTCGTCACCAAGGTCACGCTGGCCGACGAGATCCCGCTGGGGCCTGGCGTGATGGTGCCGACGCCTGCTGTTCCGTCACCCGCCCCGGCCGCGTCGGCGCCCTGAGGCAGCCTCAGGCGTCGTCCGCCACGCCGTCGAAGACCTCGGCCATTGCCAGGCGCAGGCCCACGCTTTCCAGCACCAGCTCGGCGGCGCCGGTCTGGTCCACCAGTTCGAAGTTGCCACGTTCGTTGCGCCGGAACACTTCCACCCGCCGGTTGTCCGGGTCCACCAGCCCGTATTCCTGCAGACTGCTGATCTGCCGATAGGCGGCGAACTTCAGCCCGCGGTCGTAGGCCTGCGTGCTCTCGGACAGCACCTCCACCACCAGCTTGGGCTGCCGGAAGACCATGTCGGTCTTCAGGTCCTGCGGGTCGCAGGTGACAAAGACATCGGGGTAGAACAGCGCGTCATCGGCCGTTTGCAGCTTCATGCCTTCGATGAAGGCGCGGCAGGGGCTGCCTTTGAGGTGCAGCTTGAGCGCCGCGAACAGGTTGCCCGAAACCAGGCCGTGCACCCGGCGCGCGCCCACCATCGCAAACACCTCGCCGCGCCAGAACTCGTGGCGGGTGGCCTGGGTGTTCTCCCAGGCCAGGAAGTCGTCCAGCGACATCTTCTGGGCGGGTACGGCCATGAATGAAGGCTCCGGCGGCGGTGTGTGCAGGTCCCGAGTCTAGGCCGCTCCGCAGATCAGGGGTACAGCCCGCGCTCCTCGCGTGCGCTCAGGATGCGCTCGCAGGCCACCGCGAAGGTGGCGGTGCGCAGGCTGATCTTGTGGTGGTCGGCGGTGTCCCAGATGTTCTTCAGCGCGCCGACCATGATCTTGTCCAGCCGCACGTTGATCTCGTCTTCGGTCCAGAAGAACGAGCTGAAGTCCTGCACCCACTCGAAGTAGCTGACGGTCACGCCGCCGGCATTGCAGATC
>CAYTWU010000308.1:0-4535 GCA_964442175.1 uncultured Rubrivivax sp.
GTGCTGATCGGCCAGTACGCGAAGGCGGCGCTGGGCGGCAAGCCGGCGAAGATCGTCACGCTCGACCTCTTCCCCGGCCACCCGGTGGGCGCGCAGCGCCACAACGGCTTCCTGAAGGGCTTCGGCCTGGCCGCGCCCGATGCCAAGAGCAACGAACTGGGCAAGGCGGCCGAGGTGGTCTGCATGGCCGACAGCTTCGGCGACCGTGCCAAGGGCCAGACCGCGATGGAAAACTGCCTGCAGAAGGCGCCCGACGTGACCGTGGTCTACACGATCAACGAACCCGCCGCCGCCGGCGCCTACAACGCGCTGAAGAAGGCCGGCAAGGAGAAGAACGTGATCATCGTCAGCGTGGACGGCGGCTGCGAAGGCATCGACAACGTCGGCAAGGGCGTGATCGCGGCCACCAGCCAGCAGTACCCGCTGAAGATGGCGGCCATGGGCGTGGACGCCGGCATCGAGTACGCCAAGAGCGGCAAGAAGGTCAGCGGCTACACCGACACCGGCGTCACGCTGATCGCCGCCAAGCCGGTGGCCGGCGTGGACAGCAAGGACGTCAAGACCGGCACGGACCTGTGCTGGGGCAAGAAGTAAGCAGGGCCCTGCCGTGAACACCCCGAAGAACAAACCCGGCACCGCGGCGGCGAGCATCCCCTGGGGACAGCTCGGCCCCTTCATCGCCCTGGCGCTGGCCTGCGCCTTCTTCGCGGTGACCACGGAGCGCTTTTTCAGCGGCGAGAACCTGTCGCTGATCCTGCAGCAGGTGATGGTGGTCGGCGTCATCGCCATCGGCCAGACGCTGATCATCCTGACCGCCGGCATCGACCTGTCCTGCGGCATGGTGATGGCGCTGGGCAGCATCGTGATGACCAAGCTCGCGGCCGACCTGGGCCTGCCCGCGCCGCTGGCCATCCTGTGCGGCGTGGGCGCCACCGCAGCCTTCGGGTTGCTGAACGGGCTGCTGGTCACGAAGATCAAGCTGCCACCGTTCATCGTCACGCTGGGCACCTTCAACATCGCGTTTGCCGTGACCCAGCTCTACTCCGGCGCGCAGACCGTCACCGAGGTGCCGGAGATGATGACCTGGCTGGGCAGCACCTTCGCCATCGGGGGCACCAACGTCGCCTACGGCACGGTGCTGATGATCGGGCTCTACATCGGGGTGTGGTTCTGGCTGCGCGAGACCGCCGCCGGGCGGCATGTCTACGCCGTGGGCAACAACCCCGAGGCCACGCGCCTGGTGGGCATCCCGACCGAACGTGTGATCCTGGGCGTGTACGTGCTGGCCGGGGTGTTCTACGGCATCGCCTCGCTGCTGGCCGTGTCCCGCACCGGCGTGGGCGACCCCAACGCCGGCCAGACCGAGAACCTGGACGCCATCACCGCCGTGGTGATCGGCGGCACCAGCCTGTTCGGCGGGCGCGGGGTGATCATCGGCACGCTGATCGGCGCGGTGGTCGTCGGCGTGCTGCGCAACGGACTGACGCTGATGGGCGTGTCGTCGGTGTACCAGGTGCTGATCACCGGCATCCTGGTGATCCTGGCGGTCACGGTGGACCAACTGTCGCGCAAGGGAGGCCGCTGACATGGGCACGCACAAACTCGTGATGCAGGCCACCGGCCTGGTGAAACGCTACGGGCAGGTGACGGCGCTCGACGGTGCCGACTTCGAGCTGCGCGCCGGCGAGATCCTGGCCGTGATCGGCGACAACGGCGCCGGCAAATCCAGCCTGATCAAGGCGCTGTCCGGTGCCACCGTGCCCGACGAAGGCGAGATCCTGCTGGACGGCCGGCCGGTGCAGTTCCGCAGCCCCATCGACGCCCGCCATGCCGGCATCGAATGCTGTTACCAGGACCTGGCCGTCGCCCCGGCGATGACCATTGCCGAGAACCTGTTCCTGGGCCGCGAGATGCGGCGCGAGGGGTTCCTGGGCAGCACGCTGCGCATGCTGGACAAGAAGAAGATGCTGGAGATCGCCGTGCAGCGCATGGCCGACCTGAAGGTGGGCATCCGCTCGATGACGCAGGCCGTCGAAACCCTCTCCGGCGGCCAGCGCCAATGTGTGGCGGTGGCACGTGCGGCGGCTTTTGCGAAGAACGTGGTCATCCTGGACGAACCCACGGCGGCACTGGGCGTGAAAGAAGGCAACATGGTGCTGGAGCTGATCCGCCGCGTGCGCGACAAGGGCCTGCCGGTGATCCTGATCAGCCACAACATGCCGCATGTGTTCGAGATCGCCGACCGCATCCATGTGGCGCGGCTGGGCAGACGCGCCGCCATCCTGGACCCGAAGAAGATCAGCATGAGCGACACGGTGGCGGTGATGACGGGTGCGATGCCGCCCGAACAGATCCCAGTTGAATGCCTGGCCCACTGACATGCTCAAAGGCATCCCTCCCCTGCTGACGCCCGAGCTGCTGAAGGTGCTGGCCGACATGGGCCATGGCGACGAGATCGTCATAGTGGACGCCAACTTCACCGCCGCCACGCTGGGCCGCGGCAAACCGGTGTTGCACCTGTCCGGCGTCGGCGTCGCGGCGGTGGCCGAGGCGGTGCTGCAGCTGCTTCCGTTGGACGCCGCGGTGGCCCAGCCCGTGGCCTACATGCAGGTGAGCCATCAGCCCGACGGCTGGCAGAGCGCCTTGCAGCGCGACGTGATCGGCCTGCTCGCGGCCCATGGCTGGGCCCAGCCCGCACAATGCCAGGCCATCGAGCGTTTTGCCTTCTACGACCGTGTGCGCGAGGCCTTTGCCATCGTGCAGACCGGTGAGCTGCAGCCCTACGCCAACTTCATCTTCAAGAAGGGCGTGCTCGCCGACGCCCTGATCGCTTGACCTCGACACCGACCTTGAACGCCACCGACGCCAACGCCGAGACCCCCGACCACCTGCGGCCGCGCGGCAGCAGCCAGGGTGGCCTGCGGCAGTACAACGAACGTGTGGTGCTGCAGGCGCTGCGCCTGCACGGCGCCCTGCCCGCGGCCGAGCTGGCGCGGCTGACGCACCTGACCGCGCAGACCATCTCGATGATCACCAAACGCCTGCTGGACGACGGACTGCTGCGCAAGGGCCAGCCGGTGCGCGGCAAGGTGGGCCAGCCCTCGGTGCCGCTGTCGTTGAACCCCGATGGCGCGTTTTCGATCGGTATCAAGCTCGGCCGTCGCAGCCTGGACGTGCTGCTGCTGGACTTTGCCGGCGCGGTGCGCGAGCGCTGGGCCATCGCCTACGACTTCCCCGACCCCGATGCCGTGCTGCCTGAGATCGAGCAGCGCCTGCGGGACGTCCGCAGCCTGCTGGGCCCGGCGCGCAGCGAGCGCCTGCAGGGCATCGGCATCGCCGCGCCACTGCAGCTGTCGGCCTGGCGCGAGTTGCTGGGTGCCGACCCCACCGTGGCCGCGAAGTGGGACCGCGTGGACCTGCGCGCTGCGGTTGAAGCACTGAGCGGCCTGCCGGTGCACCTGCTGAAGGACACCGCCGCCGCCTGCGTGGCCGAGCTGGTGGCCGGCCGCGGGCGTGCGTTGACGGGTTTTCTCTACGTGTTCGTCGACACCTTCATCGGCGGTGGCCTGGTGCTGGACAGCCATTTGCGCGCCGGCCTGAACGGCAACGCAGGCGCCATCGGCAGCCTGCCGATGGGCCTGGCGCTGGCGGGTGACGCGCCCGCGCAGCTGCTGGGCGTGGCCTCGTTGCTGAACCTGGAGCGGGCCTGGGCCGCCGGTGGGCTGGCCACCGATGTGGCCGGCGACGAACGTGCGCTGCAGGCCCCGTGGGCGACGCTGACCCAGGCTTGGCTGGCCCAGGCCGGCGCGGCCGTGGCGCTGGCCGTGAACAGCGCAGCCTGCCTGCTGGACCTGGAGGCCGTGGTGCTGGACGGTTCGTTCAGCCCCGCCCTGCGCGAGGCACTGCAGGCATCGGTGCAAAGCGCCCTGAACGGCTACGACTGGCGCGGCGTGGTGCGGCCAGCGGTGCTGCCGGGCACGATAGGCTCCGACGCACGGGCCCTGGGCGGGGCCCTGCTGCCGCTGTACGCGAACTTTGCGCCCGACCGGGACCTGTTCCTGAAAGTGGCGGCCTGAACCAGGCCACCGCGGCCCGGGATCAGCCGCCGCCGCCGAGCAAGGAACCCACCTTGCGCTTGGGCTTGATCACCGGGCCGGCGGCCTTGGCAGCGGCCGTCGCGGCGCCCTTCTCCCAGGCGGCGGTGCCGTCGCCGCTGGCTTCATAGGGCTTGTCGAAAAACGGATCGCGCGGCGCCGGACGTGGCGCCGGCGGACGGGCCGCCCGTTCGATCACACGGTCGGCGGCTTCGCGGACCTCGTTTTCGTCGCGGCGGCGCGGCAGCGCGGGGCGGCGCGGGCGGTCATCTTCCAGCTCGAAGGGCTCGATCTCGATCTTTTTCTTGATCAGCTTTTCGATGTCGGAGACCAGGCGCGTGTCGTCGCGCGCCACCAGCGTCACGGCCAGGCCCGAGGCCCCGGCGCGGCCGGTGCGGCCGATGCGGTGCACGTAGTCCTCGGCGTTGAAGGGCACGTCGA
>CAYTWU010000309.1:0-4530 GCA_964442175.1 uncultured Rubrivivax sp.
CCTGAACCACTGGTACCGGCGCGCCGCCGAGTGGCACACCGAGCCGGTGATCAAGGCCATCTACGAAACCCTGGCGCGCGACGAGGCCCGCCACGGGGGCGCCTACTTGCGCTACATGAAACGTGCGCTGAACCGCTTCGGCGACGAAGCCCGCGCCGCGTTCTCGAAGGTGGGCGTGTTGATGGCCAGCGCACGCCGCACCGCGCAGGCCCTGCACCCGACCAACCTGCACGTGAATGCCAAGCTGTTCCCGCGCGACACCATCCAGAGCCGCGTGCCCGACCCGGAATGGCTGGAGCAGTGGCTGAGCCAGCAGATCCAGTTCGACGCGGTGTGGGAAAACAAGGTGATCGAGCGCATCCTGCACAACCTGAGCCTGCTGATGGAGCGCAGCTTCACCAGCGTGCAGGAGCTCAACCGTTACCGCAAGCAGGTGGCGGCCAGCCTGGCCGCCCGCAACGGCGGCGCGTTGCCGGCCTGATTCAGAGCGTGAGAGGCATGCCTCTCACGCTCTCAGGGCCGGGCGGCCTCGGCCGCCTTGCGGTCGGCCACCACCTTCTGCGCGCTGGGCCGCTCGCCGATCATGCGGGTGTAGGCCTTCCAGTCCACACCGGCCGCGGCCAGCAGGTCTTCGCCGTAGACCAGCTTGCTCGCCATGCCCACCAGCGGCAGGCTGACGAAGGCCGACGCATCGGCCAGCGTGAACTGCCCGCCCGCCACGTAGGGCGCAAACTTGGCCAGCCGCTGGAAGCCGGTGATGTGGCGCTGCAGCTGTTTTTTCACGCGCTCCTGCGTGGCGGCATCCACCGTGCCGCCGAAGAAGGCCTGCGCATACAGCTCGCGCGCCACCAGCTCCAGGTGCAGGTCGATGAAGGTGCAGAGCTCACGCACCTTGGCGGCGGCAAAGGGGTCGGCCGGCAGCAAGGCAGGCGTGGGGTAGGTGGTTTCCAGCCAGTCGACGATGACCTGGCTCTCGCACAGCGTGCCCTGCGGCGTGCGCAGGAACGGGATCTTGCCCAGCGGCGAGGCCGACAGCACGGCCTCGTCCTTGCTGCGGGTCATCACCAGTTGCTCCTCGAAGGGCAGGCCCTTTTCCAGCAGCACCAGCTTGACCTTGTTGTAGTAGTTCGAGATCGCAAATCCGCACAGCGTCAGCATGTCTCAGGTCTCCTGCAGTGTGGTTCAGGTGGCGCGCCCGATCTTGTTGACCAGCGCGATGCCCAACGATACCGCGGCCAAGGCCAGCAGCAGCCGCGCCGTCACCGGCTCGCCCAGCAGCCCCACACCCGCCAGCAGGCCGAACATCGGCGTCAGCAGCGTGAAGGCCGACAGCCGCGTGGCCGGGTAGTGGCGCAGCAGCCAGAACCAGGTCAGGTAACTCGCGAAGGTGACGACGACGGTCTGGAAGGCCAGCGGCCACAAGGAAGCACCGGTCAGCACCGCCGGCCAGCGCTCTGCCGACACGGCCGCGGCGGCGGCCAGCGCGAGGCCCGAGACCAGCAGCTGGTAGAGCAGCGTCTTTTCCGGCACCGCGTTCGACAGCCGGCTGCCCCGCAACACCAGGGTCGTCAGGCCCCACAGCAGCGCCGCGCCCAGGCCCAGTGCATCACCCAGCCATTGCCTGGGCCCGGCCACCGGGGCGGTGAAACCATCGGCAAAGGCCCAGACCACGCCGCTGAAGGCGGCCGCCAGGCCCAGCACCTGCCAGCGGTCCAGGCGCTCGGCCGGCACGATCAGCGGCATGCCCAGCGCCACCACAAAGGGCGCCAGGTAGATGAACACCGCCATGCGCGATGCGGTGGTGTACTGCAGGCCGATGAAGATGCAGGCGAACTCGGCGGCAAAAAACAGCCCGGCCAGCAGCCCGGCGCCCAGCGTGCCGTCGTGGCGCCAGACCGCGATGCCACGCGCGCGGGCCCACAGCGCCAGCAGCAGCGCCGCCCCGAGCGAGCGTGCACTGGCCTGCAGCAGCGGCGGGATTTCCGCCAGCGCCACCTTGGTGGCCACCTGGTTGACACCCCAGAGCGCGGTGCACAGCACCACCAGGGTCACGGCACGGGCATCGAGGTGGGGTCGGCGGTCGCTCATCGGGCCTGCATTCTGGGCCCGGCGATGAGCAGCGCGCACAACAGGCCGGCGAGCGCGCCGCCGCTGTGCGCCAGCGGGGCGACGGCGATGTCCCAGCCGGCCGGGTGCGCCAGCGGGCCGGCCCAGGGCCGCTCCAGCAGCAGCTTCACCAGCAGCCCTGCCGCCACGGCCGCGCCGATCCAACGCGGCCGGCCGCGGCGCTGCAGCACCAGCACCGTGGCGCCCACGGCCACGCCCGCGTGCAGCACCCCGGAGAGCCCGCCGTAGTGCGCCAGCGCCGGCTGCAGCAGCAGCGTGCCCTGGGTCAGCGGCCAGGCCAGCGCCCAGGCCACCGCGGCGCGCACCGGCAGCGCAGCGGCCCAGCCGAAGGCGGCCAGCACCGCGACGCCGGCCAGGTTGGCGCCCAGGTGCAGCGGGCTCCAGTGCACGAAGGCGGCACTCCACCAGCGCCAGGGTTCCGACAACGCCAGGCCGGGTTGCCAGTCGATCAGCGCCGCGGGCAGCGACCAGCCCAGCAGCGCGCCGCCAGCGGCGATGCCGCACAGCGCCCACCAGGCCCGCACGCCGGCGTCAGCCGAAGACGGCATGCCACAGCGCAAGCACCGCAGCGCGTTCCACAACAAACCGGTCGGGCTCGAACTGCGTGGGCCGCTCGTCCAGCCGTGCCACGTGCTGCGCGCGGCGCAGCTCGCGGTAGGCGTCCGCCGCTGCGTGGCCCACGCCGTCCGGCAGCAGGCCCGCGGCCTCGGCGCGTTGCAGCAGCGCGATGTTGCCGGCGTTGTCCTGCAGCGCCGGCTGTGTGGCGGCGTGGGCCAGCACCAGGTACTGCACGGCAAACTCCACGTCCACCATGCCACCGGCGCTGTGCTTGACGTCGAAGCGCCCGTCCTTCACCGGCCGCGCGGCGCGCAGTTTCTCGCGCATGGCCACCACCTCGGCGCGCAGCGCGGACGGGTCGCGGGGCGCGGCCAGCACGCCGCGCCGCACGGCCTCGAAGGCCTGGCCGATGGCCGGGTCGCCAGCGGCAAAACGCGCGCGTGTCAGTGCCTGGTGTTCCCAGGTCCAGGCCGTGTTGCTGCCGCGGCCGATCTGGTAACCCTCGAACGACGCGACCGAGGTGACCAGCAGCCCCGAGTTGCCGTTGGGCCGCAACGCGGTGTCGATGTCGAACAGCTCGCCCGCGGCGGTGCGCAGCGTGAGCCAGGTGATGAGCTTGCGCACGAAGGCGGCGTAGAGCTCGGGCACGCGGTCGGGGTCGGGCTCGCCGCGGTCGTCGTAGAGGAAGACCACGTCCAGGTCGCTGCCATAACCCAGCTCCAGGCCGCCCAGCTTGCCGTAGGCGATGACGGCAAACTGCGGCGCCGCGCGGTGGCGTTGTTTCAGCCGCTGCCAGGCCCAGGTGAGCGCGACCTGCAGCACCGTGTCGGCCAGGGCCGAGAGGTCGTCGGCCACCTGCTCCACCGTCAGGTCGCCTTCGACATCGCGCACCAGGGTGCGGAACACCTCGGCGTGGTGCGCGCGGCGCAGCGTGTCCAGCAGCGCTTCTTCGTCGTCTTCGCCGGCGCGGGCCCAGGCGGCGTGGCGGTCGGCCAGCTCGGCGGCAAAGGCTGCGCGGTCGAAGCGCTGGTGCAGCGCACGGGTATCGGCCAGTTCGTCCACCACACCCGGGTGGCGCATCAGGTACTGCATGGGCCAGCGGGCCAGGCCCAGCAGGCGCAGCAGGCGTTGCTGCACCTCGGGCCGTTCCACCAGCAGCGCCAGGTAGTTCTCGCGCCGCAGCAGCGGCTCGACCCAGTCGACAAAGCGCAGCGCGGCCTCGGGCGCGCAGCTGCCTTCGGCCATGCACTGGCCGGCGCGCTGCATCAGCCGGCCCAGGCGCAGCCGGCTCTCGTCGCGCAGGGCCTGCACCCGGGGATGTTTGACCCAGGGCCGCAGGCGCTCGGCCAGCACGGGCGGCAGGCGCTCCAGCAGCAGTTCGCTGTCCACCGGCTGCGGGCCGGGGCCGCAGCTGCGGCAGCCGCCATTGCGGCCGGGCGCCGGGGCCTGGCCGTCGTGCAGCAGCGCGTCGAACTCCGAGGCCACGAGCTCGCGCACCTCGCCCAGGCGGTCCAGCAGCTCGCAGGCATCCGCGCGGCAGGCCAGGCCCAGGCTCGCGGCGATCCAGCCCAGGTCGGCGTCGTTGGCCGGCAGCAAATGGGTCTGCTGGTCGTCCAGGTACTGGATGCGGTGCTCCACCCGCCGCAGGAAGCGGTAGGCTTCGGCCAGCCGCTCGGCCGTGTCGGCCTTCATCAGCCCGCGCGCCACCAGGCGCTGCAGGCCGCGCAGCGTGGAGCGCGTGCGGATCTCGGGGAACTGCCCGCCGCGCACCACCAGCATCAGCTGCACGATGAACTCGATCTCGCGGATGCCGCCACGCGAGAGCTTCACATCGTTGGCGCGCTC
>CAYTWU010000310.1:0-4523 GCA_964442175.1 uncultured Rubrivivax sp.
GGTCGCCTTCCACCACCTCGATGGTCGGCCCCGGGCTCTGGCCGTTGTAGCCCCAGAGGTGGGCGTTGAAACCGGGCGCCATCTCGCGCACCACGGGCTCGGCCACCAGGTGGAATTCCTTGACGCCGTTGTTCATGCGCCAGGGCAGGGTCCAGCCGTTGAGCGTGACCACCGGGTTGTAGGGCCGGCCGGTGTTGGGCACCAGCGGCGGCATCGTGTGTGGCCGGGTTTGCATCACCGGTTCGGGCAGCGCGGCCATCGCCACGCGGCTGACGGCGGCGGTGGCCACGGCGGCGCCACCGCCCAGCAGGAGTCGTCGGGACAACATGGGGTGTTCCTTCAATGGCCCGCGGCGTCGCCTGAAGCGGCGGCGGGGGCGGTGGATGACAGGGCCGGGCTGCTGCGTGCCGGGCCGGTGAGGGTGGCGGCCAGTGCGGCATCGGCGAGCCAGAAGTCGCGCTCGGCCTCGATGGCGGCGTTGACGCTGGCGATCTGCGCGCGCGCATCGGCCAGCAGCTCGAACACGCCGATCAACATGCCGTTGTAGCGCAGCAGGTTCTCTTCGGCGATCTGCGCACGCAGCGGCACGATCTCCAGCCGGTGGTGGCGGGCGATGTCCCAGGCCGTGCGCCACTGGCCGTGTGCCTCGCGGATCTCGGAGCGTGCGTCGATGGCGCGTTGTGCCGCATGGTCCAGCGCCTGGCGCCAGACCAGGTCGGCGCGTGCGACCGCGGTGCTGCCGCCATCGAAGATCGGCAGTTCGAAGCCGATCTCCCAGCCACGTTGTGTGGGTGCGTCGTTGCTGCTGTTGTGGCTCAGGCCGAGTTCCACCACGTTCAGGAAACGTGTGCTGCGCGTGAGGCCCAGCGCGCGCGCCGTCTGTTCGGTGGCCAGTTGCGCGGCCTGCACGTCCAGGCGTTGGGCCAGGCCTTGTGCTTCGATCTGCGGGCGTTCGGGCAGGGCCTCCGGCAGGTCGGGCAGCCGGTCGGGCAGGGTGAAGCCGGTCTGGCTGCCCCACAGACCCAGCAGTCGCACCAAGCGCTCGTGTGCGCTGCGCTGCTGCTGTTCTGCGCGCGCCAGGTTCAGTGCGGCGTCGGCGTAGAAGGCCTGCTCCCGTGCGCGTTGCAGCTTGCTGAAGTTGCCCACGGCCTGCATGCGCCGCGCCAGCTCCGCGCTGGCCTCGGCCGCCTGCATCACCTGGCCCATGTAGCGCACGGTCTGGCCGGCGGCCACGGCCTGCACCCAGGCCATGCGGGTCTGTGCGGCGTGGTCCAGCACGGCTTGCAGCAGCGCCTGCCGGGCCTGGTCGCGGGCGCGGCCCTGTTGTTCGGCCACCCAGGGCGTGAGCAGCCAGCGGGCCAGGTCGATGTGCAGACTGCGCTCGATCTCGCGTTCGTCGCCCTGGCGCACGCGGCCGAAGCTGAAGCCGGGGTTGGGCAGGCGCGCCGCGCGCACGAAGTCGGCCTCGGCGATGCCGAGTTCGGCAAACCGCGCCTGCAGGCCGCGGTGGTTCAGCAGCGCGATCTGCACGGCGGTGGCACTGTCCATCGGCTGCTGCAGCAGGCTGTCCACACGCTGGTTGATGGCCTCGCGCTCGGCGTCGCTGCGGGCCCAGGCCAGGTCCGTGCCAAGTTGCGCCTTGGCCGCCTGCTGCAGGGGGCCGAAGCCCGCATCGGGCGTCAGGCTGGCGCAGCCGGCCAGCAGCGCGGCGGTGGCGAGGAGGGTCAGGCGTTTCATCGTTTCACCTCGCTGGCCCTGGAATCCGGCGTCTGCGCTTCCCGCAGGTAGGTGCGCCAGCCGCCGATGCGGGTGACGGTGTCATTGGCCTCGCGCCAATCACGCGGTGGGTTGTCGCCCAGGCGGCGGTAGCTGTGCAGGGCCGAGCGGTGCTGTTGGGGCGGCACCTGGGCTTGGGGGTCGGCCGGGTCGGGCCGCGGTGCGGCCACGCTGGGCATGGCCTGCAAGGCCACGGCCAGCAGGCCGCAGCAGATGGTTCGGAACATGGTCACCTCGTCGGATGAACGCAGACAAACCGGCGCAGCGCGCCGGGCGGCGGTCAGACGAAGTTGCTTCGGAGTGGCCGGTCGGGCCCTTCGGTGACAAAAGCCGGCACGGCCCGGGCAGCGAGCGTTTCGGGCGCCATCGCCGGTGCCGCCTGGCCCAGCGCCGGCACGTTGGCGGGCGGGGCCGCCGCGCCATGGCAGGCGGCGCAGGCGATGCAGCCGGTGTGGGCCGAGCCCGCATCGCCGGCTTCTTCGTGGCACTTGGGGGCGTCAGCGGTCATGCCCGCCGCCGGCACCGCATGGCACATCAGCCGCGTCGACGCCGCCAGCCCCTGCAGCGGCAGGGCCAGGCTCAGCAGCCAGACGAGGACGATCCACCAAGGTTTCACAGCCACGACTGTACGTCATACGCCGAGGAAACCCGCCAGCTCCGGCCGTGCGGCCACGTCATCGGCCGGGCCTTGCAGCACGGTCTGGCCCTTTTGCAGCACCAGGGCCTGGTCGGCGCGGGCCAGCACACGTTTCCAGTCGCGGTCCACGATCAGCGTCGCGATGCCGCTGGCGCGGATCTCGCCAATGACACGCCAGATCTCGGCCACGATCAGCGGCGCCAGGCCTTCGGTGGCCTCGTCCAGGATGATCAGGTCGGGGTGGGTCATCAGCGCGCGGCCGATGGACAACATCTGCTGCTCCCCGCCCGAGAGCTGGCCGCCCAGGTTGCCAAAACGTTCCGTCAGGCGCGGGAAGGTCTGCAGCACACGCTCCAGCGGCCAGTCGCGCCGGCCGCCGCGGCCCGGGCGCGCGGCCATCACCAGGTTCTCGCGCACCGAGAGGTTGGTGAAGATGCCACGCCCTTCGGGCACGTAGGCCACGCCGGCCTGCGCCACCTCGTGCGGCCGGGCGCGCGAGCGGTCCTGGCCGAACAGCGTGATCTGCCCCTGGCGCTGCGCCACATGGCCGAGCAGGCTGCGGATCAGCGTCGATTTGCCCATGCCGTTGCGGCCCAGCAGGCCCACGGTCTGGCCCCGTGTGATCTGCAGGTCGATGCCGTGCAGGATGTGGCTGGAGCCGTACCAGGCCTGGATGCCCCTGGCGTCGAGCAGGACTTCACTCACGCGTGTTCCCCCAGGTAGGCCGCCTGCACCTCGGGGCTGCTGCGCACCGCGGCCGGTGTGTCCGACGCGATCACTGCGCCGTTGACCATCACGGTGATGCGGTCGGCGATGCGGAACACCGCGTCCATGTCGTGTTCCACCAGCAGGATGGCGTGGCCGGCGCGCAGCGTGTCCAGCAGCGCCAGCATGCGGTCGGTTTCTTCGGCGCCCATGCCGGCCAGGGGCTCGTCCAGCAGCAGCACCTCGGGCTCGGTGGCCAGG
Organism: uncultured Rubrivivax sp.; assembly: GCA_964442175.1. Taxonomy (GTDB): domain Bacteria; phylum Pseudomonadota; class Gammaproteobacteria; order Burkholderiales; family Burkholderiaceae_C; genus Rubrivivax. The sequence goes on from CAYTWU010000310.1 coordinate 3,380, forward strand.
CACATCGCGATCTCGAGCTGGCGTTTGCCGCCGTGCGACAGCAGGCCCGCCGGCCGCGCGCGTTCGGCCTGCAGGCCCGCACGTTCCAGCGCGGCCTCGGCCGCGGCGGTGGCGTCGCGGCAGCGCTGCGCGTCCTGCCAGAAGCGCCAGGGGTGCTGGTGGCGGGCCTGCGCGGCGAGCCGGCAGTTCTCGGCCACCGTGAAGCCCGGGTAGATGGTGTTGCGCTGGTAGCTGCGGCCCAGGCCGGCGCGGGCGCGGCGGGGCTGCGTCCAGCCGGTCACGTCCTGGCCCCCCAGTTCCACGCGCCCGGCCGAAGGCGGGATCTCACCCGACAGCAGGTTGATCAGCGTGGACTTGCCGGCGCCGTTGGTGCCGATCACGGCGTGTACGGCGCCACGGGCCAGGTCCAGCGAGACCGCGTCCACGGCCACCAGGCCGCCCCAGCGGCGGGTGAGGCCGATGCCGCGCAGCAGCACCTCGCTCATCGTGCTTTCCTTTGCAGCAGGCCGATCAGCCCGTTCGGCAGGAAGGCCACGCACAGGATGATGGTCAGCCCCAGACCCAGGTGCCAGTGTTTGGCAAAGGCACCGAAGATGGCCTCGGACTTGAAGAATTCCTGCAGCAGCGCGTAGGCAAACGCACCCAGCACCGCACCGCGCAGGTGGCCCAGGCCGCCGAGGATGATCATGATCAGCACCGCGCCGCTCAGGTGCCAGCTCAGCAGTTCGGGGTTCACGAAGCCATCTTTCACTGCGAACAGGAAACCGGCGTACCCCGCCAGCGCGCCACTGATCACAAACGCCGCGAGCTTGTACGGGTAGGTGGAAAAACCGGTGGCTCGCATGCGCTGTTCGTTGGCCTTGATGCCGGCCAGCGCGCGCCCGAAACGCGAGCGCAGCAGCAGCGCCAGGCCGGCGTACACCGCCACCAGGCTGGCCAGTGTGAAGGCGTAGAAGACCGTGGGCTTGTCCAGGTCGATCAGCAGCGTGTCGCCCACCGCCAGCACCGGCTTGATGTAGAGGTAGATGCCGTCGGTGCCGCCGCCCAGCGGGGTGTCGTGCACCACAAAGTAAGCCATCTGCGCAAAGGCCAGCGTGACCATGATGAAGTACACACCCTTGGTGCGCAGCGAGAGTGCGCCCAT
>CAYTWU010000311.1:0-4511 GCA_964442175.1 uncultured Rubrivivax sp.
GGGCCTGCTGGAGCTGCGCGCCTTCGAGATGCCGCCGCATGCGCGCATGAGCCTGACGCAGCAACTGCTGCTGCGTGCGCTGCTGGCCTGGTTCTGGCGCGCGCCCTACACCGGCCGCGGCAGCACGCTGCTCACGCGCTGGGGCACGGGGCTGCACGACCGTTTCATGTTGCCCACCTTCGTCGAGCAGGACTTTGCCGACGTGCTGGCCGAGCTGCGTGGCGAGGGCTACGCCTTCGACGACGCGTGGTTCGCGCCGCACTTCGAGTTCCGCTTCCCGCTGATCGGCGAGCTGGCCACCGCCGGGGTGCACCTGACGCTGCGCACCGCGCTCGAACCCTGGCATGTGATGGGCGAAGAAAGCACCTCCACCGGCACCGCGCGCTACGTGGATTCGTCGCTGGAGCGGCTGGAGGTCAAGGTCACGGGCCTGAACGGCAACCGCCACGTCGTGGCCGTCAACGGCCAGGCGCTGCCACTGCAGCCCACGGGCCGCATCGGCGAGTTCGTCTGCGGCGTGCGCTACCGCGCGTGGCAGCCGCCGTCGGCGCTGCACCCCACCATCCCGTCGCACGCACCGCTCACCATCGACGTGGTCGACAACTGGCTCGAGCGCAGCCTGGGCGGCTGCCGCTACCACGTGGCGCACCCGGGGGGACGCAACTACGAGACCTTCCCGATCAACGCCTACGAGGCCGAGAGCCGGCGGCTGGCGCGTTTCTTCCGCTACGGCCACACGCCGGGGCGTCTGAAAGTGGCGCCGGCGCAAGCCAGCCTGGAGTTCCCGTTCACGCTGGACCTGCGCCAGGCGCCGTGACCTCGTGAACCAGCAGTCCCAGTCCCAGACCTCGCTGCCCTTCGACCCCGCCGGGGCCGGCAGTGCGGCGCTGGACGCGCTGCTGCGCCACGCCGCGCCACCCGAGCCCGGGGTCTGGGACGAGTTGCGTGAGGCCGATGGCCAGGCGCGTGCCACCTGGCAGCGTTTTGCCGCGCTGGCGGGGGACGATGCCCACGGCCTGGACCGGCGGGTGCACCAGGTCGAACACCAGCTGCGGCAGGACGGGGTCACGCACAACGTCTTCAGCGACAGCGGCGTGGCCGTGCGGCCCTGGTCGCTGGAACTGCTGCCCACGCTGATCGATCCGGCGGACTGGGCCACCATCGAAGCCGGCGTGCTGCAGCGGGCCGAGCTGGCCGAGGCGATGCTGGGCGACCTCTACGGCCCGCGCCAGCTGCTGCACGAAGGCCTGATGCCGCCGGCGCTGCTGCTGCGCCACCCGGGTTACCTGCGGCCGCTGCACGGTGTGGTGCCGGCCGGCGGCCAGCGCCTGCACATCGTGGCCTTCGACATCGCACGTGGCCCCGAGGGCGGCTGGTGGGTGGTGGCGCAGCGCACGCAGGGCCCGTCGGGCCTGGGCTACGTGATGCACAACCGGCTCACGATCTCGCGCCAGTTCCCCGATGCCTTCCGCGAGCTGCGCGTGCAGCACATCGCCTCCAGCTACCGGCGCCTGATCGACGCGCTGGACCAGCGGGCGCGCGACGTGGCGGGCGGCCACGCCCCACGCATCGTGCTGCTCACGCCCGGCCTGTACAGCGAGACCTATTTCGAGCAGGCCTACCTGGCGCGTTACCTGGGCCTGCCGCTGGTGGAAGGGGGCGACCTGACGGTGCGCGCCGACCGCCTGTTCCTGAAGACCGTGGAAGGCCTGGAGCCGGTGCACGGCGTGCTGCGCCGGGTCGACGACGACTGGTGCGACCCGCTGGAGCTGCGGCCCGATTCCGCCCTGGGCGTGCCCGGGCTGCTGCGCGCGGCACGTGCCGGCCACGTGGTGCTGGCCAACGCGCTGGGCAGCGGCTTCCTGGAGACACCGGCGTTGCAGGGTTTCCTGCCCGGCATCGCGCAGCGCCTGCTGGACCAGGACCTCCTGATGCCGGCCCTGCCCACCTGGTGGTGCGGCGAGGCCGCGGCCTGGGCCAGTGTGCGGCACGACATGTCGGACAAGGTGCTGCGCAGCGCCTTCCCGCGCGGCGGGCGCACCTCGCAGGTGCACGATGCCCTGAAAGCGGACGTGGACGCCGACCCCGACGCCTGGACGGTGCAAGGCCGGCTGGCCTTCTCGCGCACGCCCATCTGGCAGCGTGGCCGCACCGCGGCGCGGCCTGCGCTGGTGCGTGTCTACGCCATCGCCGACGCCCAGGGCCGCTGGCATGTGCTGCCGGGGGGCATGACCCGCGTGGCGCAGCGCGCCGACGCCAGTGTCTCGATGCAGCGCGGCGGCTCCAGCCTGGACACCTGGGTGATGACCACCGGCCGGGTGGACGTGTTCTCGATGCTGCCGGCGCGGCTGCAGGTGGACGACATCACCAACCGCCGCCGCCCCGTCACCAGCCGCACCGGGGAAAACCTGTTCTGGCTGGGCCGCTACACCGAACGCACCGAACAGCTGGTGCGGCTGGCGCGTGTGACGCTGAACCTGATCGACGCCGACAACGACGCCGACGAGCCGGTGCTGGCCGCGCTCTCGGCGCTGGCCGTGCGCAAGGGCCTGGCGCCCGACGGCGTGCCCACGCTGGTGCAGTCGCCCTCGGTCTTCGAGCGCGCCGTGCTGGCGGCGCTGGGCGATGCCGACGGCCGCCAGGGCGCCTGCAGCGTGGCCTACAACCTGCAGGCGCTGGCCCGGGCCTCGCAGGCGCTGCGCGAGCGGCTGTCGTCCGAACAATGGGGCTTGATGCGCCAGATGGGCGAAAACTTCACCCAGGCGCTGGCGCCCCGGTTGCCAGGCGAGCTGCCAACGTTGCCGCAGGTGCTGCCGGCGCTGGACCGCCTGGCCGTGCAGCTGGCGGCCGTGACCGGCGCGCAGACCGACCGCATGACCCGCGACCACGGCTGGCGGCTGCTGACCGTGGGCCGCCTGATCGACCGCCTGATCGGCGTGACGGCGCGATTCGAGCAGTTCCTCGTCGGCCGTGCGCTGGGCAGCGCCGCTGGCATCGACCTGCTGCTGGAGCTGTTCGACAGCGCCATCACGTTCCGTGCGCGTTACCAGCGCCACGAGGATCTGCTGGCATTGACCGACCTGCTGGTGCTGGACAACACCAACCCGCGGGCCTATGCCGGCGTGCTGCGCCGCCTGCGCACCGAGCTGCGCAAGCTGCCCGGCGGCGACGACGCCATCGCGCCGCTGCTGGCCTTGCTGCCGGCCGACGGCGCAGGCCTGTCGCTGGAAGAGCTGCGCGGTGCCAGCGAGGCGCAGATCGCCGACAAGCTGCTGGCGTTGTCGCTGCAGCTGGGCCAGGCCGGGGCCCAGCTGGCCGACGCCATCGGCGAACGCTACTTCACGCTGGCCACCGACGAACACCGCATCCAGCAAGTCTGACGGCATGACGACGCTGCTCGAGGTCACGCACACCACGTGTTACCGCTACGCGGTGCCGGTGTCGCCTGCGCTGCACCTGGCCCACCTGCAGCCGTTGGCCGACGCGCACCAGGCGCTGCTGGGATTCGAGCTGGTGGTCGATCCGGCGCCGGACGAGCGCAGCACCGAAACCGACGTCTGGGGCAACGTGCGCAACCTGTTCGCCGTGGTGGCGGCCCACCGCGAGCTGGCGGTGCGGGCCACCAGCCGCGTGGCCTTGCAGCCCCGGTTTGCCGGGTTGAAGCCGGCCCAGGGCCCGGCCTGGGAGACCGTGGCACGTCGCCTGCAATACGTGGCCCGCAGCGCCTGGGAGCCGGCGGTGGAGTTCGTGCAGCCCTCGCCCTATGTGCCGCGCCTGGAGGTGCTGCGCAGCTACGCGCGGGCCAGCTTTCCGGCGGGCCGGCCGGTGGCACAAGGTGCGCTGGACCTGATGCACCGCATCCACGCCGACTTCCGCTACGACGGCACGGCGACGCAGATCGACACCCCGCTGGCCCAGGCCTTTGCGCAGCGCAGCGGTGTCTGCCAAGACTTTGCGCACGTGCTGGCCGGCTGCCTGCGCATGCTGGGCCTGCCGGCGCGTTACGTCAGCGGCTACCTGCTCACGACCCCGGCCGCCGGTGCCCCGGTGTTCATCGGCGCCGATGCCTCGCACGCCTGGGTGCAGGCCTGGGTGCCGGGCACGGCGGGTGTGCCCGAGGACGGCTGGCTGGACCTGGACCCGACCAACGACCTGGTGCCCGACACCGGCCACGTGCGCGTGGCCGTGGGCCGTGATTTTGGGGACGTGACCCCGCTGCGTGGCGTGATCCGCGGCGGTGGCCGCCACACGCTGACCGTGGGTGTGCACACGCGCACGCTGATCGATGACACCGGGCCCGGCCCGGGAATTGCTGAGGGCACCGAACAAAGCGGCGCCGACCAAGACCCCCAGGGGCAGGAGATGCTTCGATGAAGCCATTTGACGAAATGCACGCCGCCGACGGCGCGGTGCGTGAACATTACGAGACCTACGCCCGCTGGCTGGCCAAACAACCGGCCGAGGTGATGCGGGCCCAGCGCGAAGAGGCGGAGCTGATCTTCCGCCGCGTC
>CAYTWU010000312.1:0-3737 GCA_964442175.1 uncultured Rubrivivax sp.
CCAGACGGCGCTGCTACTGGCCGAGGCCCAGGGCAGAGAGCTGATGCGAGGCGAGGACTACTTCGCGCTGGGCCGCTGCCACGAGGCGCGCGACGGCGACCGCAGCCGCGCCTGCTATGGCGACAGCCTGCGCCACCTGGAGGCCGCTGCGGCGGAGGCGCCGCCGGCCCGGGTGCAGGCGGCGCGGCTGCAGACCCTGGCCCGGCTGGCGCTGACCCAGGTGCGGCGCAACGAGCCGGCGGCGCGTGCGACGCTGGACGAGGCCCAGACCCTGCTCGAGGCGCTGGGCGGCGCCGACGAGCTGCAGGCCTTGCTGTCCCAGGCCTGGGGGGCGTACTGGCGCATCGGCGGCGAGCGCGAGCGTGCGCGCGACGCCTGGATGCACGCGCTGAATGTCTTCGAGCGCCTGGGCGACCAGCGTTCGGTGCTGGCCACCTACCGCAACCTGATGCTGCTGCACGCCGAGGCGCGTGACCTGGCGCAGCTGGAGGCCTGCGCGCAGCGCATCTTCGCCGAGGCCGAGCACAGCACGGTGGAGCCGGCCATCCTGATCGGCGCCCACGGCAACCTGGGCTATGGCTACAGCCTGGCGGAACGTTACGACCGGGCCATCCACCACTACCGAGAAAGTCTGGCGCTGGCGGTGGCGGCGCGCAGTGACCTCGAGGCCAACCGCACGCGCTGCAACCTGGCCGATGCCTGCTACTACCAGTTCCTGAAGACCGGCGACGCCGCCCTCGAAGCCGAAGCCGACGCGCTCGTCGCCCAGGTGCTGCGCGCCCCGGAATCCACCGTCACGCCCACGCTGCTGGAAACCGCGCGCGGGCTCAAGGCCTATGTGCTGGGCCAGCTGCCGCAGCAGTCGGTGGACCGCGTGCTCGAAGACGAAGCCCAGACGCACCTGGAGGCCATGGCCGCCATCCGCCGCCACCGCGAGGCCCTGGCCGGTGGCGCTGCCGGCCGTGACAAGGCACTCGCGCAACTGGGCATTGCCCGTGCCTACCTCGACATCGCCGACCGCGAGCGCCAGGCCGCCTTTGCGCTGGCCGATGAACTGGGCCTGGCCGGCGAACTGGCTCCGCAGCTGCAGGCGCTGCGGGCCTACCTGGGGGTCCAGCTCAGCGGACCGGGCGTGTTGGCCGAACGCTGGCGCACCGCCGCCAGCGACCTGCTGGACGAATCACGGCGGCTGGCCGTGGCCGAGCGCCTGTTGGGCGAAGGTGAACTCTCCAAGGCCAGCTATGGCGAGGCCGCAGCTGTCTCACCGGCCACCGCCTCGAAACACCTGGCCATCTTCACCGAACGCGGCCTGCTGGTGCAATCCGGCAAGGGGCCCAGCACCCGATACCGCCTGCCGGATCGGCCCGCAGACCCCTCGGGTTCTCCCGGGCCTTAAAATTCGCGATTCGCCCGCAGATGCCGGGTTCGAACGAGGATCCCGCACGTGTTCATATCCCAAGCCTTCGCCCAGACCGCCCCTGCCGCTGCCAGCAGCACGGAGTCGTCCCTGCTCAGCCTGCTGCCGCTGGTGCTGATGTTCGTGGTGCTGTACTTCATCATGATCCGGCCCCAGATGAAGCGCCAGAAGGAACACAAGGCCATGATCGACGCGCTCGCCAAGGGCGACGAGGTCGTCATCGGTGGCGGTGTGATGGGCCGCGTGGCCAAGCTGGGCGATTCCATCGTCAACATCGAGGTCGCCAACGGCGTGGAACTGCAGGTGCAGCGCGCCGCCGTGGTCCAGGTCCTGCCCAAGGGCACCTTCAAGTAAGCCCCGCGCCGGCCGCTTGGCCGGCCGTCCCTGCAGGAAGCCCGCATGAACCGCTACCCCTGGTGGAAGTACGCCATCCTCGCCGTCACGCTGCTGGTCGGCGTGCTGTACACGCTGCCGAACTTCTTCGGCGAGGCGCCTGCGGTGCAGGTCTCCAGCGCCAAGGTGACGCTGAAGCTGGGGCCGGACCTGGTGCCGCAGGTGCAGAAAATCCTGGCCGATGCCGGCATTCAGCCCGACTTCGTGCAGTTCGATGCCAACTCGGTGAAGGCCCGCCTGCGCGACACCGACACGCAGGTGAAGGCCAAGGACGCGATCCGCAAGGCGCTGAACCCGGACCCGGCGGACCCGTCGTACATCGTCGCGTTGAACCTGCTGTCGCGTTCGCCCACGTGGCTCACGTCGATGCGCGCGCTGCCCATGTACCTGGGCCTGGACCTGCGCGGCGGCGTGCACTTCCTGATGCAGGTGGACATGAAGGCGGCGCTGGACAAACGCGCCGAATCGCTGGTGGGCGACGCACGTGCGCTGCTGCGTGACAAGAACATCCGCCACGCCGGCCTGAGCCGCGATGGCCAGGCGCTGGAGCTGCGTTTCCGCGAGTCGGCGGTGCGCACCGCAGCGCTGAACGCGCTGAGCGATGCGCTGCCCGACGTGGCCTGGGTCGAGGCCGGTGAAGGCGAAGACCTGCGCCTGACGGGCCGGCTCAAGCCCGAGGTCGCGCGCCGCGTGCAGGAGCAGGCGGTCAAGCAGAACATCACGACGCTGCACAACCGCGTCAACGAACTCGGCGTGGCCGAGCCGGTGATCCAGCAGCAGGGCCTGGACCGTGTGGTTGTGCAGTTGCCGGGTGTGCAGGACACGGCCAAGGCCAAGGACATCATCGGCCGCACCGCGACGCTCGAGATCCGCATGGTCAACGAAAGCACCGAGGCCCGTGCCGCCGAGCGTGGCGAGGTGCCGGTGCCCTTTGGCAGCGAACGTTATGTGGAACGTGGCGGCGTGCCGCTGATCGTTCAGCGGCAGGTCATCCTGACCGGCGAGAACCTCACCGATGCGCAGCCGGGTTTCGACAGCCAGACCCAGGAACCCACGGTCAACCTGGTGCTGGACGCCAAGGGTGCGCGCATCTTCCGCGACATCACGCGCGACAACATCGGCAAGCGCATGGCCATCCTGCTCTTCGAAAAGGGCAAGGGCGAGGTCATCACCGCGCCGGTGATCCGCAGCGAGATCGGCGGCGGTCGGGTGCAGATCTCCGGCCGCATGACCACCACCGAGGCCGCCGACCAGGCGCTGTTGCTGCGCGCCGGCTCGCTGGCCGCGCCGATGGAGATCATCGAAGAGCGCACCGTCGGCCCCAGCCTGGGCGCCGACAACATCGGCAAGGGTTTCAACAGCGTGATCTGGGGCTTTGCCGCCATCGCGGTGTTCATGTGCCTGTACTACATGCTGTTCGGCGTGTTCTCGTCGCTGGCGCTGGGCTTCAACCTGCTGCTGCTGGTGGCGGTGCTGTCCATGCTGCAGGCCACGCTCACCTTGCCCGGCATCGCGGCCATCGCGCTGACGCTGGGCATGGCCATCGACGCCAACGTGCTGATCAACGAACGGGTGCGCGAAGAGCTGCGCAACGGCGCGCCGCCGCAATCGGCCATCCACGCCGGTTACGAGCGCGCCTGGGCGACCATCCTGGACTCCAACGTCACGACGCTGATCGCCGGCGTGGCGCTGCTGGCCTTTGGCTCCGGCCCGGTGCGGGGGTTTGCGGTGGTGCACTGCCTGGGCATCCTGACCTCGATGTTCTCGGCCGTGGTGTTCTCGCGTGGCCTGGTCAACCTCTGGTACGGGCGGCAGAAGCGGCTGAAGAGCGTGTCGATCGGCCAGGTGTGGCGGCCCGACGGCGACAACAAGCCCGTGGCCGACGAAGCCCAGGCCTGAAGGGGATCACGATGGAATTCTTCCGCTT
>CAYTWU010000312.1:3747-4477 GCA_964442175.1 uncultured Rubrivivax sp.
CGGCAGAAGAAGCTCAAGGGCGTGTCGATCGGCACGGTCTGGCGCCCCGGTGCGCAGCCTGGCGATGCCACGCAAGCGCCTGCCAAGACCTGACCCTGACGGAGACACAAGACCATGGAATTCTTCAGGATCCGCAAGGACATCCCGTTCATGCGCCACGCGCTGGTGCTGAACGTGATCTCGTTCCTCACCTTTGCCGCCGCGGTCTTCTTCATCGCCACGCGCGGCCTGCACCTGTCGATCGAGTTCACCGGCGGCACCGTGGTCGAGGTGCAGTACACGCAGACGGCCGACATCGACAAGACCCGCGGCCTGGTCGAGGGCCTGGGCCTGGGCGAGGTGCAGGTGCAGAACTTCGGCACCTCGCGTGATGTGCTGATCCGCCTGCCGGTGCGCGACGGCCAGAAGCAGGAAGACCTGGCGGCGCGTGTCTTCGATGTGCTGTGCAAGGCCGAACAGGGTGCCGTGGTCACCAAGGCCTACACGACGCCCCAGGGCGAGGCCGTCAGCCGGCCGGCCTGCGACGCCGCCGGCAGCGAGCCGCTGCAGCTGATGCGTACCGAGGTCGTGGGCCCGTCGGTGGGTGCCGAGCTCTATGTGAACGGCGCGTATGCGCTGGCGGCCACCATCGTCGGCATCATGCTGTACTTGGCGCTGCGCTTCGAGTGGAAGTTCGCCGTGGCCGGCATCGTCGCCAACCTGCACGACGTGGTCATCATCGTCGGCTTCT
>CAYTWU010000313.1:0-4453 GCA_964442175.1 uncultured Rubrivivax sp.
AGCGGGCCCTGGTCTGGTACGTCAACTCGGTGCCCAGTTTCTCGGCGGTGTACGGCGCCTTCGCCACGGCGCCGATCCTGCTGTTGTGGATCTACCTCGGCTGGGTCATCGTGCTGCTGGGCGCGGTGATCGCCGCCTACGCGCCCAGCCTGCAGATGCGCGTGGCGCGGCGCGGTGCCACGCCGGGCCACCGCTTCGAGCTGGCCCTGGCGGTGCTGCAGGAATTGGCCGCCGCGCGTGCCGATGCCCGCCAGGGGCTGAGCTCGGGCGACCTGGCCGCCGCGCTGCGCACCGACCCGCTGCAGGTGGAGCCCACGCTGGAGCTGCTGATGAGCCTGGGCTGGGTGGCGCGGCTGGAAGAAGACGGTGCCGGCCGCCACGTGCTGCTGGCCGACGCCGGCACCACGTCGGCACTGCCGCTGCTGAACGCGCTGCTGTTGGCCCCGGGGCCCGCCAGCGGGGCCTTCCGCCGCCGCACCGGGCTGGACACGCTGACGCTGCTGGACCTGCTGCGCTGACCCGCGCCGCTCAGCCGTGCTGGTCCAGCAGGTGGGTGATCGCCATGCGGTAGCCGTCCACCCCGAAGCCGGCCAGCACGCCAAGCGCAATGCCCGACAGGTAGGAGTGGTGGCGGAACTCTTCCCGTTTGTGCACGTTGCTGATGTGCACCTCGACAAACGGGATCGCCACGCCGGCCAGCGCATCGCGCAGCGCCACGCTGGTGTGTGTCAGGCCGCCGGGGTTGATGACGATGGCGTCCACGGCTTCGGTGCGCGCCGCGTGGATGCGGTCGATCAGCGCGCCTTCGTGGTTGCTCTGGAAACACAGCACGGTGGCGCCGCGGGCCTGGCCCAGGGCCGTGGCCATGGCCTCGACCTCGGGCAGCGTGGTGGCGCCATAGGTCTGCGGCTCGCGGGTGCCCAGCAGGTTCAGGTTGGGGCCGTTCAGGACCAGGATCTTCATCGGTTGGGTTCCGGGGGTTCCGCGGGATGGGCGCGCTGCCATTGTGCCAACGCGGCCAGCCGCACCGGGGCGTCGACGGCCCCGTAGCCGCTGTAGCCGCCGCGGCGCTGGATGATCTCGAAGTAGAAGCGGCCATCGAAGGGCACGGTGTAGGCGTGCAGGAACTCGCCACCCGCCGCGTCGCGCTCGAACATCAGCCCGGCCGATTGCCAGCGCGCCAGCAGGTCGGCCGCCAGGCCGTAGCGCGCTTCCAGGTCGTCGTAGTAGTTGGCCGGGATGGGCAGCAGCGTGGCGCCGCTGCTGCGCAGGCGCTGCACCGCCAGCTCGGCATCGGGCACCTCGACCGCGATGTGGTGCACGCCTGCACCGCCGAACTGGCCGACCGAGCGCGCCACGGCCGTGCTGTCGCGCTCCGAGACGTTGAGCGCGTAGCGCAGCGCGCCGTTGTCCGATTCCAGCGGCCGGCTGCGGATCACGCCGTAGGGGTCGTGCAGCACCGCCTGGCCCTGGGGCTGCAGGCCCAGGACCGCGCGGTAGAACAGCACCCAGCGCTCCACGTGGCCGGCCGGGATGACCTGGGCGATGTGGTCGATGCGGCCCGCCGGCGCAAAGGCGGCGTCTGCGGGCAACGGGTGTTCGATGACGAAATCGGCCTCGAAACCATGGCTGCCGCCGCGGTGCACGTCAAAAAAATAGACCAGGCTGCCATCGGGCGCCCGAACGGCCGGGATGGTGAGCTCGTTCGCACCCACGCGCCCGGCCACACGCGTGCAGCCCAGGGCTTCGGCACGCGCCAGCGCAGCAGCGGCGTTGTCGGTGGCCAGCGCCACGGCGCAGGCCGAGGTGCCGTGCAGCTCGAAGTAGCTGCGCGCGAAGGAGTCGTCCTCCAGGTTCAGCACGATGCGCACATCGCCCTGGCCCCAGAGCTCCACGTGTTTGGAGCGGTGGCGGCCGATGCGCACGAAGCCCAGGGCGGCGATGTAGGCGCTCAGCCGCTCGGCCGTGGGTGCATCGACGGCGAACTCCAGGAAGGACCAGCCGTGGTGCACCGGCGGGGCCGGTGGGTCCAGCAGCGGCACGCGGTGCGAGGCGCCGTGTGTGTCGTGCGGTGCATGCAACGAGGGCAGGGCGCGCACCTGCTCCTCCAGCCACAGCAGCGAGCGCATCGCGTCGGCGGCGTTGGCGCGTGCGGGTGCGGAGCGGAACTCGTCGTTGAAGATCTCCAGCGAGATCGGCCCGGTGTAACCCGCGTCCAGCACCGCGCCCAGGAAAGGCGCGACGGCGAACTCGCCCTGGCCCGGGAAGCAGCGGTAGTGCCGGCTGTGTGTCAGCGGGTCGGTGTGGACCCAGGGGGCATCGGCCAGCTGCACATAGAAGATGCGCTCGCCCGGCAGGCCGGCGATGGCACGCCAGTCGTCCTTCAGCACCAGGGTGTGGAAGCTGTCCAGGATCAGGCCCAGATGCGGGTGGTCGGCGCGCTGCACCAGGTCCCAGGCCTGCGCGAAGCGGTTCACCGCCGTGCCCCAGGCCAGGGCCTCGTAGCCGATGCGCAGGCCGCGCCGGCCGGCGCGCTCGGCCAGCTCGCGCAACTGGCCGGCCATCAGCGCCGGATCGGGGTCCAGGCCCGGCTGCACGTTGGAACACACCAGCACCAGGTCCGTGCCCAGCTCCTGCATCAGGTCGAACTTGCGTTCGGCGCGGTCCAGGTTGCGTTGCAGCTGGGCCGGGCCCACGCCCTCGAAGTCACGGAAGGGCTGGAACAGGTCGATGCGCAGGCCCAGGTCCTCGCACAGGCGGCGCACGTCGCGCGGGCTGCCCGGGAACTGCAACAGGTCGTTCTCGAAGATCTCGACGCCGTCGAAACGTGCGGCGGCGATGGCCTCCAGCTTCTCGCGCAACATGCCCGAGAGCGAGACGGTGGCGATGGCGCGGCGCATGGTCAGCGGTTGATGAGTTGACGGAAATGCGCCGCCACGCGCACTGGGTCGGGCTGCAGGCCGGTGAACAGCTCAAACGCACCGATGGCCTGGCCCACGGCCATGGTGCCGCCGTCCACCGTGCGGCAGCCCAGCGCACGCGCGGCCTTCAGCAGCGCGGTCTCGAACGGGAAGTACACGATCTCGGCCACCCACAGGCCCGGGTGCAGCAACGCGGCCGGCAGCGGCAGGCCCGGCAGCTTGTCCATGCCGGTGGGCGTGGCGTGCACCAGGCCGCTGGCGCCAGCCATCGCGCGGGCCACGGCGGCTTCGCCGATGGCACGGTGGCCCCCGTACAGGCGGTTCAGCTCGGCCGCCAAGGCCGCGGCACGCGCCGGGTCGGCGTCCACCAGCAGCAGTTGTGCCGTGTCCATGCGCATCAGCGCGTGGGCGATGGCCGAGCCGGCGCCGCCGGCGCCCAGCAGCACCACACGCGACAGGTCGGCGTCGGGCAGCGTTTGCTGGAAACCCCAGCGCCAGCCGCTGCCGTCGGTGTTGTGGCCGGTGGCCCGGCCATCACGAAAGACCACGGTGTTCACCGCGCCCATCGCCTGCGCTTCGTCGGAGAGTTCGTCCAGCAGCGGCAGCACTGCCTGTTTGCAGGGGTAGGTGATGTTCAGGCCGGTGAAGCCCATCCAGCGTGCGGCCGAAATCAGCGTCGGCAAGGCGTCGGCCGTCACGCCGGCCCGGTCCAGGTCGATCAGCTGGTAGTGCAGGCGCAGGCCGTGGTGGCCGGCCTCGGCCATGTGCATGGCCGGGGTCAGCGAACGCTGGATGCCGGCGCCGATCAGGCCGGCCAGCATCACTTGCGGGCCTTGGCCAGCTCGGCCTGCAACTCGGCCACGGTGGCGGCGATGGCGGCGCCGTGTTTGTCGACCACCGGCTTCATCTTGTCGCGGAACTCGGCCATCTCCGACGGCGAGAGTTCGCTCACCTGCATGCCGGCCTTCTTCAGTGCGTCCAGCTGGCCCGCGGCGGCGTCGCGGTTCACCTGACGCTGGAAGCGGCCTGCTTCCACCGCGGCGTCGGCGATGATCTTCTTCTCGTCGGCCGACAGCCCGTCCCAGACCTTCTTGCTGACGATGAACGACTGCGGGTTGTACTGGTGGTTCGTGAGGGTCAGGAACTTCTGCACCTCGAAGAACTTGTTGGCCAGGATCACGCTGAGCGGGTTCTCCTGGCCGTCGATGGCGCGGCTTTCCAGGCCGGCGTAGACCTCGGGGAAGGCCATCGGCGTCGGGTTCGCACCCAGGGCCTTGACCCAGTCGACGTTGATCGCGTTCGGGATCACGCGCAGCTTCAGGCCGGCGATGTCCTCGGTGTTCTTGATGGGCTTGCGGCCGTTGGTCAGGTTGCGGAAGCCCAGCTCCCAGTACGTCAGGCCCACGATGCCCTTGTCGGCCAGCCTGGCATGCAGTTTCTGGCCGAAGGGGCCGTCCACCACCGCGTCAGCTTCCTTGGCGTTGGCAAACATGAAGGGGTAAGCGAACTGGATGATCACCGCGATCAGGCTC
>CAYTWU010000314.1:0-1682 GCA_964442175.1 uncultured Rubrivivax sp.
CACGGCATCGTGCTGGGCAACCTGGTCGGCCTGATCGACAGCGACTACCAGGGCCCGCTGATGGTGAGCTGCTGGAACCGCGGCCGCGAGGCCTTCACGGTGCAGCCGATGGAGCGCATCGCGCAGCTGGTCATCGTGCCGGTGGTGCAGGCCAGCTTCCGGCTCGTCGACAGTTTCGATGCCTCGGCGCGTGGCGCCGGTGGTTTTGGGTCCACCGGCCGCGGCTGAAACGGCTCAGTGCAGGTGGCCGCCGCCTGACGACGCGGGTGAGGGCGCGGTCTGCAGCACGCTGACGGCCGACGCCCCCAGCGTGCCGGCCTCGGCTTCTTCGTCCGTCGCGGCGCGCACCGCCACCACCTTCAGCGCCACGCGCAGCGCCATGCCGGCCAGCGGGTGGTTGCCGTCCAGCACCACGTGCTCGGGGTAGACCTCGCTCACCAGGTAGATCGCGTCGCCGGGCATGTCCGGGCTCTGGTGGCCGGGCGGCAGGCCTTCGAAGGCCATGCCCACCTCCAGTTCAGCCGGGAAGATGCTGCGCGGCTCGAAACACACGAGCTCGGACTTGTAGTCGCCGAAGGCCTGCTCCGGCTCGATCTGCACATGGGCCTCGAAGCCCGCGCTCTGGCCGGCGATGGCGTCCTCCACCCCGGCCAGCAGGTCTTGCCCGCCGAACAGGAAATCGGTGGGCGTGTCCAGCGCGTCGATGGCTTGGTTCTGGGCGTCGGTCAGGGTCCAGGTCAGGGTGACGACACAAGGCGGGGTGATCAGCATCGCCGGATTTTCTCATGCGTGAAAATCCGGCGATGCACCCTGAGACCCTGGACACCGCGCTGCCCCTGCTGGGCGGCCTGAGCCCGGCGCAGTTCATGCGCCGGCATTGGCAGAAAAAGCCGCTGCTGGTGCGCCAGGCCTGGCCCGGCGTCACACCACCCTTGGTGCGTGCGCCGCTGTTCGACCTGGCTGCCCAGCCGGGTGTGGAGAGCCGGCTCGTGCAGCAGGGCGCCGCCGGCTGGAAGCTGCGCCATGGCCCGCTGCCGCGTCGTGCGCTGCCGCCGGTGTCCCGGCCGGGCTGGACCTTGCTGGTGCAGGGCCTGGACCTGCACGTGCCGGCGGCCCACGCGATGCTGAACGCCTTCTCCTTCCTGCCCCACGCGCGCCTGGACGACCTGATGGTGTCCTGGGCCAGCGAGGGTGGCGGCGTGGGCCCGCACCTGGATTCCTACGACGTGTTCCTGCTGCAGGTGCAAGGGCGCCGGCGCTGGCGTGTCGGCCGCGCGCCCGACCGCACCCTGGTGGACGGCCAGCCGCTCAAGATCCTGCAGCACTTCGAGCCCGAGTTCGATTGGGTGCTGGAACCCGGAGACATGCTGTACCTGCCGCCCCAGTGGGGCCACGACGGCGTGGCCCAGGGCGAGTGCATGACGGCCTCCATCGGCTTCCGCGCGCCGGGCCGGCGTGAGCTGGCGCGCGAACTGCTGGTGCGCCTGGCCGATGCGCAGACCGACCGGGAGGGCCGCGACCCGCTGTACGCTGATCGGGATCAGGCCCCGGTGGCCATGCCAGGCCAGGTGCCGGCTGCCTACGCCGCCTTTGCTGCGGACGCCGTGCGCTGCGCACTGGCCGACCCGGCAGCGTTGCCACGTGCGCTGGGCGAGTGGCTGACCGAGCCCAAGGCCCAGGTC
>CAYTWU010000314.1:1692-4453 GCA_964442175.1 uncultured Rubrivivax sp.
GCGATGCAGGCCTGCGCCTGGATGCGCGCACGCGCATGCTCTACGACGAGCGCCATCTGTTCATGAACGGCGAGTCCTGGCGCGCGACGGGCCGTGATGCCCGCCTGCTGCAACGCCTGGCGGACGAGCGCAGGCTGAGCGCACGCGACCGCGCAGCCTTGAGCGCGGGTGCACAGGCCATCGTCGACGACTGGCTGGACGATGGCTGGGTGCACGAGTGGGAGACCACCCGATGACGCCGGTGGAGATCGACAGCCCGGCGAGCTTTTCTGCCGGGGTGCAGGCGGCGCTGGCCGCCGCGGTGGCGCGCGACAGCCGCACTTTGCTCTGGGTCGATCCCGATTTCAGCCTGTGGCCGCTGGACCACCCGGCCGTGCTGGACAGCCTGGGCCCGTGGTTGCGCCGTCCCGGCCGCCGCCTCGTGATGCTGGCCGAGCGCTTCGACCGGATCGAGCGGGCCCACCCGCGCTTCACGCAGTGGCGCACGCCCTGGAGCCATGCGATCGACGCGCGTGCACCAGAAGAAGCCATCGGCGTGGCCCTGCCGACGCTGTTGCTGGACGACGGGCCCACGCTGCTGACGCTCTGGGAGCGCGACCCGCCGCGGGGGCGGGCCCGTCGCCACGCGGCCGAAGCCGCTGCCGCACGTGAGCAGATTGATGCTGTGTTGCAACATTCTGTCAGCGCGTGGCCGATCAAACCCCTGGGGCTCTAGGGAATGCCCTAGCCCGGGCTATACTCATGGGCTGTGATACCGGGGTGTGAACCGTCCTGGTGCACGCTTGGAGGAACCGCGGTCGCAAGGCCAGTTCCCCCAAGGACCGGTCAATCCCAACGAATCACATCTCTTAGAGGATAGTTCATGAACAAGTCGCTCCTGATGGCCGCCCTGGTCTCCGCCGTTGCCCTGGCCGCTTGCGGCAAGAAGGAAGAAGCGCCCGCCCCGGCGCCGGCCCCCGCCGCCGCCCCGGCCCCGGCTCCGGCCCCCGTCGCTGAAGCCGCTTCGGCTGCCGTGGACGCTGCCTCCGCTGCTGCTTCGGCCGCATCGAAGTAAGCACAGCGCGCCGTCAGGCGCGTTGGCCCAGAAAAAAGCCGCCCTCGGGCGGCTTTTTTGCGCCTGCCGCCGGCATGCGGCGGCGGCAAGGCAGGTCACTTCAACTCGTTCAGCAGCACACCGGCGATGCGCTGCGCCACGTCCGGCGCGGCGGGCGCGCCGTCGGCGTTCTGCACCGCCACCACCGTGCGGCTGCCCGTGGCGGCGGTGCCGCCCAGCAAGGCAATGCGGAAGCGCTGGGCTTTGCCGGCTTCGTCGCCCGTACCGAAGATCTTGGCCAGGAACCCGCGCTCATCCGGGGCCTTGGTGTCGACGTAACGCACGAAGTACAGCCCATCGCTGCGGTTGCGGTCTTCCACGGTGAAGCCGGTGCGGTCCAGTGCCACGCCCACGCGGCGCCAGGCGCGGTCGAAGTTGTCGTCCACCTCCAGCGATGCCGTGGCCTGGCCTTCCAGCAAGCGGGCGCGTGCCGTGGCGGTGGCGGCCGGCGTGGCCAGCACGGTGCGTGCGGTGGCTTCGGTGCTGCCCAGGCGCAACATGATGCGGCTCAGGAATTCGGCTTCGAGCTGCGGGTCGCTGGGGCGTGTGTTCCAGCGCACGTCGTCCTTCTGTGCGCCGCTCACCGTCTCCTGCAGGCCCCGGTGGGCGATGTAGATCTCGCTGCCCGTGGCCGTGCGCTCCACGCGGGTGCGGAAGCGGTCGCGTTCGCCGCTGTCGTAGATGTTCTCGAACACCGTGCCCAGCGTGCGCCGCAGGAAATCCTGCGGCAGCTTGGCGCGGTTCTCGGCCCAATCGGTCTCGAGCACGCCAACGGCGGCGTCGTCCACCATCAGGCGGAAGCCGGATTCGATCCAGAACGCGCGCAGCTGCGGCCAGACCTGCTCCGGCGACATCGGCACGACCAGCCAGCGTGTGTCACCCTGGCGCTGGATGTTCATGCCGGCCACGGCCGTGGGGGCCACGTTTGGCGTGCTGGCCACGGCACGCGTGCCCGGCTGCGCGGCCGTGGCGGCGCTCACCACGGCCGCGGGCGGCTGGTAGCGGCCTTCGCGGGCGAGCTGGCTCAGGTCGGGCGGCACTTCCAGGCCCTTGGTCTGCTGCGCGCCGCTCTTGTAGTCGATCTTGGAGCCGGACATGGCGTCGCTCAGGCTCGAACAGCCGGTGCTCGCAACGGCCAGGGCCAGCAGAGCCGCCGTCATGGTCGTGGTGGGGAAAGGAACTCTCACGGTCGGTCTCGGGTTGGCGGTGGGTGCCAGGCATGGCACCGCACGCGCGGGGACGGAGGAGGTCTCAGGCCAGGCCGGCGGCCTGCAGGGCCTGGCCCACGCGGGCCTGGCCAGCCTCGGTGAGCGGCAGGATGGGCAGGCGCACGCTGGGCCGGCAGCGGCCCAGTTGTGCCATGGCCCACTTGGCGGGTGCCGGGCTGGGTTCGCAGAAGAGCTCACGGTGCAACGGCAGCAGCTGCATGTGCAGCGCGGTGGCGCGCTTCACGTCGCCTTCGATCGCCGCCATGCACAGCTCGTGCATCGGCCGCGGTGCCACGTTGGCGGTCACGCTGACGTTGCCGTGCCCACCCAGCAGCATCAAGGCCACCGCGGTGCTGTCGTCGCCGGAGTAGATGCTGAAGCCTTTGGGGGCGTGCTTGATCAGCCAGGCCGCGCGTTCGATCTCGCCTGCGATACCGTTGCGATGGCCGGCGGCTGGACA
>CAYTWU010000315.1:0-4447 GCA_964442175.1 uncultured Rubrivivax sp.
ATGGCGGCCGAGGCGATGGCGCTGATGACGCTGCTGCAGGCCGGTGACCACGTGGTGGCGGCCGGGGCGCTGTACGGCGGCAGCGTCAGCATGCTGGCGGTGAACCTGAAGAAGTTCGGCATCGAGACGAGTTTTGTCGATGCCAGCGACCCGGCCGCCTTTGCCGCTGCGATCCGCCCCAACACACGCGCGCTGTTCGCCGAGAGCCTGGGCAACCCCAGCCTGCTGGTGCTGGACATCGCCGCGGTGGCCGACGTGGCGCACGCCCACGGCCTGCCGCTCGTCATCGACAACACCGTGCCCAGCCCGGCGCTGTGCAACCCGCTGGCGCTGGGTGCCGACATCGTCGTGCACTCGGCCACCAAGTACCTGGCCGGCCACGGCACCACGCTGGGCGGCGTGATCGTCGAAGGCGGCAAGTTCCCGTGGGACAACGGCAAGTTCCCGGGCATGACCCAGCCCTCGCCGGGTTACCACGGCGTGAAGTTCTACGAGACCTTCGGCGACTTCGGCTTCTCGATGCGCTGCCGCATGGAGGCGCTGCGGGTCTTCGGCGCCGCGCTGAGCCCGATGAGCGCCTGGCAGATCCTGCAGGGCGTGGAGACGCTGCCGCTGCGCATGGAGCGGCACTGCAGCAATGCGCTGGCGGTCGCGCGTTTCCTGCAGGCCGATGCACGTGTGTCCTGGGTGCGCTACCCGGGCCTGCCTGGCGACCCGCAGCATGCGCTGATGCAGCGCCAGATGCGGGGTGCTTCGGGCCTGCTGGCCTTTGGGGTGAAGGGTGGCCTGGGCGCCGGCGTGAAGTTCATCGAAGCGGCGCAGTTCATGAGCCACCTCGTGAACATCGGCGACACGCGCACGCTGATCAGCCACCCCGCCAGCACCACGCACCGGCAGCTGGACGATGCCCAGCAGCGGGCCGCTGGCGTGCTGCCGGACATGGTGCGCATCTCGGTGGGGCTGGAGCACATCGACGACATCCTCTGGGACGTCGACCAGGCCTTGGCCGCAGCGACCGGCTGAGCGCGGTCAGGCGGCCTCGGCGCGTGGCGCCACCACCAGCTGGTTGCGGCCTTCCTGCTTGGCGCGGTAGAGCGCGACGTCGGCGGCGGCCACCAGGGTGTCCAGGTCCTGCGCCCGGCTGTCGAGCTCGGCCGCCCCCATCGAGAAGGTGCAGCGCGCCTCCACCGGCACCCCCGGCACCAGCGTGATCGCAAAGCGCTCGCGCAGCCGGTCGAACACCGCATCGACTTCCGACAGCCGCGTGCCCGGCATCACCAGCAGCCACTCTTCGCCGCCCCAGCGGCCCAGCCGGTCCTGGCCACGCAGCACACCGCCCGCGGCCTGGCCGAAGGCGCGCAGCACGGCATCGCCTGCCGCATGGCCAAAACGGTCGTTGACCTGCTTGAAGTGGTCGAAGTCGATCAGGGCCAGCGTGAAGGGCAGGCCCAGGCGCTGCGCCTGCACCAGCTGCTCCTGCGCATAGGCCTGCACGGCGCGGCGGTTGGGCATGCCCGTGAGGTCGTCGCGCAGCGCCAACTCGGCCATGCGGCGGCGTCGCGCCAGCTCACGGCCGCCGAAGGTGAAACCGACCAGGGCCAGCGCGGCCAGGGCCACGACGCCAGCGGTCAGGGTCTGGCGGCGGCCGGCCTCGGCATCCAGCTGCAGCCTGGCGGCTTCGCTGCGCAGGCGCAGCTCGGCGTTTTCGGCGTCGCGGCGGACGGTGTCGTACCGGGCCTGCAGGCGCTGCAGTTGCGTGTCGCGTGCGACGGTGCGGGCCTGTTGTTCGGTCTGGATCGCGGTGCGCAGCATCTCGTAGGCCGCCACCGGCCGGCCCATGGCCGCATAGGCCTTGGCCATCGCATGCTGCAGGTCGGTGCGGTTGCCGGCATTGACGTCGGCAGACCAGCGTTGGGCTTGCGCGACTGCGCCTGCCAACTGCGGGCTGTCCAGGCGGATCAGGGCTTCGATCTTGAGCTGCATCACGCGCGGCATGCGGAAGGCGAGGTCGCCCTCGCCGCCGGCGGCCAGCAGCCGCGCGGCTTCGTCCAGCAGCGGCAGCATGGGCTCGGGCCGGCCCAGTGCCAGCAGCACGGCCGCCATCTCGAGGTTGGCCGCGGCCACGCCGGCGGTGTCGTCCAGCTCCTGGCTGAGGCTGCGCGCCTGCTGCAGCTGCGCCAGCGCAGGTTCCAGCTGCTTCTGGTGGCGCAGCACGATGCCCGCCTCCCAGGCGATCAGGCTGCGCAGGAAGCGGGCAGGGCGCGGCCCCAGGGTTTCCAGGGCCTGGGCCAGGTGGCGCTGGGGCTGCAGGCCGGTGCTGCCATCGGCCAGCCGCTGGCGCGCAAGGATCGCAAAGGTCAGCTGGGCCGAGGCCACCTGCTCCGGCCAGGCCAGGGCCTGGCCACAGCGTTCCACGGCCTCGGCCATCAGCCAGGCTTCGTCGTCGCTGCGCAGATCGAGCAGCATCCATTGTTCGAGCCCGCGGGCCTCGCAGGCCAGGCGGGCTTCGCCCAGGGCTTCGGCCCGGCTGCGCAAGGCGGCCACGCGGGGCAGCAGGCTGGTGCGGTCGTTCAAGGCGGCCTGCGCGTCCAGCTCGGCCAGCTGCAGCCACAGGCGCTGCGGCTCGGGCGCCGCCACCGTGCGGGCCAGCAAGGCGGCCGCGGTTTCGGCGTTTTGCGTGGCCTGGCCATGTTGCTCCAGCTTGGCCAGCACCCGCGCCGCGGCCAGCGACCACCAGAATCTGGCCTCGTCGTCGCCCATGGCGCGTGCGGCGTCCAGCTGGAGCTGGATCTGCGACAGCGCTTCGCGCGGGTGGTCGTCGGCGCGCTGCATCTGCACCAGCATGGCCGGCGGCATCGCGCCCAGCGCGGAGCCCGGCCCCAGCAGGGTGAAGACGATCAGGAGGAGCAGCGCGCGCATGGCCTTAGGATTGTCGGCCGCGCGCCCCGCAACTTGAGCATGCCCTGCAGGAACTTGCGATGACCAGCCTCTACGACCAGCACCTGGACCGGCAGCCCGCGAACTTCGTCGCCCTCAGCCCGGTGGCCTTCGTGGAGCGCAGCGCCGAGGTTTTTGGCGACCTGCCCGCGGTCATCCACGGCCAGCGCCGGACCAGCTGGGCGCAGCTGCGCGAACGTTCGGCGCGCCTGGCGGCGGCGTTGCGGGCCCTGGGCGTGGGCCGCGGCAGCACGGTCAGCGTGATGCTGCCCAACACACCCGAGATGGTGGAGGCCCACTACGCGGTGCCGGCGCTGAACGCGGTGCTGAACACCCTGAACACCCGGCTGGACGCCGCTTTGCTCGCCTGGCAGATGAACCACTGCGAAGCCAGCGTGCTGATCACCGACCGCGAGTTCGCGCCCACCGTGGCCGAGGCCCTGCGGCTGCTGCGCAGCGAACATGGCCGCGAGCCCATCGTCATCGACGTGGCCGACAGCGAGTACACCGGCCCCGGCGAGCGCCTGGGTGCGCACGAATACGAAGCCTTGCTCGCGGCCTACGCACCGCTGCCCCGCCTGGAAGGCCCCGCCGACGAATGGGACGCGATCGCCGTCAGCTACACCAGCGGCACCACGGGCGACCCCAAGGGCGTGGTCACGCACCACCGCGGCGCCTACCTGAACGCGGTGTGCAACGCCGTCACCTGGACGATGCCGCAGTTCCCGCGCTACCTGTGGACGCTGCCGATGTTCCACTGCAACGGCTGGTGCTTTCCGTGGACGGTGGCACTGCAGGCCGGGGTGCACGTGTGCCTGCGGCGCGTGGAAGCGCCGGCCATCCTGGGGGCGATGCGCGAGCACGGTGTGGACCACTACTGCGCCGCACCCATCGTGCACAACCTGCTGATCCACGCCGATCCGGCGCTGCACGCCGGCATCACGCAGAAAGTGCGCGGCATGGTGGCGGGTGCGGCACCGCCGGCATCGATGATCGAGGGCATGGCCAGGCTCGGCTTCGACATCACGCATGTGTATGGCCTGACCGAGGTCTACGGCCCGGCCGCCGTGGCCAGCCAGCGTGCGGCCTGGGCCCAGGAGGACCTGTCGGAGCAGACCCGGCTCAACGGCCGCCAGGGCGTGCGCTACCCGCTGCAGGAGGCGATGACGGTGCTCGACCCCGAGACGCTTGCAGAAGTGCCGGCCGACGGCCAGACCATGGGCGAGATCATGTTCCGCGGCAACATCGTGATGAAGGGTTACCTGAAGAACCCCGCGGCCACGGACAAGGCCTTTGCCGGCGGCTGGTTCCACACCGGCGACCTGGCCGTGCTGGAGCCCGACCGCTACGCCAGGATCAAGGACCGCAGCAAGGACATCATCATCAGCGGCGGCGAAAACATCAGCAGCATCGAGGTCGAAGACGCGCTGTACCGCCACCCCGCCGTGCTGGCCTGCGCCGTGGTCGCCAAGCCCGACCCCAAGTGGGGCGAAACACCGGTGGCCTTTGT
>CAYTWU010000316.1:0-4431 GCA_964442175.1 uncultured Rubrivivax sp.
GCTGGTGCCCGGGATCAGCGCCAGGCACTGCAGCAGGCCCACCTTCAGCGCATCGGCCACGGACATGTCGTCCACCGTTTCCACCCGGGCCTGGCGCGTGCCTTCCAGATCCCGCTCGCCGTAGAGCCGTTTGTGGCGCCGCTCGATGGCCAGGATCACAAACCCGCCCACCACCAGCGCGATGGCCACCGGCACCGGCGCAAACAGGTGCTGCTTGACCCAACCCCCCAGCAGCAGGCCAAAAACCGCCGCGGGCAGGAAGGCCACCAGCACATTGAGCGCAAAGCGCTGCGCCACCGGGTCGTGCGTGATGCCGCGCACCGTGCGGCCCAGGCGCTCGCGGTACTCCCAGATGACGGAGAACATCGCCCCGGTCTGGATCGCGATCTCAAAGACCTTGACCCGGTCGCCAGTGAAGTTCAGCAGCGAGCCGGCCAGGATCAGGTGGCCGGTGGACGAGATGGGCAGGAACTCGGTGAGCCCTTCCACCACGCCCATCACGGCGGCCTTGAGCAACAGCATCAGGTCCAAGAGCGCAGCACCTTTCGTCCCGGGCAAAGCGCCGGATGATAGGGGGGGTGGGTGTCTGGCGCGGCGGTTCAGCGCGCCGGCACCAGCTTCAGCTCGACCCCGGCGGGGGTGACCGTGATGCGCTCCACGGTCAGGCCGAGGTCAGCCGGCGCACGCCAGACCACGCGGTCTTCGAACACCCGTGCGCCCAGCACCGCGGCCACCCGCAACCACCAGGCCGGCTCGCGGCCCGGTCCTTGGCCTGCAGGCGGCGGCAGATCCAGGTCCACGCGCTCCAGGCGCAAGGTGCCATCGCTGGCTTGCCAGCGCAGCCCGGCCAGCACGCCCAGCGGGGTGTCGAAGCGCGTGCCGGTCAGGCGCTCGCTGGCCTGCACGCGGAAATCCGCGCGCAGCCGGCCGCTGTCCGGATCGGGTTTCAGGCGAGGCTCGGACACCCGCACGTCCACCAGTTCCAGCACACGGTGATCGAGCGGAAACTCCCGGGCCAGGCGCTCGGACATCGACTGCGTCGTGACCGTGACCACCCGCGGAACCATCAGCTCGGCGCAGCCGATCAGGCACAGCACCGCCAACGTGCACAACAAGATCAGGCGCCGCATGCTCTTCCTTTCTAGACCCGAGTCAAACCCTAACAGAGCCGCATGACAAGACCGCCCGTTGACCCGGCACCCTGCGATTGGCTACATTACTGACCGACTGGTCATTAACTGCATGCTCGACGCCCCCGCCCGCTCCCGCCAACGCCGCAAGGAAACCCGCCCGCAAGAGCTGCTGGAGGCCGCGCTGGCGCTGTTCGTGGAAAAGGGATTTGCCGCCACGCGCTCGGAAGAAGTCGCCCGCCGCGCCGGGGTCTCCAAGGGCACGCTGTACCTGTACTACCCGAGCAAGGAAGAGCTGTTCAAGGCCGTGGTGCGGCACAACCTGTCGAACCTGATCGCCGAAGGCCAGGGCATCGTCGACAGCTTCGAAGGCAACAGCGCCGACCTGCTGCGCCTGCTGATGCGCGTCTGGTGGCAACGTTTTGGCGCCACGCCGGCCGGCGGCATCCACAAGGTGGTGGTGGCCGAAGTGCGCAACTTCCCCGACCTGGCGCAGTTCTACACCGACGAGGTGATCCTGCCGGCCGATCAGATGCTCTCCAGCGCCGTGCAGCGTGGCATCAGCCGCGGCGAGTTCCGCGAGCTGCCGCTGCACGATGTGGCCCATGCGCTGATGGCACCGATGATCTTCATGGTGCTGCACCATCACTCGTTTGGTGCCTGCCCGGTGCACGGCCCCGAGTTCGATCCCGAAACCATGCTGGACACGCAGATCGACCTGATCCTGCGGGGCATCCAACGCCAAGCTTCATGACACGCTCCTCCATTGCGCTGCCCACCCTGGTGGTGGCCCTGGGCGCCAGCCTGCTGGCCGGCTGCGGCAAAGGCGGCACACCGCCAGCGGCATCGGCCGCCGCGTCCGCGCCGGCCGCGGTCGAGCTGGCCGCCAGCGACCTGGCACGCGCCAGCACCCAGGACCTGGTGCGCACGGTGGCGCTCTCCGGCGGCCTGGCCGCGGTGGAAACCGCCATGGTCAAGGCCCGGCTGGCGGCCGAGCTGCGCAGCCTGACGGTGCGTGAAGGCGATGCCGTGCGCGCCGGCCAGCGCATCGCGCAGCTGGACGACACCGAGGCCGGCTGGCGGCTGCGCCAGGCCGAGGACCAGGTGGCCGCGGCGCAGGCGCAGCTGGACATCGCCGCGCGCACGCTGGCCAACAACCGTGCGCTGGTGGCCCAGGGCTTCATCAGCAAAAACGCACTCGACACCGCCGATTCCAACCTGGCCGCGGCCACCGCCAACCACGCCGCCGCGCAGGCCGCGGCCGAACTGGCGCGCAAGGCCGTGCGCGACACCGTGGTCACCGCGCCGATCAGCGGCACCGTCGCCCAGCGCTTCGTGCAGCCGGGCGAGCGGCTGGCGCTGGACGCGCGCATCGTCGAAATCGTTGACCTGGCGCGCCTGGAACTGGCCGCCGCGCTGGCCCCGGCCGACGTGGCCGCCCTGCGCATCGGCCAGGTGGCGCAACTGCAGGTGGAAGGCATGGCCACGCCGGTGGCCGCCAAGGTGGTGCGCATCAGCCCGGCCACGCAGGCCGGCACGCGCGCCGTGATGGCCTACCTGGCCGTGGCACCCGCGCCCGGCCTGCGCCAGGGCCTGTTTGCGCAAGGCGTGGTCGAGCTGGACCGGCAACCGGCGCGCGTGGTGCCGCTGTCGGCCTTGCGCGTGGACGGTGCCCGGCCGTATGTGCTGCTGGCCACCAACGGCCAGGTGCAGCGGCTGGACGTGACACCCGGCGCCCGCGGCCTGGCGGTGTTTGGCGGTGCGCCGGAAGCCGCGGTGGCGATCACCGGCACCGACGCACTGCCCGAAGGGGCGACGGTGCTGCGCGGCAGCGTCGGCAGCCTGCGCGCCGGCACGCCCGTCAAGCTGCCCTGACCCGCCCGGGCCCGCGCCATGTGGTTCACCCGCCTCTCGATCGGCAACCCGGTCATGGCCACGATGGTCATGCTGGCCTTCGTGGTGCTGGGCTTGTTCAGCTACCAGCGCCTGTCGGTGGACCAGTTCCCGAACATCGATTTCCCCACCGTGGTGATCACGGTGGACTACCCCGGTGCCAGCCCCGAGATCGTCGAGGCCGAGGTCACGAAGAAGGTCGAGGAGGCGGTCAACACCGTCGCAGGCATCGACACGCTGTTTTCGCGCTCCTACGAGGGCAGCTCGGTCACGGTGGTGCAGTTCAACCTCGACATCGACGGCCGCCAGGCCGCCGAAGACGTGCGCGAGAAGATCGCGCTGTTGCGCCCGCTGCTGAACGACGATGTCGAAGAGCCGCGCATCTCGCGCTTTGACCCTGCCAGCACACCCATCTTCGACATCGCCGTGCTGTCGCCCGACGACAGCCGCAGCGCGCAGGAGCTCACCACCTGGGCCGACCAGGTGCTGGTCAAGCGCCTGCAGAACGTGCGCGGCGTGGGTTCGGTGTCCCTGATCGGCGGGCTGGAGCGGCGCATCCAGGTGCAGATGGACCCGGCGGCGATGGAGGCCCAGGGCATTGCCGTGGACCAGGTGCTGGCCGCGCTGCGCAGCGAAAACCAGGAACTCCCGCTGGGCAACCTGCGGGCCACCGAAACCGAACGCGTGGTGCAGGTCAACGCACGGCTGAAGCGGCCGGAGGACTTTGCCGACATCGTCGTGGCGCGCCGCAACGGCGTGCCCGTCAAGCTCGGCCAGGTGGCGAAGATCGTCGACGGCCCGCAGGAGGTGGAGAGCCTGGCGCTCTACAACGGCCGCCGGACTGTGCTGCTGAGCGTGCAGAAGAGCCAGGGCGAAAACACCATCGCGGTGGTGGACGGCCTGCAGCGGGCCTTGGCCGAGGCCCAGGCCGTCACGCCCACCGGCATGGCCACCGAGGTCAACCGCGATGGATCGCGCCCCATCCGCGTCGGCGTGGCCAATGTGCAGCGCACGCTGGTCGAAGGCGCGCTGCTGACGGTGCTGATCGTCTTCCTGTTCCTGAACTCCTGGCGCTCCACGGTCATCACCGGGCTGACGCTGCCGATCGCGCTGATCGGCACCTTTTTGTTCATGTACCTCTTCGGTTTCACGATCAACAACATCACGCTGATGGCGATGAGCCTGTGCGTGGGCCTGTTGATTGACGACGCCATCGTCGTGCGCGAGAACATCGTGCGCCACGTGCAGATGGGCAAGGACGCGCGCACCGCGGCGCTGGAGGGCACGCAGGAGATCGGCCTGGCGGTGCTGGCCACCACGCTCAGCATCGTGGCCGTGTTCCTGCCCATCGGTTTCATGGGCGGCATCGTCGGCAAGTTCTTCCACGAGTTCGGCATCACCATCGTCG
>CAYTWU010000317.1:0-4415 GCA_964442175.1 uncultured Rubrivivax sp.
AGCTGCAGGAAGCGCATGTCGAAGGCGGCGTTGTGCGCCACCAGCACGGTGTCCTGCGCGTAGGCGTGGAAGGCCGGCAGCACCTCGGTGATGCGCGGCTGGCCGGCCACCATCTCCGGCCGGATGCCGTGGATGGCGATGCCGGCTTCCGGCAGGCTGCGGCCCGGGTCCACCAGCTGCTCGAAGGCCTCCTGCCGCAGCAGCCGGCCGTTGACGATGCGCACCGCGCCGATCTGGATGATCTCGTCGCCGGCCGCAGGCTGCAGGCCGGTGGTCTCGGTGTCGAACACGGTGCAGGCCAGGTCCACCAGCCGGCGGTCGTCCAGCGCGTGGTGTTGCTCGCCCTGGGCAAACAGGTCGAAGTCGTAGTACTCGGGGCGGCTGTCGGCGTGCAGGGTGTCGTCGGTCTCGGCGCTGACCACGTCTGCCGCCAGCGGCAACAGGAAACGGAAAAACGCCTGGTGCGCCGCACGGTCGCGCTCGAACCAGAACTCGCCACCGTGGCGCTGCAGCACGTCGCGCACGCTCAGCGCACTGGATTCGGCGCCGAAGCGCATGGCCTCGCTCTCCCAGCTCATCACGGTCTCGGTGCTCATGGCCTGGCCGGTCCAGACCAGGTCCAGCTGCGCACGCCCGTCCACCGCGCGCAGGCGCAGCAGCAGCGCCCGCACCTCGAACTCGTCGACCAGCCGGTGCGCCAGGTAGGCCAGGGCCTGCATCAGCGCGAAGCTGTCCACCTTCAGCCACAGCGCCGGGTCGATCTCCAGGCAGCCGGTGCGCACGCCTGTGCTGCCGATGCGCCGCAGCGCGGCGCTGACGAACTCCGAGCCCAGCATCTCCTCCAGCGGCCAGCGGGTCTTCAGGCCCTCGGTGCTCTGCGCGGCCAGGGTCTGCAGTCGGCGTGTCATCGCGCTGGACTCGTCGCGCACGATGGCCAGGAAACGCTCGCGCTGGGCCGGCGCCAGCGCCGGGTCGTCCAGCAGCTCCAGCGCGGCCTGCAGGTTGCCCAGCGACGCGCGCTGGCCCTCGGTGAGGCCCAGCAACACGGCGTCCTGCGCGGCGTCGCGTTCGTAGTCGCGTGTGATGTTGTCCAGCAGCAGCACGAAGCCGCTCAAGGGCGCGCCGGCCAGGGCGGCGTCGCGCACCGGCGCCATCTGCGCGCGCAGCAGCTGCCCGCTGCGCGTGACGGTGACGAACTGCGCCGACGGCGCCGCCGCGCCACGCGCCAGCCGGCCGCGGATCTGCTCCAGCGCATGGGCCACCAGCTGCCGGTCCAGCACGGCGTAGATGCTGCGGCCCAGGCCCATCAGCTCGGCCCCGCCGGCCAGCGCGGGCGCGTCGGACAAGGCCTTGAACTGCAGCCGCGCGCGCTGGTTGTAAAGCAGCACGCGGCCGTCGAGGTTGCAGACCACCACGCTCTGCGTCAGCTCGGCCATCAGCGCGGCCAGGCGCGCCCGCTCCTGCTCCACACGGGCGCTGCCGGCGGCCACCTGCGCGGTCACGTCGTCGCGCAGGCGGCGGCGGTTCTGCAGCAGCGCATCGACCACGATGGCCAGTTCGCGCAGCGTGGTGTCGCCGGCGGTGGGCGCCAGCGGCGCCGGGTTGTCCACCACCAGCTGCGCACGCGCCTGCTCCAGAAGCCGGGCTGGCGCTTCCACCCAACGGCGCCAGGCCAGGTTCAGCAACGCCGCACCGGCGCCGGCCAGCACCAGCAGCGCCAGCACGCCGATGGGCAGGCGGGGGCCGAACCACGCGGCCAACTGGGCACGCTGCTCGAAGTCGAACTCCGACAACATCAGCGCGATGGCCCCCCAGGCCCACAGGCCCAGCACGGCGGCCAAGGCCGCGGCGCCACCGGCCAGCACCAGCAGGCGCTGCTGCTCACGGTTCATCGGCGGTCCCCAGCAGCTCACGCACCTTCTGCACCAGCTCGCGCGTGGAGAAGGGTTTGGTCATGTAGGCGTTGGCGCCCAGGGCCAGGCCCTTGACGACATCGGTCTCGCGGCCCTTGGCGGTGAGCATCAGGATCAGCGTGTCCTTGATGCTGTCGTCGTGGCGCACTTCCTGGCAGACCTCGAAGCCGGTCTTGCGCGGCATCATCACGTCCAGCAGCAGCAGGCGCGGGCGCAGCGCGCGCAACTGGTCCAGCGCCTCCTGGCCGTCGCGCGCCAGGTGCACCTCGTAGCCTTCCCGCTTCATCAGGAAGTCCAGCGAGACCAGGATGTTGGGCTCGTCGTCGGCGATCAGGATCGGGATGCTCATCGCTTGTCTCCGGAGGAATCGTTGTTCTGGGCCGGCAGCGTCCACGGTAGCTGCACCTCGAAGCATGCGCCTTGACCGGTGTCAGGCCGCAACACGATGTGCCCGCCGTGGTGTTCGACGATCTGCCGGCTGATGGGCAGGCCCAGGCCAGTGCCGGCCGGGCGGCGGCCACCGGCCTCGGCCTGGTGGAACTTGTCGAAGATGCGCGCGCGCTGCGCGGCCGGAACACCCGGGCCGTTGTCCTGCACCTGCAGCGTGATGCCGCTGGTGTCGTGCCGCAGCGTGAGGTGGATGGCACCTCCCGGGCGTGGCACGAACTTGGCCGCGTTGCCCAGCAGGTTGAGCAGCACCTGGGTCAGGCGGTCGGCGTCGGCCCGCAGCAGCGGCATGGGCTCCGCCAGGTCCAGTGTCAGCGTGGTGCCCTGTTCGCGCAGTGCCTCGGCCATGGCCGCGGCGGCGTGGCGCACCAGGGCGGCCAGGTCCAGGTCTTGATGCTGCCAGTCGGCGTGGCCGGATTCGATCTTGGCCAGGTCCAGCACCTGGTTCACCAGCCGGCTCAGGCGCTCGGTTTCCGCGACGATGATGGTGGTGAACTGCTGGCGCTGCTCGGCCGGCATGCCAGGGTCGTCGGCCATCATCTCGGCCAGCGCGCGGATGCTGGTCAGCGGCGTGCGCAGCTCGTGCGTGACACTGGACATGAAGTCGTCCTTCAGCCGGTCCAGGCTCTGCAGCTGCTGGTTGGCGGCGCGCAGCTGCGTGGCCTCGTCCAGGATGCGCACCACATCGGCCAGGTCCAGTGTTTCTTCCTGCACGCTGGCGGCCACCACCACCCGCGCCGACGCGCTGCCGATGGCGCCGGCAAGTTGTGTCTCGACGAACTGCACAAAGGCCGGGTCGGCGCGGATGTGCGCGATGCCGGCCACCCGCGTGCGCCGCGCCCAATCGGCAAACAGCGCCTGCGCCTTGGCTTCTCCCAGAAAGCGCACCGCCAGCGGCAGCAGGTCGGCCACTGCGGCCTGGCCGCGCCAGAAGGCCGGGCTGCCCGTTGCGTCGCTGGCGCCGGGCGCATCCAGCCCGACATCGACGAACAGCGCCGCCTGGCTGGCCTCGCGTGCGCTGGGCTCGCGCCACAGCGACACGCCCACGTAGGCCGCCACGTTGGCCAGCAGGCTCCAGAACAGCGAATGGGTCAGGCCGTCCATGCCCTGCAGGCCGAAGAGGGCCTCGGGCTTGAGCAGCGCGATGCCCCATGGCCCATGGTGCAAAAACGCATCCGGCCACCAGCCGGACTTGGCGATGGACGGCAGCATCAGCGTGTAGGCCCACAGGGCAAAACCCGCCAGCAGACCGGCCAGCGCGCCCCGCTGCGTACCACCCTTCCAGTACATGCCGCCCAGCGCCGCGGGCGCGAACTGCGCCACCGCGGCAAAGCTGATCAGCCCGATGCTGACCAGCGCGTAGGCCTCGCCCGCGAGGTGGAAGTACAGGTACCCCAGCAGCAGCACCACCAGGATGGCCGCGCGGCGGATGTTCAACAGCAGGCGGGTCAGGTCTCCACCGTGGCGCGAGCGGAAGTGCGCACGCTTCAGCAGCACCGGCATCACCAGGTCGTTGCAGACCATGGTGGAGACGGCAATCGCCTCGACGATGACCATGCCGGTGGCCGCCGACAGGCCGCCGATGAACACCGCCAGCGCCAGCCACAGCGCACCCTGCGACAAGGGCAGCGAGAGCACGAAGGCATCGGCATTCGCCGCCGAGCCGAAGTGCAGCAGCCCACCAAAGGCAATCGGCAGCACGAACAGGTTGATCAGCCACAGGTAGGCCGGGAACACCCAGACGGCGCGCTTCAAATGGCGCTCATCGACGTTTTCCACGACCATCACCTGGAACTGGCGCGGCAGGAAGATCACCGACAGCATCGACAGCAGCGTCAACGCGAACCACTGGCCCCAGGCAAAGGCGCTCTGCTCGCCCAGCGTCAGCAGCCGCGCCAGATCGGGCCGCGCCAGGGCACGCGCAAACAGGTCCGCCGGGCCGCCGAACAGGCCCCAGGTGACAAACACGCCCACGGCCAGGACGGCCAGCAGCTTGACGACGGACTCGAAGGCGATGGCGGCCCCCAGGCCCTCGTGCCGCTCGGCGCCGTCCAG
>CAYTWU010000318.1:0-4403 GCA_964442175.1 uncultured Rubrivivax sp.
CCTCGGACTGATCCCGATGCTGCTGTCCACGGGCGTCGGTGCCGAGACCCAGCGGCCTTTGGCCACGGTGGTCGTCGGAGGGCTGATCACCTCGACCGCGCTGACGCTGCTGCTGCTTCCGCTGATCTACGAATGGGCTGAACTGCGTGCCGAGCGCCGCAGGCAGCCCCAAACTGTTCCCGCCATTGAAGGAGCGACACCATGAAGGAAATCAAGGCCTACGTCCACGCCAGCCGCATCGCCGACGTCATAGCCGGACTCAAGGACTCGCCCGTCTGGGGTAACCATGATCACGACGAGCACAACATGGCCGTCTACATCGTGAAGGGTTCGCTCCGACCGCTCGACGATGCCGAGCGCCACTACTCGCTCGAACTCGGCGAAGAGATCATCAACGAGTACAAGGTCGAGTTGCACTGCCACGACGAGGATGTCCCGGCGCTCATTGACGTCATCCGGCGCGCGGCGAGGACGGGCTCAACCGTCGCGGGCTGGATCTATGTGGTTGACATCGTGTCGGCCGAGCCGATCTGATGATCCCGGGCAAGGCTTGCATGCCGCGGCCCCGCAAGAAAGCCGGACGATGAGCGCAGGGCACGATCACACCCTGCCGGCAGCCACCAAGGAGCGTTCGCTTCGCTTGGCGCTGTTGCTGTCGTGCAGCTTCCTCATCGCGGAGGTCGTGCGGGCATCGTTCTGGACGGCATACATGGTCAAGGGTTCGCTGATGCCACTGGACGACAATGAGCGCCACTATTCGATGGACCTCGGCCAGGAGGTCATCAACGGATACGGGCTCGAACTGCAA
This sequence comes from uncultured Rubrivivax sp., assembly GCA_964442175.1. Lineage (GTDB taxonomy): Bacteria > Pseudomonadota > Gammaproteobacteria > Burkholderiales > Burkholderiaceae_C > Rubrivivax. The sequence continues at coordinate 809 of CAYTWU010000318.1, forward strand.
ACGCCTTGAGCCCGGAGTCCCGTGTTTCGTCACTTGATGCACGGCCCGGTGGCGCTCATGCTGCTGCTGATCTGGATCGTGATCGTCGTGATTGCGCTCGGGCTGTACTGGCTGTGGGCGCGTCGCAAGCCCAAGCCGGCGGTACCCGCGCCACAGAAGTACGCTCATCGGCTCGGCAAGCGCTTCCGGAACAAGCGCCCCACGTCGAAGGGGTCCAAGGCAGGCGGCGGGCAAAAGGGGCCCGGCCCATAGAGTTCGCTACAGGGACGCCATGACGTTCCCCCGTCAAATCCCCGCTGCCACCTTGTCCTGGCTGGCAGGACTGTGGATGCTCGCCGTCGACAACCCGGCGTTCTGGCGCACGCTTTGGGCCGGTCGTGACGTCTCGTCTTCGCGCAGTCTGTTCGCCTTGGCAGGCGTCGCGCTGGTGCTGTGGGCACTGTTGAGCCTGATGGTGCGGCTGCTGTGCTGGCCGCGGCTCGCCAAGCCTGCCATCGTCGTGTTGCTGCTGGTCGCAGCGGCGGCAGCGCACTTCATCGGCAGCTACGGCATCCTGATCGACAAAGGCATGGTTCGCAACGTGCTGCAGACCGACTGGCGCGAGGCCGGTGATCTGGCTTCCGTGCCGTTGCTGATCGACTTGGTGCTGCGCGGGCTCCTGCCCGCCGCGCTGGTTGTCGCGTTGCGCATCGAAATCGGCTCGTGGCGCGCGGCCACCATGGGCATCGCAAGACACGCCGCGCTGACGATCGGTCTGGCACTGGCCTTCGCCGCGGCGTTCTACGGCGACTACGCCAGCGCCGCGCGCAACCAGCGCGAACTGCGGCACCTGCTGACGCCCACCAATGTTCTCAACGGCTTCTACGGCCTGTGGAAGGAGCGCAGTCGGGCAGACGTGAAACTGACGCGGGTGGGCGAGGATGCCCGGCGCGCGCCGGGGGGGGTGCATGACAGACCCCTGCTGGTCGTGCTGATGGTCGGGGAGACGGCCCGGGCCGCGAGCTTCTCTCTCGGCGGCTACGGGCGCCCGACGAACCAGGCCCTGGCGGGCAAGGACGTGGTGTACTTCCCCGAAGTCACTGCCTGCGGCACCGACACTGCAACGTCGCTGCCCTGCATGTTCTCGGATCTCGGCGCCGAGCGCTTCTCGGTGGCCGCAGCCGGGGCGCGCGAGAACGTGCTCGACATCCTCGCCCGTGCGGGGGTGTCGGTGCGCTGGCTCGACAACAACTCTGGATGCAAGGGGGTGTGCCAGCGCGTCCCCAGCGTCGACCTGTCACGCAGCACCGACCCCGTGCTGTGCGACGGGCGAGAGTGCCTCGACGGCGTGCTCGTGAAAGGCCTGCGCGAAGAGCTGGCGGCCTCGGCCGGCGCCGGAGCGGGCGCGGACGGCCTCGTCGTGCTGCACATGAAGGGCAGCCACGGGCCGGCCTATCACCGGCGCTATCCGCCCTCCGCTCGCCGATTCGAGCCCACCTGCGACACCAACGAGATCCAGCGTTGCAGCCGGGATGCATTGCGCAACACCTACGACAACGGCATCGTGTACACGAGCGAGGTGCTGGCCCAGGCCATCGATGTGCTGGCTGCGCAGGCCGACCGGCTCGACAGTGTCCTGCTCTACGTGTCGGATCACGGTGAGTCCCTGGGCGAACAGGGGGTCTACTTGCATGGCCTGCCGCGAATCATTGCGCCCACCGAGCAGACCCGCATTCCAATGATCATCTGGTTATCGGCGGGCGCAAAGCTGCGCCTGGGTGTCAGCCAGGCCGCCTTGCAGCAGATCGCGTCGAAGAGCCTTTCGCACGACAACCTCGCGCCGACCCTGCTCGGGTCATTTCGTGTGCAGACCCGCGCCTACCGCTCGGAGCTGGACGTGCTGTTCAAGGCGCGGGCCATCCGCGAGCCCGGCCTGGGCGACAGCGCCTCGCGGTGAAGAAGGTGACGGGATTGAGGCACCGTGACAGCCCCTTGTCGGCGCTGCATCCAGCAGACGCGGCGGCGCACGCCGTGCGCCGGAATGCGGGTTGCTCCGGTGGTGAATGAACAAGGAGAACGATATGGCCGAATCGCTGAAACTCAGACTCGACATCCCGTTGCTGCTGCCTTCGGTGACCGAGGTGCATGACCAGTGCGTGCAGCGGCTGGTGCAAGCGTTGGCGGGCCGCGAGGGCATTTCCACGGTGCATGTGGCCGACGCACCGGAGGCAGCCGCGCCCCAGCTGTGCATCCACTACGACCCCAAGGTGGTGTCGCTGAGCCGCGTGCGGGAACTGGCACATGCGGCCGGCGCGCAGCTGAGCGATCGTTTCGGGCACCTGCTGCTGCGAACCTCCACGCTGCACGCCCGCGCTGCGCGCACGCTCACCTCGCGGGTGCAGGCGTTGGCGGGTGTGGTCGAGGCCGAGGTCACGGCGGGCGGCGCTGTGCGCATCGAATTCGACCGGCAACGGACGGAAGCGGGCAAGCTGGACAAGGCCTTGCGCGAGATGGGCCTCGATGCGCAGCCGAGTGCTCCGGCGCAGGTGCGTGCGGGCACGGCCCCCGACGGGCATGGCCACGGTGACGGCCACGATCACGGCCAGGACAAGGACCACGATCACGATCATCAGGAAGGCCACGGCGCAGACGACCACGGCGCCGAGCACGGCGACGAAGCCGGCCACGCCGGGCACAGCCACGAACATGGTGGCGGCCCCTTCGGCGAAAAGACCGAACTCGTGTTCGCGCTGCTGGCCGGCGCCGCCGTCCTCGTCGGCTGGCTGCTCGAATGGCGCGGCCTGGCGCCGAAGGTCATCAGCACGGGTTTGTACGTCGCGGCCTACGTCTTCGGCGGCTACTACACGCTGAAGGAAGCGATCGAGAACATCCGCGCCAGGCGCTTCGAGATCGACACGCTCATGCTGGTGGCCGCCGCAGGCGCGGCGGCCCTGGGGGAATGGGCCGAAGGCGGCCTGCTGCTGTTCCTCTTCAGCCTCGGGCATTCACTGGAGCACTACGCCATGGGCCGGGCGCGCAAGGCGATCGAGGCGCTGGCGCAGCTGGCGCCGGAAACGGCGCAGGTGCGGCGCGAGGATGGACGAATGGAAGAAGTCCGCGTCGAGGCGCTGCAAGTGGGCGACGTGGTGATCGTGCGCCCCAACGAGCGGCTCCCCGCCGATGGTTTCGTCGTCCAAGGGCACTCCAGCGTGAACCAGGCGCCGGTCACCGGCGAAAGCGTTCCGGTGGACAAGCGGCCGGTGGACGACCGCCAGCAGGCGCTCGCCGGCTTCGACAAGCTGGCGGCCGCGCACCGGGTGTTTGCCGGCACCATCAACGGCAGCGGTGTCCTCGATGTGATGGTCGCCCGGCGGTCGTCCGAGTCGACCATGGCGCGGGTGGTGAAGCTGGTGACCGAGGCCGAGACCCAGCGCTCGCCGACCCAGAACTTCACCGAGAAGTTCGAGCGCATCTTCGTTCCGGCCGTGCTGCTGCTCGTCGTCCTGCTGATCTTCGCCGGGCTGGTGATCGACGAGCCCTTCAGCGCCAGCTTCTACCGCGCGATGGCCGTGCTCGTGGCCGCCAGCCCGTGCGCCTTGGCCATCTCGGTGCCCAG
>CAYTWU010000319.1:0-4394 GCA_964442175.1 uncultured Rubrivivax sp.
AGGCCCAGTGAGCCTGGCTGGCGCCGGCAAGCCTGCCGGCGCGCCGTACACTTGTCTGTCTCGCTGATCGGAACTTTGCATGCCGGCGTACAAGCGCATCCTGTTGAAGCTGTCTGGCGAAGCCCTGATGGGCGACGATGCCTACGGCATCAACCGCGCGACGATCGTGCGCATGGTGCGCGAGATCCAGGACGTTACGGCGCTGGGTGTCGAAGTGGCGGTGGTTATTGGCGGGGGCAACATCTTTCGCGGCGTGGCCGGCGGCTCGGTGGGCATGGACCGCGCCACCGCCGACTACATGGGCATGCTGGCCACGGTGATGAACGCGCTGGCGCTGGCCGACACGATGCGGCAAGAGGGCATGACGGCGCGTGTGATGTCGGCCATCAGCATCGAGCAGGTGGTCGAACCTTATGTCCGGCCCAAGGCGCTGCAGTACCTCGAAGAGGGCAAGGTCGTTGTTTTTGCCGCCGGCACCGGCAACCCGTTTTTCACCACCGACACGGCTGCTGCGCTGCGTGGCGCGGAGATCGGCGCGGAGATCGTGCTGAAGGCCACCAAGGTGGACGGCGTCTACACCGCCGACCCGCACAAACATCCCGACGCAAAACGCTACGAGAGCATCACGTTCGACGAAGCGATTGCGCGCAACCTGCAGGTGATGGACGCGACCGCGTTTGCGCTGTGCCGCGACCAGAAGCTGCCGATCAAGGTGTTCAGCATCTTCAAGGCCGGTGCGCTGGAACGCGTCGTGCGCGGCGAGGACGAAGGCACCCTGGTCCACGTCTGAACCCACAGGAGCGATTGACGATGGCCACCGCCACCACCATCCCCGACATCAAGAAGACCGCCGAGCAGAAGATGGGCAAGTCGGTCGAAGCCTTCAAGAACGAGCTGCAGAAGATCCGCACCGGCCGCGCCCACCCGGGCATCCTGGACCAGGTGCACGTGGACTACTACGGCTCCATGGTGCCCATCAGCCAAGTCGCCAACGTGTCGCTGCTGGATGCGCGCACGATCAGCGTGCAGCCCTGGGAGAAGGGCCTGGCGTCCAAGATCGAGAAGGCCATCCGCGAGTCCGATCTGGGCCTGAACCCGGCGTCGCAGGGCGATCTGCTGCGCGTGCCGATGCCGGCGCTCTCGGAAGAGCGCCGCCGCGACCTGACCAAGATCGTGCGCAACACCGGCGAAGACGCCAAGGTGGCGGTGCGTGCCGTGCGCCGCGAAGCCAACGACCACTTGAAGAAGCTGCTGAAGGACAAGCTCGCGACGGAAGACGAGGAGCGCCGCGCACAGGACGACGTGCAGCGCCTGACCGACCGAACGATCGCCGAGATCGACCGCCTGGTGACGGCCAAGGAAGCCGAGGTGATGGCGGTCTGACCGCCATCGGCCTGTGCACGCACGTCCCCACCGATGCTGAACTCGCTCCTGCCTTCCGGTACCGACCCCGAAGCCGCCCGCGCCGTGCCCCGCCATGTGGCGGTGGTGATGGACGGCAATGGCCGATGGGCCCGCCAACGTTACATGCCGCGTTTCTTCGGCCACAAGGCGGGGGTCGATGTGCTGGTCAAGGCGGTCAACAGCTTTGCCGACCGCGGGGTTGAATACCTCACCGTTTTCGCGTTCTCTTCCGAGAACTGGAAGCGGCCGACCGAAGAAGTCTCCGGCCTGATGGGCCTGGTGCTGGTGGCGGTGTCGAAGTACCTCACCAAGCTGGCCGGTGACGGTGTGCGCATCCGCATCATCGGCGACCGCTCTGCGGTGTCCGACAAGCTGCGCCAGGCCTGGGAACATGCCGAGGCCCTGACCGAGAAGAACAGCCGCATCACGCTGGCGGTGGCCTTCAACTACGGGGGACGCTGGGACGTGGTGCAGGCCTGCCAGCAGGCCCTGGCCCAGGGTGTGAAGGGCGAAGAGTTCGACGAGGCCTGGTTGTCGCGCCACATGGCGCTGTCGTTTGCGCCCGATCCCGACCTCTTCATCCGCACTGGCGGCGAGATGCGCATGAGCAATTTCCTGCTCTGGCAGGCGGCCTACTCCGAACTGTTTTTCACCGACTGTCTCTGGCCTGATTTCGGCGAGGCCGAGATCGACGCCGCACTGGCCGCCTTTGCCCAGCGCGACCGCCGATTCGGCGCCATCAAGCCGGCCACCTGATCCCCATGCTGCGCCAGCGGGTGATCACGGCGGTCGTGCTGCTGGCCATGCTGCTGCCAGCACTCTTTGCGACTGTCACCTGGCCGTTTGCGCTGCTGACATTGGCCTTCGTGGCCGCGGCAGGCTGGGAGTGGGGCCGCCTGAACGGCGCCGGCGGCCCGGTTCCGTGGCTGCTGGCCGCGCTGACGGTGGCCCTGGCCGCCGCCGGGGGCCTGGGTCTGGCTGCGGGCGAGACCTGCCGCGCCTGCGATGCCGGTGCCGGCCTGTGGGTGGTTGGCGGCCTGCTCGCGTTGTGGCTGGGCCCGGTGGGCTGGAGCCGCCTGCCGCAGCTGCTGCGCCTGGCGCTGGGCCCGCTGGTGCTGGCGCTGGCCTGGCTGGCGCTGATCCGCGCCCATGCCACGGGCATCAATTTCCTGCTGTCGGTCTTCTGCCTCGTCTGGGTGGCGGACATCGCCGCCTATGCCGGTGGCCGGCTGCTGGGCCGCCACAAGCTGGCGCCAAGCATCAGCCCGGGCAAGACCTGGGAGGGCGCGGTGTCGGGCTGGGTGGCGGTGCTGCTGCTGGGCTGGGCCTGGCAATGGGCCGATCGTCATTTCGCCGCCGCCGTGCCCGGCCTGTCGACCCGGCTGCTGGCGGACCACGGATTCGTGGCCACCGTGGCCTGCCTCACCTTGCTGGCGGGGGCCAGCGTGGTGGGCGACCTGTTCGAGTCCCTGGTCAAACGTGCCGCCGGTGCCAAGGACAGCAGTGGCCTGCTGCCCGGGCATGGCGGTGTGCTGGACCGCATCGACGCCCTGCTGCCCGTGTTTCCGCTCGTGGCGGCCTTGGCGCTGCGGTGAACAATAACGAGCCATGAGCATGCAACGTCTGGCCATCCTGGGTTCCACCGGCTCCATCGGTGTGAGCACGCTCGACGTCGTGGCGCGCCACCCGGACCGGTACGAAGTCTTCGCACTCACCGCGCACCGCAGGGTGGATGAACTGCTCGCGCAATGTGCGCAGTTCCATCCCCGCATCGCGGTGGTGCCGGGCGACGAGCAGGCGCGGCCGCTGCGCGAAGGCCTGGCCCGGCTCGGGCTGCGCACTGAGGTCGCCGTCGGTGCCCAGGCGCTGGCCGACGTGGCCGCGCACCCCGAGGTGGACAGCGTGATGGCCGCCATCGTGGGCGCGGCCGGCCTGGCACCTTGCCTGGCCGCCGCCCGGGCCGGCAAACGCCTGCTGCTGGCCAACAAGGAGGCGCTGGTCGTCGGCGGGGCCTACTTCATGGAGGCCGTGCGCGCGGGTGGTGCGACGCTGCTGCCGATCGACAGCGAACACTCCGCGATCTTCCAGTGCCTGCCGGAAGACCGCAGTGCCTGGGCGCAGCGTATCGACCACATCGTGCTCACCGCATCGGGGGGGCCCTTCCGCACGCGCGATCCGGCCAGCCTGCATGACGTGACGCCCGACCAGGCCGTGGCCCACCCGAACTGGGTGATGGGCCGCAAGATCTCGGTCGACTCGGCCACGATGATGAACAAGGCGCTCGAGGTCATCGAGGCGCACTGGCTGTTTGCGCTGCCGCCGGAGCGCATCCGCGTGGTCATCCACCCGCAGAGCATCGTCCACTCGATGGTGGTCTGCCGCGACAACTCCGTGCTGGCGCAACTGGGCACGCCGGACATGAAGGTGCCCATCGCCTACGGCCTGTCGTTCCCCGAGCGCATCGAGGCCGGCGCTGCCGCGCTGGATTTTCTGGCCATGCAGGCGCTCACCTTCGAGGCCTGTGACCGGGCGCGTTTCCCCGGCCTGTTCCTGGCCTATGACGCACTGAACGGCCCGGAAGGCAGCAGTGCGCTGCTGAACGCCGCCAACGAGGAGGCGGTGGCCGCCTTCCTGGACGGAACCATCCGCTTCACCGCGATTCACAGCGTCAACGCGGGCACGGTGGACGCCCTCGCGGGCGACATCGGCCGCATCGGCGGCCTGGATGACCTGCTGGCGCTGGACCAGCGCGCGCGGCGCCAGGCCCGGCAACTGATCGGAACACTCGCGCTGTGATCACCACCGTCCTGGCCTTTTTGCTCACGCTCGGCGTGCTGATCGTGGTGCACGAGTACGGCCACTACCGGGTGGCCGTGGCCTGCGGTGTGAAGGTGCTGCGGTTCTCGGTCGGCTTCGGCCGGGTGCTGTTGCGCCGCCAGCGGGGCGACACCGAGTTTGTGCTGTGTGCCCTGCCGCTGGGCGGCTCCGTG
>CAYTWU010000320.1:0-4386 GCA_964442175.1 uncultured Rubrivivax sp.
GCTCGATGAGCCGCAGCGACCGCATCGCCAAGTACAACCAGCTGCTGCGCATCGAAGAAGACCTGGGCGAAGTGGCCCACTACCCGGGCCGCAGCACCTTCTACAACCTCCGCTGAGGCGTCGGATGCGCCTGCCCTGGTCCACCGGCATCCTGGCGGCCTTGTTGCTGCTGGTGCAGGCCGACCTGTGGCTGGGCAAGGGCAACCTGCGTTACGTGTGGCAGCTGCAGCAGCAGCTGGCCACGCAGCGCCTGGCCAATGACGAGGCCCGCGCACTGAACGCGCGCATCGAGGCCGAGGTGGGCGACCTGGTGGAAGGCCTGGAGATCGTCGAGGAGCGTGCCCGCGCCCAGCTGGGCATGCTCAAGGCCGACGAGATCCTGGTCCAGGTCACGGCCGGCAAAGCGCCCTGAACGTGCTGGCGACCTTGCTCGCCCCGGCGTTCACGCTCTGGGGCAGCCCGGTCACCGGGCTGGAGATCGTGGCCTGCGTGCTGGCCGTCTGGATGGTGGTCTGCAACTGGCGCGTCAACCCGCTGGCCTGGCCGCTGGCGATGCTGTCGTCGGCCGCCTACGCGCTGCTGTTCGCCGACTTCAAGCTGTATGGCGAAGCGCTGCTGCAGCTTGTCTTCATCGCGGTGGCCGTCTGGGGCTGGTGGCAATGGCTGCGGGGCCGTGGCAGCGACGGGGGCGCGTTGGTGGTGCACCGCCTGTCGCCACGCGGGCGCTGGCAGGCCGTGGCGGCCGTGGCGCTGCTGTGGCCCTTGATCGCGCTTGCGCTGCAGCGTTTCACCGACAGCGACATCGCCTGGCTCGATGCCCTGCCCACCGCCGGCAGCCTGGTGGCCCAGGTGCTGCTGGGCCGCAAGCTGGTGGAGAACTGGCCGGCCTGGGTGGCGGTGAACATCGTCAGCGTGGTGCTCTTTGCGGCCAAGGGGCTGTGGCTCACGGTGATCCTCTACGCCGTCTTCACCGTGATGGCCGCGGTGGGCTGGCGCACCTGGGCGCGGCTGGCCCGCTGAGCACATGACGCTGAAGATCGCCATCCTCGGCGCGGAAAGCACCGGCAAGTCCACGCTGGCGCAGGACCTGGCCAGCGCACTGGCCGACGCCACGGGCCTGCGCTGCACCGCCGTGCCCGAGTGGCTGCGCACCTGGTGCGAACGCGAAGGCCGCACGCCTCGGCCGGACGAACAACTGGCCATCGCCGAGACACAACACGCGCAGATCGAGGCCGCTGCGCAGACCCACGACATCGTGGTCTGCGACACCACGGCGGTGATGACGGCCGTTTACAGCCGGCTGCTCTTCGATGACCGCAGCCTGGAGCCGCTGGCCGTGATGCACCAGCTGCGCATGCAGCTGACGCTGCTGACCGCGCTGGACATCCCCTGGCAGCCGGATGGCCTGCAACGCGACGGCCCGCAGGTGCGCGAGCCGGTGGACAACCTGGTGCGTGAGCTCTTGATGGCGCATGGGCTGCGCTGGTCGCTGGTCAGCGGCAGCGGCGCACAGCGCCTGCAGAGTGCGCTGGACGCGGTGGCGCCGATGCTGCGCAGCCGGCCGTCACCGCGCCGTGGCCTGTTCAGCCGGCTGGACCAGCGCAACGCCGAGCCGGCGGCGCGGGCCTGGTCGTGCGAGAACTGCGACGACCCAGCCTGCGAACACCGGCTGCGCGGTTGAGCGCCTGGGCACGCCCCGCCACAGTAGGGGGTGTGTGCCCAGGGGGAAGCCCCCTAGACTGCGGCGTCGCCGCCACCCTGCCGAGGTCCCCATGTTTGGTCGCATCGCCTGCGTTCTGTTGCTCACGGCCTGCCTGGGTGCCGCTGGCAGCCCAGCCGCCGCGCAAGGGCGCTCCGAGGCGCCGACAGCGGCGGCGCAGGGCGGCACGGCACCGTGGCGCGCACTGGCTGAACGCCGGTTCAAGCCGGCGGCACTGGCCGGCTTGCGCCAGGCCGGCTACTCGGTGCTGCCGGGCAAGGTGGTCTGGTACACGATCGAATCGGGCCGCGCGGCCCGGCCGGTGGCACCGGCCGGCGGCTTCTACGTCAACAACCCGCTGACGCTGTACGGCGGCATCGAGATCCCGACCGGGCAGGCGCCCAGCGGCAGCCTGACCGACATCTTCGAGCTCGACGGCGATGCGGTGATCGCGCTGCACGGTGTCACGCCGCCGCCGATCACGTACTTCAGCTTCACGATGAACGAGTTCTCGCGCCACAACCCCGCCACGGGCCGGCAGCTGCAGACCAATTCGAGCATCGGGCTGAGCACCAACAACGTGACGCTGAAGACGGTGGAGGGCCGGCCGTTCAATGCCAGCTTCGTGCTGCTGGTCTCGGCCAAGCGATCTGCCATCCGCCAGGCCAAGTCGTTTTTCATGCGGCAGGGCGTGCCCGAGAGCGCAATCAACACCATGCTGGTGCCGCAGCGCTTCACGCGACAGGGGGCCGACGTCCCATCGCGGCTGAACTTCCTGACCCGGCTGACCTACCGCACGGAAGCCGAGAAGGGTGTGGTCGACCGCTACACGCTGCGCCGGCCCGCCGCGATGGAAGTGCTGTACTTCCAGGGCACGGGTGCAGCCGGCGACGTGGACGACGCCGACCTGACGCGCTGGGAAGACCTGATCCGGGACGACCGCAGCGAGTTTGCGGGCCAGACGCCGGCGGAGCTGGACATGCTGAACGCCCGCGTGATGCAGCACTACGCCGCACAGGGCTACCAGATCAAGAATGAAGGGCCGGACGGCATCCGCCACATCGACCCGGACCGGGACTGCCGCGACATCTGGGGCACCTGCAACTACGACGCGCCCGATGCCACCTACGGCGGCTTCTACTGCCCGACCCCCGAAGGTGGCACCCGGCGCTGCAGCGGCTACCTGCCCGGCAACGACGACCGCGCCGTCGTGGTCGGCGTCAACCACCACCGCTTCGGGCAGGACCAGCTGCTGACCTACTTCAACTACTCGGTGACACGCCTGACCGACCTGCAGGGCGTGGTGACCTTGGCCGACCTGGACATCGTGGGTTCGGCGGCGCCCTTCCTGCCGGACCTTCCCCACCACGCCGACTACTTCGTGCTGACCGTGGCGCGCGATTGCCGCGGCGAACCGTTCTGCATGGAAGTGCCCTACGAAGACGGGCCGGACGGGCCGGGCCTGCCCAAGTTCGGCGCGGTGGAGGTCTCGGTCCGCATGTACCTGGACAAGCTCACCGGCACGGCGCCGAACCCGCTGAACTTCCTGCCGGCGCGGGTGTACTGGCTGACCCGCTGACGGCGCTGCAGCAGGGCTGGTCAGGCCCTGCCCTGGCCCTGCAACTGGCGCACCGCACAGCGCACGCCGTCCAGCACCGGCACGCCCAGCGCGGCCTGCAGAGCCTCGTCATGGCCGCACAGCACCGCCCCGGCCAGCACGATGCTGTGCGCACCATCCTGCACCAGGCGCTGGCTGGCGGCCAGCAGCACGGGCCGCAGCGCCGCCGGGTCCGCATCCGGCGCAAAAGCCTGCGGCAGTTCCGGCGCCTGCAGACCGGCGATGCGCCCGGCCGGCAGCAACGCGGCCAGCCGCGCCTGGTACAGCGGCAGCAGACCCGGGCCCAGTGTCAGCAGGCCGACCCGCCCGCCCAGCGCGGCGGCCGCGGCCACCGCCGCTTCGGTCATCCCCAGCACGGGCTGGGGCGCCAGGCGCGGACGCAGCTGGTCGATCACCCCATCCAGCGAGATCGCCAGCAGCAGCGCATCGGCGTCCTGCATCAGCGCCGGCACGGCGCGCAGCGCTTCGGCATCGGCCTGCTGCAGCGTGGCGGCGTCGTGCACCACCTGCGGGCCTGCGCCGCTGGTGACGGCCTCCAGCTGGTGCGGGGCACGCAGCTCGGCACGCGCCGAGGCCGCCATGCGCCCGGTGATGTGCACCGAGCGGTTGGGGTTGAACAAGAGGATGCGCACCGCGGGCGCCGGCTCAGCGGCGGAAGATGGCTTCCAGGTCCACCTCTTCGGCGGCGGGCTCCAGCTTCATGCCACTTTCGATGTGGGCCAGGTGCTCCAGCATCAGCTTCTCGGCACGCCCGGCGTCGCGGCGCGCAATCGCTTCGATGATCTGGGAATGTTCGTCGGCGCGGCAGCTGGTGGCCGTGGGTGCGTCGTACAGGAAGATCATCAGGCAGGTCAGCGTGCTCAGCTCGCGCATCTGGCGCGCCAGCGCCGAGTTGCCGGCCAGCTCGGCCGCCAGCGAATGGAACTCGCCGGAGAGCCGGATCACCGCGCGTTTGTCGTCGCGGCGGCGCGCATCCAGCTCCAGCTCCTGGTGCTGGCGCAGCCGGGCGAGCTTCTCCGGCGTCAGCGTCTCGATCAGCCGGCGCAGCACGGCGGGCTCGATCAGGCGC
>CAYTWU010000321.1:0-4363 GCA_964442175.1 uncultured Rubrivivax sp.
AGTCGGGCTTTCCAGGCTTTTCACAGACCAGACCGTTTGAAATTCCTATGCGCCGGACAGCCGGCTCTGGTTACCGAAGAACGGCCACTCGGCAGTGACCTGCCCAGAGACCTGCCGTCGGCTCGTCGACCTTCTATCGCCGAAGGGCTCGGCCTTACACACATCGCCCGGATTGGGTTCAGCGTCGAGAAAGCGTCGTCGAGGGCGATTCGCCGAACCGGTTGCGGTAGCTGGCGGCAAACATGCCGAGGTTGGCGTAGCCCCAGGCTTCGGCCACGTCTCGAACCTTGGTCTGTGGAGAGGCCACCAGCAGCTCTGCGCGCACGCCGTTCAGGCGGATGTCGCGCAGGCACTGCATCGGCGTGCAGCCCCTGAACTCCCGAAACGCGGCATTGAGGGTGCGCACGCTGACGCCGGCACTCCGCGCCAGTTCGCTCAAGGTGGGCGCGTGCTGAGCATGGTCTCGCATGTGCTGTTCGGCCAGCAGCACATGGCGAGGCACCAGTCGGTGCACAGTCGGCTCCTGAGGGCTCTCCAGCTGCTGTCGCCACAACGTCAACAGGTGCAGCCCGATCATCTCCTCCAGGTGTCGCCCCAGCGGACCCTGCTCCACCGCGTCCGGCATCTCGGTGATGCAGCGGCACACGTAGGACAACAGGCTGATCCAGCTGGACTGCGCACCGCCGAAGCGGAACTTGCGGGCCCACATCCGCTCATCAGCCGGCGCGCCGAACCAGCGTTCGTGGAGCGCGGCCATCGCATCATGCTGGAAGGTCAGGTTGACCTGCAGATGATGCGGATCGGCATCGAGCCAGTAGTGGGTGCGCGAGTTGTCCACGAGGAAGGCTTCGCCAACCCCCGTGTCCGCATACTCCCGCCCGCTCGACCAGTGCCGAATGGCGCCACGCAGGGTCGTGAGGACCAGGCCGGTGCCGGCCTCCGCGGCAAAACCGGTCAGGTGCACTGGCACGCCGTAGCTGAAGCGGCTGAGCGTGAAGTGCCCGATGCGGATGGCGTCGAGCACCGAGTCGGGCTGCCGCACGAGCCCGACCGGCGCCGCGTCATACGGCATGTAGACCTGCTTGCACCAGTGCTGCACCTCGTCCCAATCCGTCGACGCCACCAGACGGTGGCGGGTGCTGGGGGCACCGGTGACGTCGGTGACCAGGACGTTGCGGATCGCTTCCATGCCGGTGTACTCCTCACGGCGTGCGCCGCGGAAGTCAGCGGCTCACCGGTGATGATAGACGGCCGTCTCGAACTCCACAAAGCCTGGGTACGACGCCGTGTCCTGGAACGGCAGGATCTGGGTCGCCCAGTAGCCGCCGATCCCGCTGCTGCGGTCGATCCAGTAGAAGCAGTTGGCCAGACCGGCCCACATCAGCGAGTTGGCGGGGCGGCCCGAGGGCGTGCGCTCGCGGTTGGTCATGAAGGTGTAGGCCCATCCCTTGGCGGTGCCCGGGAAGAACTCGCCGGTGTTGCTGAGCGACGGGATCGACGTGGTCCACCCGCCAACCGACAGCCCGAGGGCGGCGAGGCCGTCCTGCGACATCTGCTGCACGGTCTCGGCCTTGAGCACACGGCCGTTCGGCCCGGCGCCGTCATTCAGGATCATGCGGATGAACTTCATGCACTCGCCCACCGTGGCGTACAGGCCATGGCCGCCCATGTCCATCGGCGGCGGATCGGGCAGCACCAGGTCGGGCAGCGGGGTCAGCTTGCCGTCGGCCGCGCGATCGTGGATCGTCACGCGCCGGGCCTTCATCGCCTCGGTCATCTGGAAACCGATCTCGTTCATGCCCAGCGGCCCGAAGATGCGCTCCTTCATCACCTCGCCCAGGCGCTTGCCGCGCTGCTGCTCGACGATGCGCCCCAGCCAGTCAATGTTGACGCCGTAGGTCCACGCAGCGCCCGGCTCATGGAGCAGCACCGTGCGGATCGAATCGAAGCTGCTCGACACCACCGTCGGGATGTTTTTGGCCGTGCGGTACTTCAGGTCATCGGCGCTGAAGAACTCGTAGCACAGCCCCGAGGTGTGGAGCATCAGGTCGTTGACGGTGATCTTGCGCCTGGGCGCACGCGTGCGGGGCTGGCCGTCAGCGCCAAAGCCGTCGAGCACCTGGAGCTGGTCAATCTCGGGCACGTACTTGCCGGCATCGTCGGTGAGCGAGATGCGGCCTTCCTCGACCAGCTGCATGATGCAGGTGCCGGTCAGCGCCTTCGTGGTGGAGAAGATCGCAAAGACGCTGTCGGTCGTCATGGGTCGATCCTGTCCGAGCTCTCGCGTCCCGGAGGCGCCCTCGTAGAAGTTGCCATTGCGGTCCGTCGCCATGGCCACCACGCCCGGTGCGCCGCCATGGCGCTGGGTGGTTTGGGTGAGCACGCTGTCCAGCGTGGCCTTCGTCTTTGAACTCGTCACGGTATGTCTCCTTGATTGCTGCTGGTGACCGGTGCGCCGCGATGGCGTGGCATCGGCTGGAGACAAATTTATGGCGAGCACCCAGGATCGCGTGTCTGGATCTGGCGAGGCGACGTCTGGAAATGGCAGGAATTCAGCACCGGGGCGCGGGCTCGCCGGCGCCTTTGCAGGATCGGCGGCGCTCCGAGACGCCGCCCAAGGCGTCCGTCAGGCCTTCGGTGCGCCCACCTGCCGGCTTGGATCGGCCGCGGCGAAGGCCTCCAGCTGCTCGCAGGCCGCCATCACCCGCATCACGGTCGGAATGCCCGGCACGTCGATCATGAACACGCGCATCACCGCGATGATGCTGGCCAGACAAATGTCGGCGATCGTCGGCGTGTCGCCATGGCAGAAGGTGCCGGTGCTGGGCTCGTTGATCAGCCGTTGCTCCAAGGCCTGCAAGCCCGTCGTGAACCAGTGGATCTGCCAGGCACGCCAGGCCGCATCATCGAAACCGCTTTGGGTGGTGAGGTACTTCTTGACCCGCGGGGTGATCAACGGGTGCGTGTCCGCCGCCAGCATGGCAGCCAGTGAGCGCACCCGAGCGCGGCCGTGCGCATCGGTCGGCAGCAGCGCGGGCGTCGGAAAACTCTCCTCGATGAATTCCAGGATGGCCAGCGACTGCGTCAGGGGCGTCTGCGGCTGACCCGGACCGTGGTCCACCAGCGCCGGGATGGCGCCCATCGGGTTGATCTTGAGAAAGGCCTCGCTGCGCTGCTCACCGGCATCGAGGTTGATGGTGTGCTCCTGCGGCGTCACGCCCTTGAGGTTGAAGGCGACGCGGACGCGATAGGTTGCGGAGGTGCGCCAGAAAGAGAAGAGTTCGAAACGGGCGGTGTTGGTCATGGGAGTCCTGTCAGCGAGATGGGCGCTATTGACCGGAGGTTTTGCGTCAATGTGTAAGGGCCGGATTGTGGGTGATTGGACGTGGTGACTGCGACTGCAGAGCGATTGCGAACCGTCTCACAGAGCAACCAGGTCGCATGACAGGCCGGCGAATGAAAGATTCGCAGAAGGCGCAACGGGCAGCTTTGGATCTGGACGATGGCCGCTATGGGTCGTAAGCCGTCCGATGTAGGAAAGTTCGAATCCCAAACCCCACCAAAAACAGGGGGTCAGAAAACTGAGCGAGTTAGTTAGTCCACCCTGAAATATTCATAACCATCTGATTTATCGTGACATTTCCTTGATTTTGGGGTACAATTTCCCGCGCTCTATCGACGTTTGGCGCTGATTTTCTGGGAGTTCGAGATGGCTTACTGTCCTGCCACCGAGGATTTTTTCCGGCTGCGCCTGGACCAGATGATCGACCTGCGCCACCCGCTGGCGGTGCTGGCCTCGCGCATGCCGTGGCAGGAGATTGAAGCGGCGGTTGCCCACCGTTTCGCACGAAAGGCGCGCGCGGGAGCGGCTCTGCCCGAGCTGGATTTGTTCGGGCAGACGCTGGTGCGCACCCCAAGGCCGTCCAACGCCGGTCGCCCGCGCGTGCCGCTGCGCATCATGGTGAGCCTGTTGTACCTCAAACACGCCTTCAACGAGTCTGATGAGGGGGTGGTGGAGCGCTGGGCCGAGACCCCCACCTGGCAGTATTTCTCTGGGCAGGCGTACTTTGAGCACCGGCTGCCCTGCGATGCGACGACCTTGGTCAAGTTTCGCCAACTCCTGGGCGAAGAAGGGGTGGAGGAACTTTTAGCGCAGACCATCAACGTGGCGGGGATGTCCTGTTTTTTGTGTGTGGGGCGGTTTCTGAATCTGTCCTCGTGTCGTTCAGCGTGGTGCGAGGGTGAAGCGGTCGCCGTATAGTATCGCGAACTGGTTCATCGCCGATTTCCACTCCTTGCTCGCCCGCTTCCAGTCCGCGGTGATGTTGCGCAAGGCCAGCCAGATCAGCTTGGTGGCCGCCTC
>CAYTWU010000322.1:0-4357 GCA_964442175.1 uncultured Rubrivivax sp.
CAACGTGTTGATGGACGCGGTGCGCGTTTGTTCACTCGGCCAGATCACAAATGCGCTGTTTGAGGTGGGCGGGCAGTACCGGCGCAGTATGTGAGGCGCGCGACAGCAGGGATCGTTACCACTTGATGGGCCGGCGCGCGGCACAGCGGCCTATGATCGCCGCCCATGCCGACCGCCAGCCCTGCGCTGCGCCAGGCCCGCCGGGCCTGGAACCTCCTGCACGTCAACGCCGCCCAGGCCCGCGTCACCGCGACGCGGGCCATTGCCGCGGCCGAGGCGGCGCGTGAGCCTGCGGCCGAAGGCTGGGCCCGCCTGGTGGGCGGCATGCACTGCCTGTACTACGGCACCGCGCCGCAGGCCGAGCAGGAGCTGCGCACGGCTGAGCGTTGTTTTCAGCGCGCGGGGGACCGGCCGGGGCTGATCCTGGCGCGTGCCACCGTGGGCCGTGCGCTGTGGCGCCAGGGCCGCTTCAGCGACGCGCTGGCCCAGGTGCTGCCGCTGCGCGATGAAGGCATGCGGGTGCTCAACCCCACGCAACGGGCGGTGATGCTGAACGCCATCGCCGGCTGTTATTCGGCCTACGGCGACTCGGCCCAGGCCTTTGCGTACATGTTCCAGGCCTTGCGCGATGCCGGCCCGCGCCGCGGCCGGGGGTTCGACACGGTGCTGCACTGCAACCTCTCGCACGAGTTGATGCAGATCGGCGACTTTGAAGAAGCGCTGCGCCACGTGAGCGCCGGCCTGGCGCGCTGCCGCGAGTTCGAGAACCCGCGCTTGATGGCCGTGCTGTGGATCAACCGCGTGACCTGCCTGACCGAACTCGGCCGCGCCGACGAGGCCCTGGCCGACGTGCGCGCACTGGCCGCCATGCCGGCCACGGCCGATGGGCGCGGCACCATCGCGCCGCACTACGAGACGCTGGCCATCGCGGCGCTGAAGGCGGGCTTTCGCCCGCTGGGTGCCGAGCTGGTGGCACGTGCCCTGGCCGAGCCCGCACCCCGCCTGCCCGACGACCGCCTGGAGCAGGCCGCCGCCGTCGGCCTGCTGGCGCTGGCCCAGAACCAGCCGATGCGCGCCGTGAAAGCGCTGCAGCCGGTGCAGGCCCAGGCCGAGAACGACGCGGTGCAAGGCCAGAGCCTGCGCCTGCGTGCGCTGTACTTCGATGTGCTGGCCGAGGCCTGGCAGCGCGCGCGCCGCAGCGCACCGGCGCTGGCGGCCTTGCGGCAGTGGCAGGCGGTGCAGCGGCAACAGGCGCAGCGGGCCTCGCAGGCGCGCTACCAGTCGGCCACGTTGCAGACCGAGCTGCTGCGCCTGCAGCACCGGCTGGACGAAACCTATGCCGAGAAGCGTGCCACCGAACGTGCGCGCGGCGCGCTGGTGGCCATCAACGAAGAACTCTCGCGCCGCGTGCGCGAGGTGCAGGCGCTGCAGGAGGCACTGCGCCAGCAGGCCACGCAGGACACGCTGACCGGCCTGTTCAACCGTCGGCACCTGAACGACACGCTGCCGCAGTTGCACGCACTGGCACGGCGCGAGGCGCAGCCGCTGGCGCTGGTGATCATCGACCTGGACCACTTCAAGCAGGTGAACGACCGCCACGGCCACGCGGCAGGTGACCAGCTGCTGGCCGCCTTTGGCGAGCTGCTCGCCACGCAGAGCCGGCGCAGCGACGTGGCCTGCCGCTATGGCGGCGAGGAGTTCTGCCTGCTGATGCCGCGCACCGATGCGGCCACCGCACGGCGCAAGGCGCTGGCCCTGCTGCGGCGCTGGCGGGCGCTGCGTTTCACGGTCGGCAAGACCACGCTGGAGGGCCTCAGCTTCTCGGCCGGCGTGGCCGACACCGCGCAGCGGCAATCACCCGATGCCCTGCTGAAGGCGGCCGACGAGGCCCTGCTGGCGGCCAAGCGCAACGGCCGCGGCTGCGTGCTGATGACGGACCCGGGCGCGGCTCAGCTGCTGAGCAGCCTGATGTCGCCGTAGTCGGTCAACATCGGCTGCTTCAGGTCGTCGGCGTCGGTCAGCACGCCCACACTCACCAGCCGGCCCGGCGCCTCGCCAAAGGCCAGCCGAAAATCGTCCACCACGTGGCGGCGGTGCTGCTCCCAGCGCCCGGTGCCCTGCAGGCCGCTGTGCACCACCAGGTTGCGGATGCGCCCGCTGCGGCTGTAGGGCACCACCTGGCCCAGCGGCAAGGTGGCGTCCCAGACGTACATCAGCATCGCATAGGGCAGGCGCTGGCCGGTGAACAGCTCCACCTGCTCGAAGAAGATGCGGTCACGCAGCGGCAGCGAGGCGATGTCGCCGTCAAACGCGAGCACCACGCGTGCGGGGCTGTCGTCGAGTTCCAGCTCGTCGGCACGCGCGCCGGTGGGCACGGCCTGCGCCCGCCAGCGCCACTCGATCCACGGGCGCTCCATGGTGTAGGCATCCACGGCACAGCGCAGGCCGCTGGAGCCACGCTGCGACGTGGCCCGCAGCACGGTGCCGCCGCCCTCGTCGGCCACGCTGAAGTAGCGGCTGGGCGGGATGTCGCGCCGCACGCGGTACTCGTCCCAGCCACGCGGCAGGCCGCCATCGGGTGCTGAATCGCTGAAGCGGGCCACCTGCGCCGGCGCCGGTGTGCCGTCACCACGCAGCGGCTGCACGGCGCAGCCGCCGGCCAGCACCGGCAGGCTGCCCAGCCAGGCCAGCAGGTGGCGGCGTTCACGCGCCTGGCGGGTGTCCAACACGGCGGTCATCGATGCACCATAGCATCGGGCCATGACGATCCTGTGGCTCCGACATGGCGAAACCGCGCTGAACGCCGCGCGCATCATGCAACCGGCGGACACGCCGCTCTCGCCACGCGGCCTGGCGCAGGCCGCGGCCGCCGCGGCGCGGCTGGCGGCGTTGCCACCCGTGGCCATCCTCAGCAGCGACCTGCCGCGCGCGCGCCAGACCGCCGCCGCGCTGGCCGCTGCCACGGGCCTGCCGGTGCAGGAGGACGCGGTGCTGCGCGAGCGCAACTTCGGCGCGCTGCGCGGCCAGGCCTGGGACACGCTGGACTTCGACCCCACCGAGATGCTGGCGGCGCCCGAGGGCGGGGAGTCGATGGCCGACTTCCACGCCCGCGCCGCCCAGGCCTGGGCCCGCGCCACGGCGCTGCGGTCCACCCTGGCGGGTACGCTGGTGGTGGTGTCGCACGGGCTGCTGATCCACGCCGCGCTGCAGCGCCATGCGCACTGGCCGGCCGGCATGGCCCTGCCGGCGCGGCTGGCCAACACGGCGGTTTCCGAGGTCGCCGCCGAAGGGCCGCACACCGTGTTGCGCGTGGGCTGCACGCAGCACCTGGACGGCGTGTCATCCGCCGGCGGTGCGGCCTGAGTACCATGCCCCCATGCTGACCCCGCCCTTCATCGCCCCCGCCCGCTTCGACGACCCGGCCGCCGCACTGGCGCAGGTGCGCCGCATCTACGACGCCAGCGTGCTGCACCTGCGCGAATCGCTGCAGCGCTTCGTCGCCGGTGAAACCCCGGCGCAGCGTGTGCGCGCCTGCTACCCCTTCGTGCGGGTGCAGACCGACACCGTGGCCCGTGCCGATTCGCGCCTGGCCTACGGCTTCGTCGCCGGCCCGGGTGTGTACGAGACCACGCTGACACGGCCGGAGCTGTTCCAGCGTTACTTCAAGGACCAGTTCGGCCTGCTGCTGCGCAACCACGGTGTCACGCTGGAGGTGGGCACCAGCGCGCAGCCGATGCCGGTGCACTTTTCGCTCGCTGAAAACGACCACCTGGAAGGCAGCCTGAGCCAGGCCCAGCGCAACGCGATGCGCGACCTGTTCGACCTGCCCGACCTGGCCGCGATGGACGACGGCATCGCCAACGGCACCTGGGAGCCGGCACCCGGCGAAGCGCAGCCGCTGGCGCTGTTCACCGCGCCGCGCGTGGACTACTCGCTGCACCGGCTGCGCCACTACACCGGCACCGCGCCCGAGCACTTCCAGAACTTCGTGCTGTTCACGAACTACCAGTTCTACATCGACGAGTTCGTGCGCCTGGGCCGCACGGCGATGGCCAGCGGCGGCAACGGTTATTCGGCCTTCGTCGAACCCGGCAACGTGGTCACCACGCCCTCGGGCACGCACGGCACACCACCGCCACGGCTGCCGCAGATGCCGGCCTACCACCTGGTGCGTCCCGACCATGGCGGCATCACGATGGTGAACATCGGCGTCGGCCCGGCCAACGCCAAGACCATCACCGACCACATCGCCGTGCTGCGACCGCACACCTGGCTGATGCTGGGCCACTGCGCAGGCCTGCGCACCACGCAGCAGCTGGGCGACTATGTGCTGGCCCATGCCTATGTGCGCGAAGAC
>CAYTWU010000323.1:0-4340 GCA_964442175.1 uncultured Rubrivivax sp.
AAAGACCCCAACCTGCGGCGTGAATTCCTCTCGCTGCTGCCCCGCAAATCGGCTTGACCCCCTGACCCACCGGAAGGCCCACCATGCTCGTCAGACTCATGTACGCCAGCCGCGCGGTGCCGGCGGTCGACCAGGAGGCGTTGCTCAACATCCTGCGCCAATGCAAGACACGCAACCCCGAGCACGGCATCACCGGCGTGCTGTGTTACTCCGACGGCATCTTCCTGCAGGTGTTGGAAGGTGGCCGCAGCGCGGTGAACGCGCTCTACAACCGCATCGTCGCCGACGACCGCCACACCCAGGTGGAGCTGATGAGCTATGCCGAGATCGGCGAGCGCCGGTTTGCCGGCTGGTCCATGGGCCAGGTCAACATGGCGCGCCTGAACCGGGCGCTGCTGCTGAAGTACTCCGCCACGCCGACGCTGGACCCGTTTTCCGTGTCCGGCGAGGTCTCGATGGCGCTGTTCGAAGAGCTGGTCGCCACGGCGGCCATCGTCGGCCAGTCCTGACCGACGCAGGGCGCACTAGGCACCCGACCTCGGGCATACCCTAGGTTTCGCGCAAGCGTCGGTCTGTATATTCGTACTTGCTGATATGTAGATAGACAACCTCGTACGAGGAGACAGACTTGTCCGATCCCACCCCTCCCTCCGGCCGCCTGCAGAAGGCGCCCGAGTCCTTCCTGGACCGCGACGGCGTGCGCACCGTCTGGTCCGAGGCCAAGGCCGGCCGGCGCGACTTCATCCGCCGCGCCTTCGTCACCGCCGCCGCGGGTGCAGCGGTGCCGGCCGCGCTGGCGCAAGGCAACCCGGTGCCCGCCGAGGGCGGCGACACCAACATCCTGAACCTGCCGGCGCACAGCACCGGCCTGGGCCAGCCCGTGGTCACCGACGGCTACGGCAAACCCTCGAAGTACGAGGCCAACGTGCAGCGCCGGCAAAGCCCGGGCCTGACGCAGACGGCCCAGGCCAGCGTGTCGTTTGCGCCGCTGCAAAGCCTGTTCGGCATCGTCACGCCCAGTGGCCTGCACTTCGAGCGCCACCACCAGGGCTGGTGGGACGTGGACCCGTCCAAACACCGGCTGATGGTGAATGGCTCGGACGAGAAGATGGTGAAGACCCCCAAGGTCTTCACGATGGACGAGCTGATGCGCCTGCCCTCGGTGAGCCGCTTTCACTTCATCGAGTGCGGCGCCAACACCGGCATGGAGTGGGGCAACGTCGCCGTGCCCACCTGCCAGTACACCCACGGCATGATCAGCTGCAGCGAGTTCACCGGCGTGCCGCTGAAGCTGCTGCTGGACATGGCCGGCGTGGACTACAAGCGAGGCCGCTACGTGCTGGCCGAAGGCGCCGACGGCTCCAGCATGACACGCACCATCCCGATGGAGATGGTGGAAAGTGGCCAGGTGCTGGTGGCCTATGGCCAGAACGGCGAGATGCTGCGGCCGGAAAACGGCTACCCGCTGCGCCTGGTGGTGCCAGGCGTGCAGGGCGTGAGCTGGGTCAAGTACCTGCGCCGCATCGAGGTGGGCGACCAGCCCTATGGCGCCAAGGACGAGGCCATCCACTACGTGGACCTGATGCCGGGCGGCACGCACCGCCAGTACAGCAGCATCCAGGAGTGCAAGAGCGTGGTCACCACGCCGTCGGGCGGCCAGGTGCTGCTGGACAAGGGCTTCTACAACATCAGCGGCCTGGCCTGGTCGGGCCGCGGCAAGGTCCGGCGGGTGGATGTGTCGGTGGATGGTGGGCGCAACTGGCGCACCGCACGGCTGGAAACCCCGGTGCTGGACCGCTGCCTGACACGCTTCAACCTCGATTGGGTGTGGGACGGCAAACCGGCGCTGATCCAGTCGCGCGCCACCGACGACACGGGCTATGTGCAGCCCACCTACGCCCAGCTGCGCAAGGTGCGCGGCAGCCGTTCCATCTATCACAACCACTCGATCCAGACCTGGCTGGTGCAGGAGAGCGGGGAGGTCAAGAATGTCCAGCTCTCTTAAGCACCTGTTCACCGCCGCTGCACTCTGCTTGGCCGGCGCGGCCCTGGCGCAGACCTACCCCGGCATCGGCCGCCCCGCCACGCCCAAGGAAGTGAAGGCCTGGGACATCGACGTGCGGCCGGACTTCAAGGGCCTGCCGGCCGGCTCCGGCTCGGTGGCCAAGGGCATGGAGGTCTGGGAGGCCAAGTGCGCGTCCTGCCACGGTGTCTTCGGCGAAGCCAACGAGGTCTTTTCGCCGCTGATCGGCGGCACGACCAAGGAAGACATCAAGACCGGCCGCGTGGCCAAGCTCAACGACAACAGCTTCCCCGGCCGGACCACGCTGATGAAGGTGCCCACGGTCTCGACGCTGTGGGATTACATCAACCGGGCCATGCCCTGGAACGCGCCCAAGAGCCTGAGCGTCGAAGAGGTCTACGCCGTCACGGCGTATCTGCTGAACATGGCCGAGGTGCTGCCGGACAACTACGTGCTCTCCGACCGCAACATCGCCGAGGTGCAGAAGCTGCTGCCCAACCGCAACGGCATGAGCAGCGACCATGGGCTGTGGCCAGGCAAGACGATGGGCAACGGCGGCAAGCCCGACGTCAAGGCCGTGGCCTGCCTGAAGGACTGCCCGGGTGAGCACAACGTGGCGTCCTTCCTGCCTGATTTCGCCCGCAACGCCCACGGCAACCTGGCCGAGCAGAACCGCATGGTCGGCGCGCAGCTCGGCGCCGACACCACGCGGCCCGCCGGTGCAGCGCCCGTTGCGCCCGCAGCACCCAAGCCGGCGGCGCCGGCGGCCACGGGCGGCGCACCCATGGCCCTGCTGAACAAGTACACCTGCACGGCCTGCCACGGCATGGACAACAAGGTGGTCGGGCCCGGTTTTGCCGAGATCGCGCGAAAATACGCGGGCAAGGCCGACCGCGAGGCCTACCTGGCGCAGAAGGCCGTGGCTGGCGGTGTGGGGGTGTGGGGGCAGATCCCGATGCCGCCGCAGGCCCTTTCGGCGGATGAAGCCAAGGCGATTGCCGGCTGGCTGGCGCAGGGCGCCAAGAAGTGACGCAGGCGCCCTGCGGCTTGCGGGTATGTCCCGTGGCCCGGGTGGCCTCTTTGATAGAAGATTTGGCTTATATAAGGAGCAAGTGATGCAAACCCGTCGAGAGATGCTGGTGCACAGCGCCACCGTCGCCGGCCTGCTGGCCGGTGCCGGCCTGTTGCCCTCGGTCGCGCAGGCCGCCTGGAACGAAGGGGCTTTCAACGCCAAGACCCTGGCCGATGCCGTCAAGGCGCTGGGCGGCGGCGCCCCGGCCGAGAGCAAGGACGTCACCATCACCGGCCCGGACATCGCCGAAAACGGCGCCGTCGTGCCGGTGGGCGCGTCCACCAGCCTGCCCGGCGTGAAGCGCCTGATGTTGCTGGTCGAAAAGAACCCCAGCGCGCTGGCCGCGAGCTTCGACGTCACCGACAAGGTCGACGCCAACGTCAGCACCCGCGTGAAGATGGGCCAGTCGTCCAACGTCTACGCGGTGGCCATGATGGGCGACGGCAAGGTGCTGTTCGCGCAGAAGGAAATCAAAGTGACGCTTGGCGGCTGCGGCGGCTGAGCACGAAGGAGAAAAATCATGGCAGACCCGATGCGCATTCGCGCCCAAGCCGCTGGTGACAAGGCCACCGTCCGTGTGTTGA
This sequence comes from uncultured Rubrivivax sp., assembly GCA_964442175.1. GTDB lineage: Bacteria > Pseudomonadota > Gammaproteobacteria > Burkholderiales > Burkholderiaceae_C > Rubrivivax. The sequence continues at coordinate 3,680 of CAYTWU010000323.1, forward strand.
TGAGCCACGAGATGGAAACCGGCCAGCGCAAGGATTCCGCAGGCAAGACCATCCCGGCCTGGTTCATCCAGGAAGTGACCGTGGCCCACAACGGCGCCAGCGTGATGACGGCCCAATGGGGCCCGTCCGTGTCCAAGAACCCGTTCCTGCAGCTCAGCGTCAAGGGCGCGAAGGCCGGCGACAAGATCACCGTGAGCTGGGTGGACAACAAGGGTGACAAGCGCACCGACGAAGCCACGGTTTCCTGACCCACGCTTCGACAAGAAGAACCCCGGAGACAGATCACCATGAAGCAGCGCAGCGTTCTGCTGGCTGTGGCGGCGCTGGCCAGCTTGGCCGGCACCGCCACCGCGCAGACCAAGTCGGCGGCCGACGGCATTGCGGAGTACCGCAAGATGCTCGAAGACGGCAACCCGGCCGAGTTGTTCGAAGCCAAGGGGGAAGACCTCTGGAAGCAGAAACGCGGCCCCAAGAACGCCTCGCTGGAACAATGTGACCTGGGCCTGGGCAAGGGTGTGGTCAAGGGCGCGTTCGTGACCCTGCCGCGTTACTTCGCGGATACCAACCGTGTGCAGGACCTGGAGTCCCGGCTGGTCTCCTGCATGGAGATGCTGCAGGGCTTCAATGGCGCCGAGATCGCCAACACGGCCTTTGGCCGCGG
>CAYTWU010000324.1:0-3108 GCA_964442175.1 uncultured Rubrivivax sp.
GACCGCCGCGACCAGCGCGCTGCCCATCACCGCGAACTGCAGCAGGTGCTCGGCGCTGCAGTCGACGTTCGCGCCGAGGTCGAGCACGGTGGTGTGGCCGTCGAGCCGGTTCGGCATCACCGTCGCGATCGCCGGACGATCGATGCCCTCGAGCGTCTTGAGCACGTAGCGGGCGACCGCCATCAGCGCGCCGGTGTTGCCGGCCGAGACGCAGGCCTGCGCCGCCGCCACGCCGTCCACCGGCTTGACCTGGTTGATCGCGACGCGCATCGACGAATCGCGCTTGCGGCGCAGCGCCACCTCGACCGGGTCGTCCATCGTGACGACCTCGCTGGCGGTGCGCAGGGTGCAGCGCGCCCAGCCCGCGGCGGGGGCCAGCGCGTCGGCCGTGCCGACGAGCACGAGTGCCGCGTCGGGGTGGCGGGCCAGGAAAGCCTGGCAGGCCGGCAAGGTGACGGCCGGCCCATGGTCGCCGCCCATGCAGTCGACCGCCAGGGTGACCTGCGCGAGAGGCGCGGGAGCAGCGGGGTGGTTCACGAGGCCATCATGCACGATGCCCGGCCACGCCTTGCAGGGCGCCGGGCATCGGTGGCAAGACCAGGGCGTCGCGGCCGCAACAGGCCGCAGCCGCGCTGAATCAGTTGTCGGCCTTGGTCTTCAGGACCTTGCGGCCCCGGTAGAAGCCGGTCGGGCTGATGTGGTGACGCAGGTGCGTTTCGCCCGTGGTGGGCTCCACCGCCAGACCCGGCGTGCCGAGCGCGTTGTGCGAACGGTGCATGCCGCGCTTGGACGGCGACTTCTTGTTCTGTTGAACGGCCATGAGTTTCTCCAGGGGCCCGCCAGGGATCTGGCTTGAGCTCGGGCTGCAATCGGGATCCGCCGGCTGTGGAAACTGCACCACGGCCACGCGGAAAAGCCTTCAAGTATAGCACGTGCCGTCAGTTTGGCTTGCGCTTGAGCGCGGCCAGGGCCTGGAAGGGATTCGGCGGCGCCGCCTCCTCTTCGTCAGGTTCGTTCGCCGGCAGCGGCAGGGGCTCGGGGCAGACCTCGTGCCGCGGGACGATGGGCAGGGCCAGGATCAACTCGTCCTCGACCAGTTCGTGCAGGTCCAGCAGGCCGCGCTTCGGCAAGGCCAGCACATCGTCCTCACTCTCTTCGTCCAGGCGCGTGGCTTCGTCTTCGTCGCGCACGAAGCGGAAGGACCGCTCGGCCTCCACGCGCAGTGTCATCGGCCCCAGGCAGCGCTGGCAGACCAGCTGAACCTCGGTGCGGGCCTGCACATGCAACCAGGTTTGCGGGCCGTCGCCGGCCACGGCGCGGCGCTCGCCCTGTGCCGACCAGTGCACCTCGCCGGCGCCGGCCGGCGGTGCATCGGCGGCCAGGCGGACCATCTCAGCCGTCGGCCACACACCCTGGAGGGTGCCAGCCGTCTCGGCCAGGCGCAGCAACGACAGCTGACGAGGATCGTGCGCCTTGGGCGCGGGCGCGGGCGCGGGCGGGGAAGCGGGGGCGGGGGCGGGGGCAGACATGGCGCGCGCAGTGTAGTCCCGCACAATCCCGGCATGACGCCACTTGTGCTTGGATCCACGTCGCGCTATCGGCGCGAGCTGCTCTCCCGGTTGCGCCTGCCCTTCACGGTGGACGCGCCCCAGGTGGACGAAACCCCGCGCCCGGGCGAGGCGCCCGCCGACCTGGCGCTGCGCCTGGCGCTGGAAAAGGGCCGCGAGGTGGCCCGCCGCCACCCGGGCGCGGTGGTGATCGGTGCCGACCAGGTCTGCGACCTGGCAGGCGAGCCCCTGGGCAAACCCGGCACGCACCTGCGGGCCGTCGAGCAGCTGCGCCGGCTCTCGGGACGCACGGCCATCTTCCAGACCGGCCTCGCCGTGCTGCGCCCGGACATCGGCTTCGAACATGCGCTGCTGGCCCCGGTGCGGGTGCAGTTCCGCGTGCTGGGCGATGACGAGATCGAGCGTTACCTGCGGCTGGAGCAGCCTTACGACTGCGCGGGCAGCGCCAAGAGCGAGACCCTGGGCATCGCGTTGCTGGACGCCATTCACTCCGACGATCCCACCGCCCTGATCGGGTTGCCGCTGATCCGCGTGGCCGCCCTGCTGCGCGAAGCAGGGCTCGACGCACTGAGACACGCCACGTGAGTGAGCGCCCGCCTTCGGGAAAACCCGGCACGCTGCTGCTGATGCCCAACACACTGGACCTGGGCCTCGCACCCGGGCCGCTGGACGAGGTGCTGCCACAGGACGTGATCCGCCGCGCCGCCGGCCTGGCCCACTGGGCGGCGGAAGACGCCAAGACCGCGCGAGCCTTCCTGAAGCGGGTGGACGCGCTCGTGCCGCTCGCCCAGCCGCTGCAGGCCCTGCAGATCACCGAGTTGCCCCGTCCGCGCAAGGGCAGCCGTGAGCCGGTGCCGGCCGCCGCATGGCAGGGGCTGCTGGCGCCCGCGCTGGCCGGGCACGACCTGGGGCTGATCTCCGAGGCCGGCCTGCCGGCCGTGGCCGACCCGGGTGCTGCGCTGGTGGCGGCAGCGCATGCCGCTGGTGTGCGCGTGCTGCCGCTGTCGGGCCCCAGTTCCTTGTTGATGGCGCTCAGCGCCAGCGGCCTGAACGGCCAGAGTTTTGCCTTCGTGGGTTACCTGCCGCAGGACGCGGCGGCCCGCAGCACCCGCATCCGCGAACTGGAGACGCTGTCGCGCCGGTTCGGCCAGACGCAGCTGCTGATCGAGACCCCATACCGCAACGCCGCACTGCTGGCCGCCTTGCTGGAGAACCTGGCGCCGGCCACGCGGCTGAGCGTCAGCGTGGGGCTGACGACACCGGCCGCTTTCACCCGCAGTGCCACGGTGAGCGCGTGGCGCCAACAACCGAGCAGCCTGCCGGAGCGTGTGCCGGCGGTCTTTGCGCTGCTGGCCGGCTGATCAGGGCAGTTCGCTGCGACGCGGCAGGTCCGCGCCCCGGCGTGAGCAGGTGATGGCGGCCGCACCGGCGGCAAATGCCAGCGCGGCCTGCCATCCCGCAGCGCCCAGACCGGCCAGCGCGCCGGGGCGCAACCGCCCCTGCTCCGCCAGCCAGGTCAGCAGCGCGGCCTGGAAGGTGT
>CAYTWU010000324.1:3118-4281 GCA_964442175.1 uncultured Rubrivivax sp.
CTGCCGGTGAGAGCAGAGCGAGGGACCCGATGGCGAGCGCCGCGAACTCCAGCACCTGCCGCATCGGTGCTGCCGCCATGTCGTGTAGCGCCTCGCGCGTCCAGACGCCGCGCTCCGCCAGGCCCGTCAGCAGCGCGGCCTGGAAGGTGTCGCCCGCGCCGACGGTGTCGACCACCTGCACCGGGCGCCCCGCCACGTCCACGCGGTGGGCCGCGGTCCAGGCACTCGCCCCTTCGGCACCCCGGGTCAGCACCACGGCCTCCACGCCGCTCGCCAGCCACTGCGCGGCCAGGGCCTCAGGCGCCTGGCCGGGGAACAGCAGACCCAGGTCTTCGTCGCTGATCTTCAGCAGCTGCGTGCGCGGCAGCATCCAGGCCAGCGTGTCGCGCCAGCGCTGCAGGTCGGGCTCGACGTTGAGCCGGATGTTGGGGTCGTAGGCCACCAGCACGCGGCCGGCCAGGCGTTCGACCAGCGCCCGCTGCGTGCTGGCCACCGGCTCGACCACCATCGCGTAGGAGCCGAAATGCAGGGCCTGCGCAGTGGCCGGCACCTGGTCCAGCACGGTCATCGGCAGCAGGCGGTCGGCACAGCGGTGACCGTAGAAGGCGTAGGAGGGCACGCCCCGGGCGTCCAGCCCCACCAGGCCCAGGGTGGTGGGGGCGTCGATGCGGGCCAGGCACTGGTCGGAAACGCCCTCCTCGGCCAGCGCACGGGCCAGGCGGTCGCCCAGGAAGCCCGTGGACAAGGCGCCGAGGAAGGCCACCGGCTGCGCCAGCCGCGCCAGGCCGATGGCCACGTTCAGCGGTGAGCCGCCGATGCGGGCGTCCATCAGGGTGCCGGTGGGCGTGTCGGCGGTGGCAAAAACATCCATCAGCGCTTCGCCGCAGACGATGAACATGGGGCTCTCCTGTCAAGTGAACGGCCGGAATGATCGGGCCCGGCGGGGATCGCCGAATCCGGGTTTTCCATTAATCACTCAACTTGATTTATTAAAATCCATCCACCAGAATGAAGCCGTTGACACACCACCACGGAGACACCCCATGCGCCTGCTGAAGCCCACCACCCTCGCCGCCCTGACCCTCTTCGCCGGCTTCGCCGCCGCGCAGCAGCCGGTGATCGGCCTGATCACCAAGACCGAGACCAACCCCTTCTTCGTGAAG
>CAYTWU010000325.1:0-4274 GCA_964442175.1 uncultured Rubrivivax sp.
CGGCGGCCTGTTCTTCATCGGCACGGCCGAGGGCCGGGTGCCCTGCAACACACCGCTGACGGTGCTGGCGCCGGGCGTGTTCCGCAAGCAGGCGGGTTGAGTCGACGGTGGCCAGTGGCACGCACCACACGCTGCACCCCGGGGACGTGGTGCTGGCCGACCGCGGCGACACGCTGGAGACGCTGCTGGGCTCCTGCGTGGCCATCGTGCTGACCGACCCGCGGCGCACCATCGGCGCCATGTGCCATGTGGTGCACAGCGGGGCGGGCAGCAGCACCCGGTCGGCCGAGCCAGCGTGGGCCCGCATGGGCCAGCTGCTGCGGGCGCGTGGCATCGTGCCGGCCCTGTGCGAGGCCTGGGTCTACGGCGGCGGCAACATGTTCCCTGCGCTGGTGGGCGAACAGCATGTCGGCGCAGACAACGCGGCCTGGGCACTGCAGGCCCTGGCACGCGAGCGCATCACCGTGCTGCACCAGGACCTGGGGGGCACGGGTTACCGGCGCCTGCTCTGGACCATCGGCCCGGGCGAGCCCCAACTGCGCACCACGCCGGTGACGGCCTGAACCTGAAAGCCTCCCCATGCCTGTCAAAGTCTTCGTGATCGACGATTCCGCCGTGGTCCGCCAGACCATGCAGCACCTGCTGGCCGGCGACCCGGAGATCGACTACATGGGCAGCGCGCCCAACCCGCTGCTGGCGGCCGCGGCCATCCGCAAGGCCGTGCCCGACGTGCTGCTGCTGGACATCGAGATGCCGGGCATGGACGGCCTGACCTTTCTGCGCCAGCAGATGGCCGAACGTCCGATCCCCACCGTGATCTGCTCGACGCTCTCGACCCAGGGCAGCTCCGTGGCGCTGGACGCGCTGGCCGCGGGGGCCGTGGCCGTGGTGGCCAAGCCCCGGCTGGGCTTGAAGGATTTCCTGGAAAGCTCGCGCCGCGACCTGCTGCAGACACTGAAATCCGCCGCCCGCGCGCGGCCTCGGGGCAGCCCTGTTGCGGCCCGGCCGGCCGCGGCAGCGCCGGTGGCGCGTCCACCGGTGCGCGGCCTGCACGCGCTGGCGGTCAACAAGCCCGTGGTGCTGGGCAGCTCCACCGGCGGCACGCAGGCCATCGAGGCGGTGCTGATGGGCCTGCCAGCCGATTGCCCGGGCATCGCCATCGTGCAGCACATGCCGGAAAAGTTCACCGCGATGTACGCACAGCGCCTGAACAGCCTGTGTGCGATGGAGGTGCGCGAGGCCCGCGACGGCGACCGCCTGCAGCGCGGCGTGGTGCTCATCGCGCCCGGCGGGCGCCACATGCAGCTGCGCAAGGGCGGCGGCCAGTACAGCGTGCAGGTGCTGGACGGCCCGCCGGTGAACCGCCATAAACCGTCGGTCGATGTGCTGTTCCGCTCGGCTGCCGAATGTGCCGGGTCCGACATCCTGGCCATCATGCTCACCGGCATGGGCGACGACGGCGCCCGCGGCATGAAGCAGCTGCACGACGGCCACGCCCGCACCGTGGCGCAGGACGAAGCCAGCTGCGTGGTCTTCGGCATGCCGATGGAGGCCATCAAGCTCGGCGCCGTGGACGAGGTGCTGCCGCTGGACCAGATCGCCGGCGCCATCCTGCGCTTCGACGCACGCGGCTGAAACCGTCCGGGCGGGCCCAGCGCCCACAATCCTGGGCATGAAAGTCATCCGCCTGCGCGAGGGCCGCGAACGTTCGCTGCTCAAACACCACCCCTGGGTCTTCGAGAGCGGCATCCAGCGCGGCGGGGGCGACGCCGGCGAAACCGTGCGCGTGGAGGCGGCCGATGGGCGTTTTCTGGCCTGGGGTGCGTTCAGCCCGGCCTCGGCCATCCGCGTGCGGGCCTGGAGTTTTGACGAGGCCGAGCGCATCGACCGCGCCTTCTTCGAGCGCCGTGTGCAAGCCGCCGTGGCCTGGCGCGCCGGCCTGGGCCTGCCCAGCGACGGCCAGCGCCTGGTGCACGGCGAGGCCGACGGCCTGCCCGGCCTGGTGGTGGACCGTTACGGCGACACGCTGTGCGCGCAGTTCGGCACCGCCGGCGTGGAGCGCTGGCGCGAGGTGATCGCCGATGCGCTGCTGGCCGCCACCGGCTGCAGCCGTTTGTACGAACGCTCCGACGCCAGCGTGCGCCAGCTCGAAGGCCTGCCGGAGCGCACCGGCTGGTTGCGCGGCAATGGCGACACCGAGCTGACGATCACCGAACACACCTGGCGGCTGACGCTGGACCTGGCCAGCGGCCACAAGACCGGCTTCTACCTGGACCAGCGCGACAACCGCGCGCGCCTGGCGGCGCTGGTGCGCCAGCAGGGGCTGAAGACGGTGCTGAACTGCTACTGCTACACCGGCGGTTTCACGGTCGCGGCGCTGGCTGGTGGCGCGGAACACGTGACCAGCGTGGACTCGTCTGGGCCGGCGCTGGCCCGTGTGCAGGCCCATGTGCGGCTCAACGGCCAGCCGGAATCCGCCAGCACCGTGGTGGAGGCCGACGCCAACCGCTTCCTGCGAGAGAGCCTGGCCGCCGGCCGGCGCTATGACGCCATCGTGCTGGACCCGCCCAAGTTCGCGCCCACGGCGGCGCACGCCGAACGTGCGGCGCGGGCCTACAAGGACATCAACCGCCTGGCGCTGCAGCTGCTGTCACCCGGCGGCTTGCTGCTGACGTTTTCCTGCTCGGGGGGCATCTCGGCCGACCTGTTCCACAAGATCGTCGCCGGTGCCGGCATCGACGCGCGGGTGGACGCCGCCATCGTGCAGCGCCTGGAAGCCGCGCCCGACCACGCGCCGACGCTGTTTTTCCCGGAGGGTGATTACCTCAAGGGCCTGGTGCTGCGGCGCCGCCTGGAGAACCAGGCCAGCAGCAGCAGCCCGCCGCCGAAGAGCGCGTAACCGGGCGGCTCGGGCACCACGCCCACCACCGCTGCCATGCTGGCCGCCGCCAAGGGGCCGTTGCGCTGGTTGATGATGCTGTCGATCCACGCGACATGGCCGTGCAGCGCCGTCGCGCCCGCCAGGTCGCCGAAGCTGGCGCTGTTGTCCGGGTTGCTGTCGCAGGCCAGGCCGTGGGCCGGGTTGCAGCCGTGCTGCAGGGTCCAGGACATCACGGCGCTCAGGCGCCAGTGTTGGCCGTCCCAGACAAAGGCACCGGCGCCGGAGTCGCCCGGTGCCAGCAGGGCCTCCGAGCGGGGCGCCACCACCGTGTCCTGCGCGGGTTCGGGCTCGGCCGCCAGCCGGCGGTGGGCCACCAGACCAGGCCGGCCACGCGCGGGGCCAGCCTGTGCTGCGCGGCTGCCGCTGGGTGCGTCGAAGTCGAACAACCAGGTCTCGCCGTAGGGCGCGGCTGCGCCGCCGCGGAAGGCCTGGTTCGTCAGGTCGAAGCTGTTGCTGCCCCAGTGGGCCCAGCCCCAGTCGGCCCAGGTGGCGCCGCTGCTGCTGCCGCCGGTGGTGGTGCCGCCGTGGCCCGCGAAGAGAAAGCTGCTGCCGAGGTCGTTGCGGCCCGAGAGCTGCGCGCCGGCGATGGTGGTGACCGGCGCGTTGAGCGCCAGCACCGCCAGATCGGCGCCGGTGGAGAGTGTGCCGTTCCAGCCGCTGTGCAGCCAGACCTGGTCGGGGCTGACGCTGCGGCTGACGCCGGCCGTGCCGCCCACCAGGCCGAAGTCCACCTGCAGGCTGCTGAAGCCGTCGGCGCAGTGTGCGGCCGTCAGCACATGGCGGCCCCCGGCCAGCAGCGTGCCGGAGCAGACGAAGGACTGGCCCGCGGTGTCGGTGCCCCAGAGCCGGGCCACGCTGTCCAGCGGGCCGGCCACACCGTTGAACACCTGGCCGGGCATCAGCCGCCAATCGGTGGCGGCCGAGGTGTTGGACACGGCCTGGGCCGACCCGGCCACCAGGCCGGCAAGCAAGAGCAGACTTTTCACGCCACGATCCACCGAAAAGAGCCGGACAGACCGGCTTATTCGGCCGATCCCGCCCGGACTGAAGGGTGGCGTCGTGTCGGTGTGTGGGTCAGCTGAGGCCGAGCAGGCGCATCGCGTTGTCCTTGAGGATCAGCGGCTTGACCTTGTCCTTGTAGCCGGCTTCGTCGAAGTCCTTCATCCAGCGCTCGGGCGTGATCAGCGGGTAGTCGCTGCCGAAGAGCATGCGGTCCTTCAGCAGGGTGTTGCCGTACTGCACCAGCTGGGCCGGGAAGTACTTGGGGCTCCAGCCGCTCAGGTCGATCCACACGTTGGGCTTGTGCAGCGCCAGGCTCAGCGCCTCGTCCTGC
>CAYTWU010000326.1:0-4259 GCA_964442175.1 uncultured Rubrivivax sp.
AGACCTCCAGCTACACGCGCCACCACGTCAACATCACGATGACGCAGGCCAAGGCCGTGAGCAACTACAGCAACTCCATCCTCGCCAACATGGAGGCCACCGACGACGGCTACGACGAGGCGCTGCTGCTCGACGCCAGCGGCTTCGTGTCCGAAGGCGCGGGCGAGAACCTGTTTGTCATCAAGAAGGGCGTGGTCTACACGCCCGACCTGTCGGCCGGTGCGCTGAACGGCATCACACGCGACACCATCCTCGCGATCTGCCAGGACCTGGGCCTGAAGCTGGTCGAAAAGCGCATCACGCGCGACGAGGTCTACATCTGCGACGAGGCGTTTTTCACCGGCACCGCGGCCGAGGTCACGCCCATCCGCGAGCTGGATCGCATCACGCTGGGCGAGGGCGCGCGTGGCCCCATCACCACCCGGATCCAGGCGGCGTTTTTCGACATCGTGAACGGCCGCAACCCGAAGTACGCCGAGTGGCTGACGAAGGTCTGAACATGAGCGACGCCAAAGCCGTGGTTGAACTGCTCGCGCAGGACCTGCAGGGCCCGGGCGTGGCCTTCTGCCCCAACCCCAAGATGGGGCTGTGGAACCAGCACCCGCGTGTCTACATCGACGTCGCCACCACCGGTGAAGGCCGTTGCCCGTATTGCGGCACCGTCTACCGGCTGAAGGACGGCGAGAAGCTGCACGCGCACTGATTCACGCGCTGAAAGCCGTGTCGCGCCCGCTGGGCCTCGACGAGCTGCGCGCGGCGCGGCGCAGCGCCGGCACCGGCGTCTGGGAGTGGGACATCGTGGCCGACCGGCTGCACGATGCCGACCTCGGCTACGAGCAGCTGGGTTACGCGCCGGGTGACATCGCGCTCAGCCAGCAGGCCTGGGATGCGCTGATCCACCCCGAAGACCTGGACGGCCAGGAGGCCGCCTACCAGGCCTACCTGCGCGGCGAGACGCCGTTGTTCCAGTGCCGCTACCGCGTGCGCGCCAAGGACGGGGCCTGGCACTGGTTCGAGGAGCGGGGCCAGGTGGTGCAGTGGTCGGCCGACGGCCAGCCGCTGCGCATGCTGGGCACGCAGACCGATGTGACGCTGCAGATGTCGCTGCGCGAGGCCGCGGCCGTGGCCAACCAGCGGCTGGAGCAGCTGCCCCGCCACGTGCCCGGCGTGCTGTTCCAGTTCCGCCGCTGGCCGGATGGCAGCGCCAGCTTCCCGTACGTCAGTGAACGCTGCCACGACGTGCTGGGCATCGCACCCGAGCTGCTGCGGGCCGACAGCAACCAGGTGATGCAGGTGATCGACCGCAGCCGCTGGTCCGAGATGCTGGGCAGCATCGACGTGTCGGAGCGCACGCTCAGCCCCTGGCGGCTGGACTTCGTGGTGCAGCGCGACGGCCAGCCGCGCCAGCTGCGGGGCACCGCATCCCCGCTGCGCGAGCCCGATGGCAGCACGCTGTGGCACGGCTACATCGAGGACGTGACCGAGCTGCTGGCGCTGGAGCGTGCCCAACGCGAAGCCGAGGCCGTGCAGGCCGCCAGCCGGGCCAAGACGGAGTTCCTCTCGCGCGTGAGCCACGAGCTGCGCACGCCGCTGAACGCGGTGCTGGGTTTTGCGCAGCTGCTGGAGGTGGACCCGCAGGACCCGCCCAGCAGCGGCCAGCGCCGCCGCCTGCAGCTGATCCGCGAATCCGGCCAGCACCTGCTGCAGATGATCGGCGACCTGCTGGACCTCACGCGGGTCGAGGTGGGCGGCCTGACGCTGCAGCCGGTGGCCGTGGCGCTGGCGCCGCTGGTGCAGGACTGCGTGGCCATGCTGCAACCCACGGCCGCCGCAGAGGGCCTGGCGCTGGCCGGTGTGCCCGACTCACCGCTGCAGGTGCTGGCGGACCCGACGCGCCTGCGCCAGGTGCTGCTGAACCTGATCGGCAACGCGCTCAAGTACAACCGCCCGGGCGGCTTCGTTCGGCTGCGGCTGGAAGCGGCCGGCCCGCAGGTGGCGGTGCACGTGCTGGACAACGGCGTCGGCATCGCGGCCGACGAGCTGCCGCTGCTCTTCGACCCCTTCTGGCGCAGCGCCGGCACGCAGCAGCGGCGCGATGGCGCGGGCATCGGCCTGGCCATCGCACAGTCGCTCGTGCAGGCCATGGGCGGGCGCATCGAGGTGCAGAGCACGCCGGGCGCCGGCTCGCTGTTCAGTGTCTGGCTGCCGGCGGCCTGATCGTCAGCGCAGGCGTTTCAGAGCGTCAGCTTGCCGTAGAACACCACCGGCCCCGTGGGCTGGCCGGTGGGCGAGCCGCCGGGTGGCTCCACGCTCACGGCCATGTGGTCGATGCCGCTGCCCTTCAGCCCACCGGGCAGCTGGCCGCGGCTGAGCACGGTCACGCCGTCGGCCTTGATCAGGCCCAGGGACTTCGGCGCGCCTACGGCCGGGGCCCACCAGAGCTCCAGCACCCGTTCGCCGCCCATGGCCACCGGCACGATGGGCCGGGCCACCGCCGAGCGGCCGTCGCCGCTGAAGCTGGCGACCACGCTGCCACCGAGTGCCGGGTCCTTGCCGGTGGATTCGAGCACCACGACCACGGGCGGTTGCACCGGCTCGGGCAGTGTCAGCAGCAGCGACAGGCCCAGCACCGCCACCACGGCGACGCCGGACAGCGCACGCCAGGGGGCGAGTTGCTGCCACCAGCGGGGTGCGGGCGTGGCGGCAGGCGCCGGCCACAGCCGTTGTTCTATGCCTTGCCAGATGCGCGCCGGTGGTGGCTCGGGCGGCAGCGCCACGGTCAAGGGCATCAGCCGGGCCTGCCAGCGCTGCACCGCGGCCCGCAAGGCCGGGTGGCTGGGCAGCAGGGCCTCGAAGCGGCGGCGTGCCGGCCCGCGCAGGGTGCCGGCCACATACTCCGATGCCAGGGCATCGGCTCGGTCGGGGCGTCCGTAGTCCATGTCAGGCCTCCCGCCGAGCCGCCTCAAGGGCGGCCTGCGCCCCCCCGGGGGGCAGCGAATGAAGTGAGCTGGGGGTCGTCATGTCAGGCCCCCTTCTTTTCGTCTTGCAGCACGCTGCGTTCCAGGCAGCCGCGCAGCGTGTTCAGCGCCCGCCGCACCCAGCTCTTCACCGTGCCCAGCGGCTCGCGCAGGCGGTCGGCCACTTCGGCGTGCGTCAGGCCGTCGAAGAAGGCCAGCGCCACGCTCTGGCGCTGCGGCGGGCTCAGGTGCTGCATGCACTGGCTCAGCGCCCGCGCATCGCTGGCCCGGTCCAGCAGGGCCAGCGGGCCATCGGCTTCGTCGGCGATCTGGTCCAGGCGGTCGGGGCCGTCATCGTCGTCGGGCGTCAGAGATTCAGTCTTCGGCTGCGCCTGGGCACGGCGCAGGCTGTCGATGGCGCGGTTGCGCGCGATGCCGGTCAGCCAGGTCAGCGGCTGGCTGCGCGCGGCGTCGAAGCTGGCAGCGGCCTTCCACACGGCCACGTAGATGTCCTGCAGCAGGTCTTCGGCGACCGCGCGGTCGCGCTGGATGCGCAGCACCACGGCGAACAGGTGGGCGCTGGTGCGTTCGTACAGCGTGGCAAAGGCCGCGCGGTCGCCCAGGCCGCTGCGGGCCAGCAGCTGCTGCAGCTCGCGGCTGCGCTCGGGCCAGTCTTCCAGGGCAGTTTTCATGCGGGGTCCCTACAATTCAAGTGATGCATCAGTTCATCCTGACCCTGGCCGCGCGCGACACCAAAGGCATTGTCTACGCGGTGGCCGGCCTGCTCTACCAGGCGGGTTGCAACATCATCGATTCGCAGCAGTTCGGCGACCTCGAAGGCGAGGACGCCACCGGCTGGTTCTTCATGCGTGTGCACTTCGAGGCACCCGAGCACCTGGCCGCGCCCGGCAAGCTGGAGACCTTGTTCGAGCACGCACGCCAGCAGTACGGCATGACGCTGAACATCCATGCCCACGCGCGCCGCGCCCGGCTGATGCTGATGGTCAGCCAGCACGGCCACTGCCTGAACGACCTGCTGTTCCGCTGGAAGAGCGGGCAGCTGGCGGTGGACATCCCGGCCATCGTCTCCAACCACGCCACCCACCGCGGCCTGGCCGAAAGCTACGGCATCCCGTTTCACCACCTGCCGCTGGCCCCGGGCAGCGACGCCGCCACGAAGCAGGCGCAGGAACAGGCCGTGCTGGCCATCGCCGAGGCCGAGCGCATCGACCTGGTGGTGCTGGCGCGTTACATGCAGATCCTGAGCCCGGCGCTGTGCGAGGCCTGGCGCGGCCGGGCCAT
>CAYTWU010000327.1:0-4258 GCA_964442175.1 uncultured Rubrivivax sp.
ACCTTGGCGGGCGCCCGATTGATCTCGTCGGCCAGCAGCAGATTGGCGAAGACCGGCCCCAGCGAGGTGGTGAACTCGCCCAGCTTCTGGTTGTAGATGCGCGTTCCGGTCAGGTCGGCCGGCACCAGGTCGGGCGTGAACTGGATGCGGCGAAACGTGCCGCTGATGGTGCGTGCCAGGGTCTTGACGGTGAGCGTCTTGGCCAGGCCGGGCACACCTTCCACCAGCAGGTGGCCTTCGGCCAGCAGGGCCACCAGCACCCGCTCCAGGAAGCGGTCCTGCCCCACCACGATGCGCTTGACCTCGTAGAGGATCTGTTCCATCAGGTGGGCGGTGTCGCGGGCGTCGGCGTTCATCGTGGGCGTTCTCTTTCAGAAGGGCGGCAGACCGGCAGCCTGTGCTGCGTTTTCAATCGGCACCGCAAAACCGATGCCGATGAAGGTGCGCTGCTCGCTGGGGTTGAGGATGGCGGTGACGATGCCGACCACGTGGCCGTCCATCGTCACCAGCGGCCCGCCGGAGTTGCCCGGGTTGGCTGCCGCGTCGAACTGGATCAGGTTGCTCAATTCGCGCTGGCCCTCGGGCGAGCGGAACTCGCGTTTCAGGCCCGACACCACGCCCGCGCTGACCGACGGCCCGATGCCAAACGGGTGGCCCACGGCGATGACCTCGTCGCCAGGGCGCAGGTCGGAGGTGGAGCGCATGGTCGCGGCGTGCAGGTCGTCGGGGATGCGGCGCGGGCGCAGCACGGCGAGGTCGTTCTCCGGCTGCGCGCCCACCATGTCGGCATCGGAATCGCTGCCGTCGAAAAAGCGCACCTTGATGCGCTTGGCGCCCTGCACCACGTGCAGGTTGGTCAGGATGGTGCCGTTGTCCAGGATCACGACGCCGGTGCCCAGGCTGCGGTCGAGTGCGCGTTTTTCGGGGCTGTCCTCGCCGTCGTCCTGGTCGTCCAGCAGGCCCGTGACCCGCACCACGGCCGGGAAGATGGCCTCGTAGGCCTTGGCGGCGGCCGAGGGCAGCGGCTCTTTCTCCAGCGATTCGCGCACGGCGGCGTCGATGTGCTTTTGCGTGATCAGGCGCTGTCCCGGCTGGGCCGCCAGCCACGAGGCCATGACCAAAACCGCCAGGGCCGCGCCCGTCAGGGCCCACAGCGGCCCCGGGTGGCGGTCCGCCCATCGGCGCAACCGGCCGCGGCGGGCGGGCCGGTCGGTGGTGTCCGGGGCTGCTGGCGTGGCCGCCGGTGTGGCTGTTTCAGCCGCTGCAGGCGCGGGAGCCTCCGGCAGGGCGACCGAGGGGGTGGGCACGGGGCGCCGCGGCGAGCGGCTGGTCAGGGGTACACGTGGCATGACAGCGGACCGGACGTGGTGACGGCACAGTATCACGATGCCGTGCGCACCGCACAGGCCCCCGCCCGCAAAGCCCCGCAGGCCGCTGTGTTGCAATCGCCGGCTGACCGCTGCCTGCCATGTGGATCGACACACACTGCCACCTCGACGCACCCGAGTTCGACGCCGACCGCGACGCCGTGGTGGCGCAGGCGCGCACCGCCGGGGTGCAGATGGCGGTGCTGCCGGCGGTGGCGGCGGACCATTTCGACACCGTCCGGCAGTTGGCGCACCAGCATGGCCTGGCCTATGCGCTGGGCCTGCACCCCTTGTGGCTCGCCGAGGCCGACGAGGCCGACCTGGACCGCCTGCAGCAGGCCCTGGCCACCCACCGCGACGACCCGCGCCTGGTGGCGGTGGGCGAGATCGGGCTGGACCACTTCGTGCCGGGTCTGGACCGCGACAAACAGGCGCGCTTCTACAACGCGCAGCTCAAGCTGGCACGCGATGCCGGCCTGCCGGTGATCCTGCACGTGCGGCGCTCGGCCGATGCGCTGCTGCAAGGCCTGCGCCGCATCGAGCTGGCCGGTGGCATCGCCCATGCCTTCAATGGCAGCGCGGTGCAGGCGGCGCAGTTCGTGGCGCGCGGTTTCCGGCTGGGTTTTGGCGGCACGCTCACTTACGCGCGGGCCCTGCAGATCCGCGCCCTGGCGCGCGATCTGCCCGAGACCGTGCCGGTGCTGGAGACCGATGCACCCGACATCCCGCCGCACTGGCTGTACCGCACCGCGGCGGAACGGGCCGCGGGCGCCCGCACCGGGCGCAACAGCCCGGCCGAACTGCCGCGCATCGCGGCCGAGCTGGCGTCTCTGCGGGGCTGGACGCTGGCGCAGACGGCTGCCCAGACCTCGGCGAACGCGGTGGCGGCGCTGCCCAGGCTGGGACCCCTGCTCGCATGAACACGCGGCTGAGCGGCCTGCCCCCGGTGATCGCGCCGCACACCCGGCTGGTGGTGCTGGGCAGCTTTCCGGGCGTGGCTTCGCTGCAGGCGCAGCAGTACTACGGCCACCCGCGCAACCGCTTCTGGCCCATCCTGGCCGCGCTTTGGGGCCAGGACCTCCCGGCCCTGCCGTACGCCCAACGTCTGCAGGTGATGCAGGACCATGGCCTGGGCCTGTGGGATGTCTACGCCCACTGCCGGCGGGAAGGCAGCCTGGACAGCGCCATCCAGGACCCGGTGCTGAACGACCTGGCCAGCCTGCGCCAACAGGCCCCCGGCCTGCGCGGCGTGGCCCACAACGGCGGTGAGTCGGCGCGCGCCATGCGCCACACCGCCGCGCTCGGCCTGCCCGTGTGGCGGCTGCCCTCCACCAGCCCGGCCAACGCCAGCTGGTCCTTTGACCGCAAGCTCGCCGCCTGGCGCAGCGTCTTCCTGGAAGCCGGCCTCGATGTCGTCTGAACTGCCTTTCACCCCGGTCACGCTGTCGGAGCACGACGGCGTGCGTTACCTGCACCTGGACAGCATCTGGGTGCAGGGGGCCATGCGCATCCGCGCGCCGCAGAAGGTGGAGCTGGAGTACGTGCAGCGCATGCTGGCCGCGCTGTTGTGGCGGCCCCCCGAAGCGCTGGGCGAAGGCCGGGCGGTGCAGCTGGGGCTGGGTGCCGGCGCGATCACGCGCTTCACCTGCAAGGCCCTGAAGCTGCCGACCACCGTGGTGGAGATCAACCCGATGGTGGTGGACGTGAACCGCCTGCGTTTCCACCTGCCCGTGGGCGACCGCGGCCTGGAAGTGGTGGTGGCCGACGCCGGCGCCTGGCTGCGGCGGGCCACGCCGCGCAGCGCCACGCTGCTGCACGTGGACCTGTACGACCACGAAGCCGCCGCACCGGTGCTGGACAGCCGCGAGTTCTACGCCGATTGCCTGGCGCTGCTGGACGACGGCGGTGTCTTCAGCGTCAACCTGTTCGGTCGCGCGGCGAGTTTTGCCGACAGCGCGGCGCGCATCGCCGAGGTCTTCGGGCCGGCCAACGTCTGGAGCCTGCGCGCCACGCGCGAGGGCAACACCGTGGTCATCGCCACCCGGGGTGCGCCGCTGCCCGACCGCACCGAGCGCCTGCGCCGTGCGGATACCATCGAAGCCCGCTTCGGCACACTCGGGCTGCCCGCCCGCAAGTGGCTGCGGCTGATCCGACCCTACCTGGCCCTGCCTGCATGAGTTCCTCCGCGCGCCAAGACCGCAAGAGCAGCCCGCGCCCCAAGGGCCGGCTGGCCTGGCAAGAACTGCTGGCCTGGCTGCGCGACGATGGCCTGATCACCGAGGGCGACGCCGAGCGTGTGGTGCAGCGTTTTGGCGCCGGGGCGTCCAGCCTGCACGCGCTGGTGCGCCTGGGCGGCGCGGGGCTGAAACGTCCGACCGGCGCCGCACTGGACACCGAGGCCCTGACCGAATGGCTGGCCGGCCGCGCCGGCCTGGCCTATGTGCGCATCGACCCGCTGAAGGCCGACGTGGGCCGCGTGGCCGACGTGATGTCGGTGCGTTACGCCGAGACCCGCTGCGCGCTGCCGCTGAGCTTTGGCACGGCCGAGGTCACGGTCGCCACGGGCGAGCCCTTCGACGTGGGCTGGCTGCCGGAGATCGAGGCCCACACGCGCCGCAGCGTGCGCCTGGTGCTGGCCAACCCGCTGGACGTGCGGCGTTACACCACCGAGTTCTACGCGCTGGCCAAGTCGGTGCGCAGCGCCAGCAAGACGGGCGAGACCTCGGCTGCCGCGAGCTTCGAGCAGCTGGTGGAGCTGGGCAAGACCAACAAACAACTGGATGCCAACGACCAGGGCGTGGTGCAGGTGGTGGACTGGCTGTGGCAGTACGCGTTCGACCAGCGTGCCAGCGACATCCACCTGGAGCCGCGGCGCGAGCAGGGCGTGATCC
>CAYTWU010000328.1:0-3996 GCA_964442175.1 uncultured Rubrivivax sp.
AGAGCGCCGCATCGGCGCGAGCCATCAGCACCGGCTCGTCGCTGGGCGGTGACGAGGCCAGGCCGGCGCTGAGCGTCACCTGCAGCCCCGGCGACAGGCCCGCCCAGTCGTGCGCCTGCACCTGGGCGCGGATGCGCTCGCAGACCTCCAGCGCGCGCACCGGCGGGGTGCCGGGCAGCACGGCCAGGAACTCCTCGCCGCCGGTGCGGGCCAGCAGGTCGGTGGCGCGCAGCTGCTGGCGCAGCAGCTGGGCCACGGCCACCAGCACGGCATCGCCCACCAGGTGGCCGTGCTGGTCGTTGACGCGCTTGAAATGGTCCAGGTCCAGCATCACCAGGGCCAGCGGGCGCTGCGTGCGCGCGGCCTCGGCCAGCAGCGGCGGCAGCTGTTGCGACAGCTCACGCCGGTTGCCCAGGCCGGTGAGCGGGTCGCGCAGCGCGTGCTGCGCCATCTCCTGCGCGCGGCGGCGCTCACGGTCGGCGTCGCGGCGCGCCTGTTCGGCCTCGACGCGGGTGATGAACTGCTCCGATTGCGTGCGCAACTGCTGCACCGCCCGCTGCCGATCCAGCTCGGTGCGGCGCTCCAGGTGGTGCAGGGCCAGCGCGGCATCCCCCAGCTGGCGCGCCGCCTCGTAGACGGCATGGTGGGCGCGCAGCCGGGTCAGCGGCATCAGCACCTCTTCCCGCAGCAGGGCGAGCATGTCGTCGCGGGCCTGCGCCGGCTGGCCGTGCTGCAGCGCCCACTCGGCCATCGAACAGCGCACCCTTTGCACATGGGCATGCAGCGGCACCTGCTCGGCCGTGGCGCGGGCTTGGGTCAACAGGCGCAGCGCGTCATCGGCCTGGCCCAGGTGCAGCAGCACCTCGCCCAGGTTGCCATGGGCGTGCACGTGCAGGTAGGGCTCGGTGAGCTGGGGCAGCAGGCCCTGCATCTCGCGCAGCAGCGGCAGGGCACGCGCCAGCGCGGCATCGGCCTCGGCCTGGGTGCCGCTGCCGCGCAGCAGGTAGTAGGCGCCGATGAGCGCCGCGCTGAGGTTGTTCAGCGCCACGAAGCGGTCGCGCGCCGGGCCGTCGGCCGGCGACAGGACCAGCGCCTCGCGCATCAGGCGCTCGGCCTGCCAGGGGTCGCCCATGCGCTCGAAGCAGGCGCCCAGCGCCATCAGCGACTGCGCCCGCGGTGCCGGCCGGCCATCGGCCTCGGCCAGGGTGTGCGCCTCCATCGCATACGGCAGGGCCTGGTCGATCTGGCCCAGCTCGCAGGCCGCGAGCGCCAGGATGCGCAGGGTCTCGAAGGCCTGGTCGCCGCCATGCCCCCGCACCAGCGGCATCCAGGCCGGCGCCTGCTGCAGCAGCGCCGCCAGCAGGCCCAGGCGGAAGGTGAAGAAGACACGCTCCACCGCGGCCAGCGCACGTTGGCCGTCGTCGGCCGCGGCGGCCCAGGCGGCTTCGGCGGCCTGCAGACCGGCCGGGTAGTCGCCGCTGGCGCGGCAGGTGCGGGCCAGCGCCAGTGCGGCCGACACCGGCGGCTCAGCCAAGGCGGAAGAAGTCCAGCACGACCAGCCGCGCCTCGCGCTGGCCCACGGCAATCGCCATCACCTTGTTCAGGTGCAGCCAGTCGGGGTGGCCGGTGGTGAAACGCACCAGCGTGCGGAAGAAGTACTCGTGCGCGGCCACCGCCTCGCCGCGCGCCAGGCGGGCCATCACCTCGGGCGGGCCGTGGCGCAGGCCGTTGCTCTGCACCTCCACCAGCGCGCCATCCGGCGTGCGGATCACGTAGTGCGCGCCGATGTCCAGCGCACCGTCGGCCCGTGCCACCTGCCAGTCCACACCGCCTTCGACCAGCGTGCCCTGCAGCTCGGGGCCTTGCACCGTGCCCCCGCCCAGCGGCACGTAGCGCCGCTCACCGTAGGGGCCGGGGCCCAGCGTGACCAGGGCACCAACTTCGCAGCGCACCTGGCACATGGGGATCAGGGCAGGCGGGATCAGCGCAGGCGGGGTCATGGCGCGCGCGGCTTGTAGGCGGCCAGGGCCTGGCGCAGGTCGGTCAGTTCTTCGCAGCCGCCGGGGCACAGGGTTTCCAGGCGCTGCAGGTGCTTGCGGGCCTGCTCGGGCTGGTGGTCCTGCAGGTAGGCCTCGCCGATGTACTCGTGCGCGCCGCGGTGCGAGGGGTCCAGCGCCAGCGCACGCTCGTAGCGCGCGAAGGCCAGCTTCAGCTGGCCGTTCTTGCGGTAGGCGTAACCCAGCCAGTTCCAGCCGTTGGCATCCTTGGGGAACTGCAGCGTGTAGCTTTCCAGCCGCGGGATCGCCGCGGCGTACTGGCCGGCGCGCAGCGCCTCGACCATCGGCTTCAGGGCCGAGGCATCGCTCGGGTCGTCACCGGCGGCGTACACGGCCGGTGGTGCCAGGCTCAAGGCCAGCAGGGTGCTCAGCAGCAGGGGACGCATCATCCAGGAACCTCCGGTCACAGCGTTGGCGGGCCAAAGGGCAGCGGCGATTGCGCCGCCAGCCATGCCGTGGCGGCCCAGCAGGCCACGTTCTGCGCGAGTGCGGCCGGCTCGATCTGGTCGATGCGGTCGTGTTCGGTGTGGTGCACGTCGAAGTAGCGCGTGCCGTCCTGGCCCAGCTGCAGCGCGGGCCAGCGGTGGCGGCGCATCAGCAGCGCAGCGTCCGGCCCCGGGCTGCCGTCGTTGGCGCCGGCGGCCACGCCCAGCGGGGCCAGCACCGCGGCCAGCTGCGCCACCAGCGGCAGCGCCGCCGGCTGCACGCGGCTGGCCAGCTGCCAGACGGGGCCGGCGCCAAAGTCGCTCTCGCCCACCAGCTGGTGCGTCACGCCGCTGTAGCGGTCGCCATAGGCGCGCGCACCGTCGAAGCCGTTTTCTTCGTTGCCGAACAGCACCACGCGGATGCTGCGGCGCGGCACCCGGCCGCTGCGGGCGATCAGCGCCGCGGCGGCGGTGACGATGGCCACGCCGGCACCATCGTCGATGGCGCCCTGGCCCAGGTCCCAGGAATCCAGGTGCGCACCGATCAGCACGATCTCCTGCGCCAGGTCGCTGCCCGGCACCTCGGCGATGACGTTGTGCGTGAGCGCCTCGACATCGCTGCGCGCCTGCAGCGCCACCTGCATCCGCAGCGTCGCGCCTTCGGCCTGCAGCTGCGCGATGCGCTCGGCGTCGGGCACCGAGACGGCAAAGGCCGGGATGCGCGGCACGCGCAGGTCGTAGCGCGTGGCGCCGGTGTGGGCGATGCGCTCGCGGTCGGTGCCGATGCTGCGCAGCGCCAGCGCCACGGCGCCACGCCGGGCGGCCTCCACCGGGCCGTTGATGCGGGCACCCACCGCGCGGCCGTAACCGCTGCCGTCGCGTGTGCGCTCGGTTTTCTGGTCCAGGAAGACGATGCGGCCCTTGGCACGCTCGCTGGTGTCGGCCATCAGCGCGGCCAGGTCGGGGTACCAGGCCACCTCGGCTTCCAGGCCGGCCTCGGGCGTGGGCACGCTGTTGCCGAGTGCCGCCATCACCAGCGGCTGCTGCAAGGGTGCGGTCAGGCGTGCCGAGCCCGGCCCGCGCTGCCAGATGCGCAGCGGCACCGGCTCGGCGCGCACGGCCTGCAGGCCCAGGCGGCGCGCGGCGTCCTGCGCCCAGCGCACGGCGCGTGCATCGGCCTCCGAGCCCGCCGGCCGCGCGCCGATGCCGGTGGCCAGCTGCGTCACCAGGGCCATCGCCTCAGTGTCGCGTTGGCCGGCGTCACGCAGGGCTTCGGCGTGGCGCAGGTCGGCGGGGTCGAAGGCGGCGGTCTGGGCTTTTGCCGAGGACACCCCGATGGGCAGCAGGGCGGCGCCCTGCAACAAGGCCCTGCGCTTCACTTGGAAACCGGGAACCCGAACTCGGCACCCTTGCCGATGCTGTCGGGCCAGCGCTGCATCACGCTCTTCTGCTTGGTGTAAAAGCGCACGCCTTCTTCGCCGTAGGCGTGCATGTCGCCGAACAGGCTCTTCTTC
>CAYTWU010000328.1:4006-4250 GCA_964442175.1 uncultured Rubrivivax sp.
GCACGCGCCGCGCGAACTCGCGCGCCACGCCACCGTCGCTGGTGAAACAGGCCACGCCGTTGCCGAACTCGTGCGCGTTGATCAGCTGCAGCGCACTGGCCATGTCGGGCACACGCACGCAGGCCAGCACCGGGCCGAAGATCTCTTCCTTGTAGATGCGCATGGCCGGGGTCACGTGGTCGAACAGCGTGCCGCCGGTGTAGAAGCCCGCCTCGTGGCCCGGCACGCGGCAGCCGCGGCCATC
>CAYTWU010000329.1:0-4198 GCA_964442175.1 uncultured Rubrivivax sp.
CCAGCGCGTGGACGACAAGCTGCGCGCCGAGATCACGCCCAAGAACATCCTGATGATCGGCCCCACCGGTGTGGGCAAGACCGAGATCGCGCGCCGGCTGGCCAAGCTGGCGGATGCGCCGTTCGTGAAGGTGGAGGCCACCAAGTTCACCGAGGTTGGCTACGTCGGCAAGGACGTGGACAGCATCGTGCGCGACCTGGTCGAGGTGGCCGTCAAGCAGGAGCGCGACCGCCAGGTGCGCACCAAACGTGCCCTGGCCGAAGACGCGGCCGAAGACCGCATCCTCGATGTGCTGGTACCGCCGGCGCGCAGCGTGGGTTTCGACGCCACGCCGCCGGCCGACAACACCGCGCGCCAGGTGATGCGCAAGCGCCTGCGCGAAGGCAGCTTGGCCGACAAGGAGATCGAGATCGACGTCGCCGAGGCCAAGCCGGCGCTGGAGATCATGGGTCCGCAGGGCATGGAAGAGATGGCCGAGCAGTTGAAGGGCCTGTTCTCGCAGATGGGCACGGCCAAGCGCAAGACACGCAAGCTCAAGATCGGCGAGGCCCTGCCGCTGCTGGTGGACGAAGAAGCCGGCAAGCTGGTGAACGAAGACGAGATCCGCGCCGCCGCGCTGGCGCATGCCGAGGGCAACGGCATCGTCTTCCTGGACGAGATCGACAAGGTGGCGAGCCGCAGCGAACATGGCGGCGCCGACGTCAGCCGCCAGGGCGTGCAGCGCGACCTGCTGCCGCTGGTCGAAGGCACGGCCGTGAACACCAAGTACGGCATGGTCAAGACCGACCACATCCTGTTCATCGCCAGCGGCGCCTTCCACCTCGCCAAACCCAGCGACCTGATCCCGGAGCTGCAGGGGCGGTTTCCGATCCGCGTCGAGCTGGGCTCGCTCTCGGTCGACGATTTCGAGGCCATCCTGAACAACACGCAGGCCAGCCTGATCAAGCAGTACCAGGCGTTGTTGGCCACCGAGGGGGTGACCTTGCAGATCGCGCCCGACGCGATCCGGCGCCTGGCGCAGATCGCCTACGACGTGAACGAGCGCACCGAGAACATCGGCGCGCGGCGGCTGGCCACCGTGATGGAGCGGCTGCTGGACGAGATCAGCTTCGACGCGCCGAACCGCAGCGGCCAGACCATCACCCTCGATGCGGCGCTGGTGGACCAGCGGCTGGGTGAACTCTCGCGCGACGAGGACCTGTCGCGTTACGTGCTCTAAAACCTCAGAGCGCCAGGCGGTGTGACTGGATCTTCAACAGGCCGTCGAAGATCAGTGAATCCACGGTCTCGAAGTGCAGCTCGGTGATGGGCGCGAGCTTCACTGCCGCGCCGCCCGTCATGTAGAGCCGCGGCTCGGCGCCGCAGCGCTGCACCAGCTTGCGGTGCTGGCGCTCGATGGCACCGGCGATGGCCGACGAGCCGCCGCTCATCAGCGCGTCGCTGGTGTTGGTGGGGAAGTCCACCACCTCGCCGGTCGGCACCTTCAGGCCCGCCGTGCCCAGCTCCAGCGCGCGCAGCATCATGCCGAAGCCCGGCAGGATCAGGCCGCCCAGGAAGCGGCCTTCGGCGTCCAGCGAGTCCACGGTCACGGCCGTGCCCACCATCACCACCAGGGCCGGGCGCGGAGGGCCACCTTTCGCCACGTCGGCCAGCACCCGTGAACGGGCGCCGATCAGCGAGACCCAACGGTCCGCGCCCAGGCGGCTGGGATGGTCGTAGCCGTTGTGCACGCCGGCTTCGTGCGGGCCGGGCACGACCCAGCGCGGCTCGGTGTCCCAGAGCTCCAGCTGCTGCACCACGCGGCGGCGCACGGCTTCGCCGGCCACGTCGCAGCCGAGTATGCTGCCGGGCTCGGCGAGGTGTTTCCACGGGCCCTCGGCGAGTTCGTCGATGGTCTCCAGGAACACGGCGTCGTGCTGCAGCAGCGCAGCACCCGGGTGCGGGCCGGCGTACAGCGCCCACTTCAGGCGCGTGTTGCCGATGTCGATGGCAAGGAAGGTCATCTGCCGGGGATGGTAACCACGGTCGCCGCTGCCGACCAACCCTGGCATCATTCCCCATTGACGTTTACGTCAACGTCAACCAGGACCCCTCGGAACCACCGCCATGACCGATCTTTCTGCCGACGCCAAGGCCCTCGCCCACTACCGCCCGACGAACAAGGTGCGCTTCGTCACCGCGGCCAGCCTGTTCGACGGCCACGACGCCGCCATCAACATCATGCGGCGCCTGCTGCAGGGCATGGGCGCCGAGGTCATCCACCTGGGCCACAACCGCTCGGTGGACGAGGTGGTCACCGCAGCGCTGCAGGAGGACGTGCAAGGCATCGCGATCAGCAGCTACCAGGGCGGCCACACCGAGTACTTCCAGTACATGGTGGACCGGCTGCGCGCGCTGGGCGGCGGCCACATCCAGGTCTTCGGCGGCGGCGGCGGGGTCATCGTGCCCGACGAGATCCGCGCGCTGCAGGCCTATGGCGTGACGCGCATTTACAGCCCCGAAGACGGCCAGCGCATGGGCCTGGCCGGCATGATCGGCGAGATGCTGATGCGCGCCGACCACGACCTGGCGGCGCACGCACCCCAGGACATCACCGCGCTGCAAGGCCACACGCCCGCCGCCTGGCGCGCGCTGGCGCAGGCCATCACGGCGCTGGAAAACGGCCGTGCCGATGCGGGCTTGACCTCGGCACTGGCGGCGCAGCCCAAGAAGGCGCCGGTGCTCGGCATCACCGGCACCGGCGGGGCCGGCAAGAGCAGCCTGACGGACGAGCTGATCCGCCGCCTGCGCCTGGACCAGGGTGACCGCCTGCACATCGCCGTGGTCAGCATCGACCCCAGCCGCCGCAAGAGCGGCGGTGCGCTGCTGGGGGACCGCATCCGCATGAACGCGATCTCGCCTTGGTCGTCGGGGCCGCGCGTGTTCATGCGCAGCCTGGCCACGCGCGACTTCGGCAGCGAGATCAGCCAGGCCCTGCCCGAGGTGCTGGCCGCCTGCCAGGCCGCGGGCTTCGACCTCATCGTGGTGGAAACCTCGGGCATCGGCCAGGGCGATGCGGCCATCGTGCCCTTGGTCGATGTGCCGATGTACGTGATGACACCCGAGTTCGGCGCCGCCAGCCAGCTGGAAAAGATCGACATGCTGGACTTCGCGGCCTTTGTCGCGATCAACAAGTTCGACCGCAAGGGCAGCCTGGACGCGCTGCGCGACGTCGCCAAGCAGGTGCAGCGCAACCGCGAGGCCTGGACCACGCCGCCCGATCAGATGCCGGTGTTCGGCACCATGGCCAGCCGCTTCAACGACGATGGCGTGACCGCGCTGTACCAGGCCCTGGCCGCGCGCCTGGGCGAGCTCGGCCTGCCGCTGCAGCCCGGCCGGCTGCCAGTGGCGGCCACGCGCCACAGCACGGCCGGCACGCCCATCGTGCCGGGTGCGCGCGTGCGCTACCTGGCCGACATCGCCGACACCGTCCGTGGCTACAAACAACAGGCCCGCCAGCAGGCGCGGCTGGCGCGCGAGGTGCAGCAGCTGCGCGCCAGCAGCCGCATGCTGTTCGAGGCCATCCCCGCCAAACACAAGGCGCGCGACGCGCTGGAGGCACAGGCCGTGCTGCGCGAGGAACAGCTCGCCCCCGCCGCGAAGAAGCTGCTCGCGCAGTGGCCGCAGATGCAGCAGGCCTACGCAGGCGACGAGTACGTGGTGAAGATCCGCGACAAGGAGATCCGCACCGCGCTGACCCACACCACGCTCAGCGGCAATCGCATCCGCAAGGTGGCGCTGCCGCGCTACGAGGACGACGGCGAACGCCTGCAATGGCTGATGCTGGAGAACGTGCCCGGCAGTTTTCCGTACACCGCCGGCACCTTCGCCTTCAAGCGTGAAGGCGAGGACCCGACCCGCATGTTCGCCGGCGAAGGCGACGCCTTCCGCACCAACCGCCGCTTCAAGGTGGTCAGCGAGGGCATGCCGGCCAAGCGCCTGAGCACGGCCTTCGACAGCGTCACGCTCTACGGCCACGACCCCGACCTGCGGCCCGACATCTACGGCAAGGTGGGCAACTCCGGCGTCAGCATCGCCACGCTGGACGACATGAAGGTGCTGTACAGCGGCTTCGAGTTGACGAGCCCCAGCACCTCGGTGTCGATGACGATCAACGGCCCGGCGCCCAGCATCCTGGCGATGTTCATGAACACCGCCA
>CAYTWU010000330.1:0-4193 GCA_964442175.1 uncultured Rubrivivax sp.
ACTTCGGTGAGGTTGAAGCCGCGGCGCACGGCCTCGCGGACCGAACGCAGTTGCTGGAAATTCATGGAAGACATGAGCTTATCTGGCGGGCGCAGAAGGCCCAACGAACCAATGTGGCCAAGCATATGCGTTCAGCGAATAAGGGCACGCGGCTTCGCGGCACACTGCGGCCATGACGCCCTTGATCCTGCTGCCCGGCCTGGCCTGCGATGCCGCCCTCTTCCGCGACCAGCACACGGCCCTGGCCGCGCTGGGCCCGCTGCACGTGAGCGACGTGCACACCCGCGCCGCGACGCTGCCCGAGATGGCGGCACTGCTGCTGGCCGAGCACCCCGGCCCGCTGGCCCTGGCCGGCAGCTCGATGGGCGGCATGCTGGCGCTGGCCTTGTGGCGGCTGGCGCCGCAGCGGGTGCGCGGCCTGGCGCTGCTGGGCAGCACGGCGCGCGCCGACACGCCGCAGCAGCTGCGCCTGCGGCGCGACGGCATCGCCGCCTTCGAGCAGGGCCACATGGACGATCTGCTGCGGCTGAACGTCGGCATGGCCTTCCACCCGGCGCACGCCCAGGCCTGCGCCGGGGACTACCTGGCGATGATGGGCCGCGCGGGTGCTGCGCAGCTGATCGCGCAGAACCGGGCCGTGATGGCGCGGCCGGACCAGCGGCCCCACCTGGGCGAGATCCACGTGCCCACGCTGGTGGTGGGCGGTGAAGACGACCTGCTGACACCGCCCGAGTGCAGCCAGGAGATGGCGGCGGCCATCCCCGGGGCCGAGCTCCTGCTGCTGCCACGCTGTGGCCACCTGCTGACCTGGGAGCAGCCGGCGGCCGTGACGGCGGCGCTGTGCACCTGGCGCCAGCGCGTGGCCTGATCAGGCCTCGGCCGGCACGGGCAGGCCGCGCTCCATCGCCCAGCGGCGGCCGAAGGCCGGCAACTCGTCGGCCGGCAGCGGGCGGCACATGTGGAAGCCCTGGGCCTCGTCGCAGCCCATCGCGGCCAGGCGGCGCCAGACCTCGGCGTTTTCCACGCCTTCGGCCACCACGCTCAGGCCCAGGTTCTGTGCCAGGCCAACGACCGAGCGCACGACGTTTTCGTCCTGCGGCACCTCGTCCATCTTCTTCACGAAGATGCCGTCCACCTTGAGCTCGTCCACCGGCAGGTGGCGCAGGTGCTTGAGCGAGGTGTAACCCTCGCCGAAGTCGTCGATCGACAGCTTGAAGCCGCGCGCCTTCAGCGCCTGCAGGATGTTCAGCGCGCGCTGCGGGTCGTCCATGATCGCGCTCTCGGTGATCTCCAGGCAGAAGGCCTCGGCCGGCACGCCGCGCCGGGCCAGGATGGTGTCCAGCCTGGCGGGCAAGCCCAGGTCCATCACGTCGCGTGCCGACAGGTTGACCGACACGCGTTCCAGCCCGGCCGCCGCCAGCGCCGGCCACTGGCGCGCCGCGTCGTCGAAGATCCAGGTGGTGAGCTCGCGCACGAAGCCGGTCTGCTCGGCAAAGGGGATGAAGGCCATGGGCGGCACCATGCCGCGCACCGGGTGCAACCAGCGCACCAGCGCCTCGGCACCGACCATGCGGCCGGTGGCCAGCGCAAACTTGGGCTGCAGGAACAGCCGCAGTTCCTGGCGGTCCACCGCGCGGCGCAGCTCGGAGAGCAGGCTCAGCGTGGTGGCGCTGTCGGGGTCCATCGCGGTTTCGTAGACCATCATCAGCTCGGTGCGGCGCTTGGCGGCGTGCATCGCGATCTCGGCGCGCGAGAGCAGCTGGTCGGCGCGCTCGGCCTGCTCCGGCCAGCTGGCCACGCCAAAGGCGGCGCTGAGGTCCACCATCTGGTCGTTCAGGCGCAGTGGCAATTCGAACGCCGTGGCGATGCGGCGCGTGGCGGCTGCGGCCTGCTCCACGTCGCTGCCCGGCAACAGCAGCGCAAACTCGTCCCCGCCGAGGCGGGCCACCACGTCATCGGCCTTGCGCAGCGACGCCGTCAGGCGATCGGCCACCTGGCGCAGCAGTTGGTCGCCCAGCTCGTAACCCAACGCGTCGTTCACGGGCTTGAAGCGGTTGAGGTTGAGCACCAGCACACTCAGCCGCTCGTGCCCGCCCTGGTCGATCATGGCCTGCACCTGGGCTGCGAAGCTGGCGCGGTTGGGCAGGCCGGTGAGCTTGTCGAAGTAGGCCAGGCGGTGCACGCTGGCCTCGCGCTCGGCGATGCCCACGCGCATCAGGTCCAGCGATTGTGCGAGCTGGCCGATCTCGTCCTCGCGCTCCTGGCCGGCCACGGGTTCGTCGTAATGGCCCTGGCCCAGGCGCCGGCTGACGCTGGCCAGCGCGCTCAGCGGCGTGGTGACGAAGCGCGCCATGCCGACGCTGGCGACGGCAAACACCGCCAGGGCCGCGGCCGTGATCAGCGCCAGCCAGCCCTGCAATTGCGCATAAGGCGCGACGGCGCGCGGGATGGACCGCATCAGCACCGCCTCCACCTCGCCCAGCGGCACGCGGCGCACCAGCATGGTCTCGCCCGCGAGATCCAGCTCGTCCACTTGGGCTGCAGCGTGCATGGACGCCCCCGCCGCCAGGTCCAGCGACGACAGCACCACCTGCCGCGCGCCCGGCGTGCCGGCCACGAGCGCCACCTCCATGCCGGCCAGCGAACGCAGACGCGCCACCAGGTTGCGGTCGATCGGGAAGCCGAACACCAGCCAGCCGCGCCGCACGGGGGCCAGGATCTCGGTGG
Organism: uncultured Rubrivivax sp.; assembly: GCA_964442175.1. Classification (GTDB taxonomy): domain Bacteria; phylum Pseudomonadota; class Gammaproteobacteria; order Burkholderiales; family Burkholderiaceae_C; genus Rubrivivax. Next base: position 2,728 of record CAYTWU010000330.1, read on the forward strand.
CCACCAGGTGGTAGGGGCGACCGTCCAGCACCTGCACGGCGCGGCGGCCGGTGCCCTGGGCCATGTCGGTGGCCAGACGCTGCAGCGCGGCGGTGTCGACATCGCCGGACACCATGCCGCGCACCTGCTGGTCGATGCCGACAAACACGCTCAGGTCGGCCCCCACGCGGCCGGCCAGGGATTCCAGCGCGCTGGCCACGGTCTCGCCGTCGGCCGCGTCGCCGAACAGGGTCTGCTGGAAGCCGTAATCCTTGGCGGCCATGCGGCCGGCCAGCCCGATCTGCTCGGCCTGGTGGCCCAGCACGTCGGTCCAGACGATGGCACCCCGCTCCAGCTCCTGCGCCAGTTGCTGGCGGGCGGTGCTGTCGATGGTGCGGCGGATGGTCTCGAAACCCAGCAACTGCACCACCAGCAGCAGGCCCAGCGACAACGCAACGATGCGCGCCGCCAGGCGGCGGCGCAGCAGGTGGCGCAGGTCGAAGGTGGCCATGTCAGCGGCCACCCGCCACGCCGGCCAGGCGCACGACGACACTGGTGTCGCCGCCCAGCACCAGCGGCTGTTCCACCGGGGGTGTGCCGGGTGGCAGTTCCGGGTGCCAGACCAGCAGCTTGTGCGTGCCGGCGGGCACATCGGGCAGCCGGGCCTGGCCCAGCGCATTGGTCTTGGTGGACCAGGGCGTGTCCACCACCAGCACCCAGGCCACCATGGTGTCGTGGATGTTGCAGCCCAGCACGACGATGCCGGGTTTGTCGAACAACACCGGGTTGGCCGGCGTGCCGGTGTAGAGCTTGATCTCGAAGGTCTTGGCCTTGGAGAAGGAAAACACGTGGTGGCGCACCTTGTCCCGGTTGGGGAAACTGACCAGGCTGCCGGTGGTGACCACGCTGACGCGCGGCGTGAACTGCTTCTCGGCCTGCGCCACCTCGACGTTGGGCATGGGCTTGGCGGCAGCACGGGCGGCGGCCGACTCGACATACGCGACGGCGCCTTCCAGCGGTTTGCCGGCGGCATCCTGCACCTGGATGTCGATGCGCGCGGCGCTGGCGGCCAGGGTCCACAGGGCCATGCTGGCCACGATTGCAGCTTTCATGGCCAGGTTTATCGGCGGCTGCGCGCCAGGGTTGAGCCCGGGTGGACCCGGGGCCGTGGGTCAGCCGGTGATCACGCCCCCGCCCAGGCAGACCTCGCCGTCATAGACCACCGCCGATTGCCCGGGCGTGACCGCCCATTGCGGCTGCGCGAAGTTCAACGCAAATCCGGCACCGCCGGGCTGGAAATCACAGGCCGCATCGGCCTGGCGGTAGCGCGTCTTGGCGGCCAGCGGGCCGGCGGCAGGCGGCGCGCCGGCGATCCAGCTGCAATCGTCGGCGGCCAGGCGCTGCGAGAGCAGCCAGGGGTGGTCGTGGCCCTGCACCGCCACCAGCACGTTGCGCTTCAGGTCCTTCTTCGCCACGTACCAGGGGTT
>CAYTWU010000331.1:0-4190 GCA_964442175.1 uncultured Rubrivivax sp.
GGTGCGCTCCTTGCCGGCGAAGAACTGCACGTCGTCGATCAGCAGCAGGTCCAGCTGGTGGTACTTGGCCTTCAGCTCGTCGAAGGTCTTGCGCTGGTAGTTCTTGACGACGTCGCTGATGAACTGCTCGGCGTGCAGGTAGAGCACGCGGGCGTCGGGTTTGTCCTTCAGCAGCGCGTTGCCCACGGCGTGCACCAGGTGGGTCTTGCCCAGGCCCACGCCGCCGTAAATGAACAGCGGGTTGTACATGACCCCGGGCGCGCCGGCCACGTGCAGCGCCGCGGTGCGGGCCATCTGGTTGGCCCGGCCGGCGACCAGTGTGTCGAAGGTGAGTGCGCTGTTGAGCTTGTGGCGCGTGGAGGCCGGTGCCGGCGAGGCCGCCGGGTTGGCGGTGGCTGTGGGCCCGGGGACCGGTGCGGCGGCATCGGCCGCGGATTCGTCGTTGGCCGGGGCCAGCACGGTGGCGGGCGGGCGCACCGCAGGCAGCTCGCGCGGGGCAAGCTGCAGGTCCAGCCGCACGGGGTGGCCGGCCAGGTCGCTGAGCACGGCCTCGATGCGGCCGGCGTACTGCGTGCGGATCCAGTCGAGCTTGAAGCGGTTGGACACGCGCACCGACACCCGCGTGGTCGCGTCGTCCTGGGCTTGCACCTCGGCCGGCGGCAATGGCCGGATCCAGGTGTTGAACTGCTGTTCAGGCAATTCGATCGCAAGGCGCTCGCAGCCGCGCTGCCAGAGGTCGGGCGTCATCAGGGGGCAGGGTGTGGACAATGTTCTTGGTCTGGGCGCTGCGGCGGGGTGCCCGAGCGCGGGGGGAGCGCAGTTATCCACAGTTTCCGGCGCGGGGTCAAGCCCCGCGCAAAGCCGCATGCTGTGGTGCAAGTCTTTGACCGGAAACGCGTTTTCTGCTGTAATCGTGGGTTTCCCGGATTCGGAAAAGTCTGCATCAAGGCATCTGCACCCTGGCGGCGACCGTGGTTTGGAGCCCGCCTGGACCACCCGACATCCCCCCCTGAGAACCCCAACCCGGACGCTCGCGTCCGTCACCTCAACCCGGACGCTCGCGTCCGTTTGCCCCCGCAGGACACGCCATGAAGCGCACCTACCAACCTTCCAAGATCCGCCGTGCCCGCACCCATGGCTTCCTCGTGCGCATGAAGACACGCGGTGGCCGTGCCGTGATCGCCGCGCGCCGCGCCAAGGGCCGCAAGCGCCTCGGCCTGGTCTGATCCCGCGCCTGCAGCGCCGGCCATGATCGGCCGTCTTGTGCACAGCGCCGATTTCCAACGCCTGCTCGCGACCCCTGCCTGGTCGCGGAGTGCACACTTCGCCGTTCACCACCTGCCGGTGCGCCCCAGCGCGCCTGCGCGGCCTGCAAAAGCTGCTGCGGTGCCGGAGTTATCCACAAGCCCCGTGGACAACATCCCCCAGCCTGTGGATGACTCACCATCCAGCCACTGGTTGGGCGCGGTGCTGCCCAAACGTCTGGCCAAACGGGCGGTGACGCGCAACCTGCTGCGCCGGCAGATCCGCGCTGCGCTGGACCGCCACGCCACAGCCCTGCCGCCTGGCCTGTGGGTGGTGCGGCTGCGCAGCGGTTTTGCGCGCACCGAGTTCCTGTCGGCGGCTTCTGACGCCCTGCGCCAGGCTGCCCGGGCCGAGCTGGACCGCGCGCTGCTGCAGCCGCGTCCTGCATCGCCACGGCGCTGAACGGCCGCCATGGCACCCCACCTCTGGCCCCGCCAGGCGCTGATCGCGCTCGTGCAGGGCTACCGTTACCTGCTCAAACCCTGGCTGGGCAACGCCTGCCGCTTCGAGCCCAGCTGTTCGCAGTACGCGCTGGATGCGCTGCGCCGGCATGGCGCGGCCGCTGGTGGCGCGTTGACGGCGGGCCGCCTGTTGCGCTGCCACCCCTGGTGCGACGGCGGCCTGGACCCCGTGCCCACCCGCGCGCTGGGCCTGTTCACCCGCCTGGGCCTGGGCGCTGACGACGACACCCTTTCGAATCGGAACCCTTCATGACCGACATGCGCCGCACCCTGCTGTGGGTGGTTTTCACGATGTCGCTCGTCCTGCTCTGGGACGCCTGGAACAAACACACCGGCCAGCCGTCGATCTTCGGCGGCTCGCCGCGGCCGGCGGCCACGGCACCGGCATCGTCCGGGCCGGCGCCGGGTGCGGTGCCCGGTGCTGCGGCGGCCTCCGGTGTACCGGCTGCCATCGCCAATGTTCCGGGCGCTGCGGCGTCTGCAGCCGCAGCGGGTGTGCCCGCCACCGCCCCGGCCGCCCCGCAGGCCGAGCTGCTGACCGTGACCACCGACGTGATGCGCGTGACGCTGGACAGCCGTGGCGGCACCATCGTCGGGCTGGAGCTGCTGAACTACGCCGACCAGGCCGACAAGACCCGCCCCACCAAGCTGCTGGACCAGAGCGCCGCGCGCGTCTACCTGGCGCAGACGGGCCTGATCAGCACCCAGGCCGGCCCGGCCCTGCCCAACCACCTGACGCCGATGGCGGTGCTGCCGGGTGAGCGCCAGCTCGCGGCCGGTGCCGACGCGGTGAAAGTGCAATTCGAGGCCGTGGGCGCCGACGGTGTGAAACTGCTCAAGACGCTGAGTTTCCCCAAGGGCGGCTACACCATCGGCGTGCAGCACGAGGTGGTCAACGGCGGCACCGCCCCGGTGGCGCCGCAGCTCTACCTGCAGCTGGCGCGCGATGGCAACCCGCCCGAGGGCGAGTCCTCGTTCTACTTCACCTTCACCGGCCCGGCGGTCTACACCGAGGCCAAGAAGTTCGAGAAGATCGATTTCAAGGACATCGAAAAGGGCAAGGCCTCGCACGAAAAAACCGCCGACAGCGGCTGGATCGCGATGGTGCAGCACTACTTCACCAGCGCCTGGCTGCTGCCGGCCGGCAGCACGCGCGAGTTCCGCACGGCCAAGGTCTCCAACAACCTGTACGCGGTGGCCATGGTCACGCCCATGGGCGAGGTGGCACCGGGCGCCACCAAGGCCGTGTCAGCCACGCTCTACGCCGGCCCGCAGGAAGAGTACAAGCTCGCCGCGCTGGCCCCGGGCCTGGAGCTGGTGAAGGACTACGGCTGGCTGACCATCCTCTCCAAGCCGCTGTTCTGGCTGCTGACGCAGCTGCACCACCTCATCGGCAACTGGGGCTGGGCCATCGTGGCCCTGGTCTTCCTGCTGAAGGCCGCGTTCTACTGGCTGAACGCCAGCGCCTACAAGTCCATGGCCAAGATGAAGGCCGTGAACCCCAAGGTGATGGAGATGCGCGAGCGGCTGAAGGACAAGCCGCAGCAGATGCAGCAGGAGATGATGCGCATCTACCGCGAAGAAAAGGTCAACCCGCTGGGCGGCTGCCTGCCCATCGTCGTGCAGATGCCGTTTTTCATCGCGCTGTACTGGGTGCTGCTGTCCAGCGTGGAGATGCGCAACGCACCCTGGATCGGCTGGATCACGGACCTGTCCGCCATTGACCCCTGGTTCATCCTGCCCATCCTGATGACGCTTTCGTCGCTGTTCCAGGTCTGGCTGAACCCGACGCCGCCCGATCCCATGCAGGCCAAGCTGATGTGGATCATGCCGCTGGCTTTCAGCTTTATGTTCTTCTTCTTCCCGGCCGGCCTGGTGCTGTACTGGTTGACGAACAACATCCTGTCGATCGCGCAGCAGTGGTTCATCAACAAACGCCTGGGCGTTCTGGGCAAGTAGTTCACACCTGGGGGGTGATCACCCCCCGGGCGAGGGTTGAGGCCGCAGCCGCAAGTGCCGACGATGCAGTCATGCGGGTCGACCCGGTTTGATCACCGGCTCTGGAGACCGGCGCTGCCAGCCGCGAGGCCCGACACGCCCCTCCACCCGCGCCATCCAGCGCCTGCGGCGCGCGCCACAATGAAAACAGCATGCGCGCCCTGTCCCACCCTCATGACCCCATCGTGGCCATCGCCACCGCGCCCGGGCGCGGGGCGGTGGGCATCGTTCGTGCGTCGGGGCGTGATCTGTCGGCGCTGATCAGCGCCGTCTGCGGTCGAACGCTCAAGCCCCGCCACGCGCACCACGGCCCCTTCCTGGGCGCCGATGGGCAGGCCATCGACCAGGGCCTGGCGCTGCACTTCCCGGCACCGCATTCCTACACCGGCGACGACGTGCTGGAGCTGCAGGCCCATGGCGGCCCCG
>CAYTWU010000332.1:0-4184 GCA_964442175.1 uncultured Rubrivivax sp.
CCGGTCGAGTACGAACTCGCCGGCATCGGCCAGACGCAGGTCAACCCGAAGATCGACCTGACCTTCGCGAAGGCGCTGCGCGCCATCCTGCGCCAGGACCCGGACGTCATCATGATCGGCGAGATCCGCGACTACGAAACGGCGCAGATCGCGATCCAGGCTTCGCTCACGGGCCACCTGGTGCTGGCCACGCTGCACACCAACGACGCGCCCAGCGCCGTCACGCGGCTGGTGGACATGGGCGTCGAGCCCTTCCTGCTCAGCTCCAGCCTGCTGGGCGTGCTGGCGCAGCGCCTGGTGCGCAAGCTCTGCCCGCATTGCAAGCGCCAGGGCGACGACGGCCACTGGCACCCGGTGGGCTGCGAACAGTGCAGCATGACGGGCTACAAGGGCCGCACCGGCGTCTACGAGCTGATGGTGGTTGATGGCGGCCTGCAGACGCTGATCCACAACCAGGCCTCGGAGGCCGAGCTGATCGAAGGTGCACGCACGGCCGGGCTGCTGTCGATGCGCGAAGACGGCCAGCGGCTGATCGACGAAGGCAGCACGTCGCCGGAAGAAGTACTGCGCGTCACAAGAGAGTAAGCAGGTGCCCGCCTACCGCTACGAAGCCCTCGACGCCGCCGGCAAGAACCGCAGCGGCCTGGTCGAAGCCGACAACGCCAAGGCCGCACGTGCGCTGGTGCGCGGCCAGGGCCTGGTGCCAATGGACGTGGTGCCGGTGGCGGCCGCGCAGACCGAGGCCCAGGGTGGCGGCAGCCGGTTTTCGCGCCGGGTGTTCAGCGCCACCACGCAGGCCGTGTGGACGCGGCAGATGGCTGGCCTGGTGGGCTCGGGCCTGCCGCTGGAGCGTGCACTGACGGCGCTGGCCGATGAATCGGAATCACCGGCGCAGCGCGAGCTGATCGCGCACCTGAAGAGCGAGGTCAACGCCGGCAGCTCGTTTGCCCGCGCGCTGGGCTCGGCGCCGCGCGAGTTCGACGAGGTCTACCGCGCCGTGGTGGCCGCGGGCGAGGCCAGCGGCGCGCTGGGCCCGGTGCTGGAAAGCCTGGCCGACGACCTGGAAGAGCAGCAGGCGCTGCGCGCCAAGGTGCTGGGCGCGATGTTGTACCCGGCCATCATCTCGGTGGTGGCGGTGCTGATCGTGGTCTTCCTGGTCACCTACGTGGTGCCGCAGGTGGCCAACGTCTTCACCAGCTCGCGGCGCGCCCTGCCTTTCCTGACGGTGGCGCTGCTGGCCTTCAGCAGCTTTGTCCGGCAATGGGGCTGGGTGCTGCTGCTGGCTGCCGGCGGTGGCGCCGTGGCCTGGCAGGTGCTGCGCCGGGGCGAGGCCTTCCGCACGCGCAGCGATGCGGTGCTGCTGCGGCTGCCGCTGTTCGGCCGCCTGGCGCGGGGTTACAACGCCGCGCGTTTTGGCGGCACGCTGGCGATGCTGGCGGGCGCCGGTGTGCCCATCCTGAAGGCCTTGCAGGCCGCAGCCGAGACCCTGGGCAACCGCGCGATGCGCGCCGACGCGCTGGACGCGCTGGTGCAGGTGCGAGAAGGTGCGCCGCTGGCGGCGGCGCTGGCGTCGAAGAAACGTTTTCCCGGCCTGCTGCCGATGTTCGCACGCCTGGGCGAGCAGACCGGCACGCTGCCGCTGATGCTCAAGCGCGCCGCGGTGCAGCTCTCGGCCGAGGTGCAGCGCCGGGCGATGTCGCTGGCCACGCTGCTGGAGCCGCTGCTGGTGGTGACCATGGGCGTCGTCGTGCTGGTAATCGTGCTGGCGGTGCTGTTGCCCATCATCCAGCTCAACACCTGGGTGAAGTAGGCCAGCCTACAAGGCCACGGATTCGCGCAGCACACGCTCGGCGATGCCATCGGGCAACCCGGCCGCTTCGACCACGTCCACCCTGAAGGGCAGTTCGCTGGCTTCGAATCGGTCACGCAGATCGATGCGTTGCGCCAGCGTCAGACGGGGCGGTTTCATCACCAGCAGATCGAGGTCGGAAAACGGCCGGGCCCGCCCCGTGCTGCGTGAACCGAAGACGTACACCTCGGGGTCGGGCAAGGTTTCACGCAGGATGCGCGACACCAGCACGCGCTGGCTGTCCGACAGCATCGGCAGGCCGGCGTCAGTGGACGTCAAGTTCTCTCTCCAAAGCTGCGAGCAGTAGCTGCGCGTCCTGCACAAATTCAGCGGCACCTGCGGCCACCTCCCTGGCCTTGGCTTCGTCGTAGGCGTGTGCGGTGGCGTTGCGAAGCTCGCGCCAGACATGCCAGCGCAGCGCGTCAGGCATCAGGCCGCCATCGGCTGCGGCACGCAGAAGATCGTTGAACGACAAATCGAAGACCGGACCGGACGCCGGCGCGCGCTCAGCCAGCACACGCCGCAAGGAACGAACCGACAACTCGTAGCTGAACTCGAACGACTGGATCACAGCCGAACGGAGGTGCGGCTTCAAGGCAGAGCCCTCCGGCTGGGCGCCCCAGAACTGCAAGGCCTCCTGCAGCATGCCGAGGGCACGGCGCAGCGGATGAAGGTCGATGGATGACGCCATGGCAGGATTCTCTGCGCTGCACGTGCGCGCGCCAAGCAGTCCGGACGCCCGTCACACCCCCGCCGGCTTGCGCAGGACGCTCGCCCGGTCCACCGAGCGCAGCACCAGGCGGCGGGACTCGCCGTCGCGCTGCACGTCCAGCGTCACCTCGCGCTCCGGCGTGGCGCCGGCCCAGAGCTGCTTCCACAACGCGCCCAGTTCCTGCACGGCGGTGCCGTCGATGCGCAGGATCTGGTCGCCGGCCCGCACGCCGCCCAGCGCCGCCGGGCTGTGTGCCGTGACGCGGGCCACGCGCAGGCCACCGGGCTGCTCCACGCAGTTCAGGCCCAGCCAGGCGCGGTGGCTGGCACGCGAGCGGCCCTGGCTCAACAGCTCGGCCAGGATGGGCCGCAGCAGGTCCACCGGCACGAACATGTTGCCCGGCGCACCGCCGGCATCGGCCAGGATCAGCGAGCCCACGCCCAGCAGCTCGCCGCCCAGGTTGAACAGGCCCGCACCGCTGTGGTCACGCCGCGGCGGCGTGGTGAACAGGGCACCTTCGATGTGGTACTCCCAGTAGCCGGCAAAGGCCCGCCGCGCCAGCAGGCGCGCGGGCGACCAGCCGCCTTCGGGCCCGCCGCTGGTCACCAGCAGCGGCGACGGGTCGGCGCCCAGCGCCTGCGGGTCGCCCAGCGGCACCGGCGCCAGGCCCATGGGCACCAGCGGCTGCAGCAGGCCGAAGCCGGTGGCCACGTCGTAGGCCAGCACCCGGGCCGGGTAGCGGCGGCCATCGTGCGTCTGCAGGTCCACCGCATCCGCCTCCAGCACCAGGTAGCCGATGGTCAGCACATGGCCAAGTGCATCGATGACGATGCCCGAGCCTTCGCGGTCGCGTCCCAGCGTCGCGGCCGAGCCCGCGCCTTCCACCGCCCGCACCCGCACCGAGACGGTGGCGTGCAGCGCACGCTGCAGGGCCTGGGCCGGGTCCCGTGGTTCCGCGGCCTGCAGGTGCGGCGCCAGCAGCGCTGCAGCGGTGGCCAGCAGCACATGACGTCGATGCCCCATGTCGGCTCCTCGTGTTGGCGAGCCCTGCAGCATGCGCCGTCCTGGCCGCCCTGTGCGCCGCGGGGTCTTCGCGCGCTGGCAGCCAAACCGCATGACTGCCAGCAGAAAAGCTGGCCTGCTGTTTGCTGATGGCACAGCAGCCCCAGGCCCCGCAGATGCGGTGGATTCCGGATGTTGTTCCGGGCACGGCCTGTGGCAGTCTTGGGGTTGAATGGTCTCGTGGTCCTGAGTTTTGCCGGGAGTCTGGATGAAGTCGTCGCACGATCTCGTTCCTGTTCAAGGTGGCCGCATCCCGATCGCGCAGATGCGGCCGGTGTACCGCCCGGGCGACGTGGAACGCCGCCTGGACAAACTCCCGCCCAAGGAACACGAAGGCCTGCGCAGCACCTACGAGCGCATGCTGGAGAAGGGCCCGGAACGTTTCCAGGTCAAGCCCAGCGGCCTGCCGGCGATGCAGCACCTGTACGACGAGCTGCCCAACTTCCACGGCGTGCTGGACGACCTGCGGCGCCAGCTGGCCCTGTGCCAGGACAGCCGCGATGCGCTGGAGATCACGCCCATGCTGCTGCTGGGCCCGCCCGGTGTCGGCAAGACCCACTT
>CAYTWU010000333.1:0-2993 GCA_964442175.1 uncultured Rubrivivax sp.
GGCCTCGTTCTCCCACGAGATGAAGACGTCGCCGATGCCGCGCTCGACGAAGGTGGTGGTCGAGCCGCGGGCGCCGGAGTCCAGCACCGGCACGTTGCTGTAGATGGCCTTCACGAAGTCGCGCGCCTTCTCCTCGCTGCCGGTCTTCTTGAGCTGATAGCCCCAGGCGGCCAGGTAGTTCCAGCGTGCGCCGCCCGAGGTCTTGGGGTTGGGCGTGATCACCGAGACACCGGGCTTGGCCAGGTCGTCCCAGTCCTTGATGCCCTTGGGGTTGCCCTTGCGCACCAGCAGCACGATGGTGCTGGTGTAGGGGCTGCTGTTGTGCGGCAGGCGCTTCTGCCAATCGGCCGGCAGCAGCTTGGCCTGCTGCGAGATGGCGTCGATGTCGTAGGCCAGGGCCAGCGTCACCACATCGGCCTCCAGCCCGTCGATCACCGAGCGGGCCTGCCGTGCGGCGCCACCGTGCGACTGCTTGATGGTGACGTTGTCGCCCGTCTTGGCCTTCCAGTGCGCGGCAAAGGCCTTGTTGAAGTCCTGGTAGAGCTCGCGTGTCGGATCGTAGGACACGTTGAGCAGCGTGATGTCCTTGGCCGAGACGGCCACGGCGGCCAGCGCCAGCGCGGCGGCGATCAGGGGGCGGGTGAGCTTCATGCAAGGTCCAGGTGAGAGTGCGATGGCCTGCATCCTAGAAAGGCAGGCTCCATCGGCAAACGAATCAAATCGCGACTCGATATTCGTTTTCTGCAGATGAACGCTCGCCCCGCAGGTGGCGCTGGCGGGCGGCCGTGACCCATTGCCGTGCAAACGGCAGCGGCCCGAAGCCGGCCTCGGCATTGATGTGGCCGGCCGCCCCCAGGTTGACCAACGGGCAGCGCCAGCGCTGCGCCCAGCGCTGGGCCTCGCCCAGGGTCAGCCAGGGGTCGTTCTGGCTGGCCACCAGCGTGGCAGGGCAGGGCAGCGGCCCATGGTGCAACTGCTCGGCCATGCCGAAGCGCGCTGGGTCGGCCGGCGCCACCAACAGCGCTGCCACGATGGGGCTGGTCGACAAGGCCGCCGCCTGCTGTGCCAGATGCTGCACCAGCGCGAGCACCCCGAAGCTGTGAGCCGCTGCCACCCAGGGCCCGGGCCCGGCACGTTCCAGCGTGCTGGCGATGCGCGCCGCCCAGCGCATCAGATCGGGGGTGTGCCAGTCGTGCTGCTGCACACGCAGCGCCGGGCCAGCGTTGTGCGCCAGCCAGGTCTGCCAATGGGCTGCGCCACTGTCGTGCAGGCCGGGCACGATCAACAGGCGGGGCGGTCGGGGGCAGCAGCTCATGCGGGGCTCCGGGTATGGCGGGAACAGGGGCCGATCAGGGTAGGCCGCAGCCGCGCTGCAACCAACGAAGAAGGCCGCACCTGCATATGCGCCGGACCTGCATAAGCAAACGCAGTTTGCTTCGTTGGCTTGCTGTGTCGCGCTGCCTATCGTGCCGCCATGCAAGTTGTCGCTCTCTCCGGCAGCCCCTCGCGGCCCTCCCGATCGTCCTGGTTGTTGCACCTGGCCGCCACGCAGTTGGAGGCTGCTGGCGCGGCCCCGGTGCAGTGGGTGGAGGTGCGTGACCTGCCGCCCGTGGCGCTGCTCTCGGCCGATGCCGACGCGGCCCCGCTGCGCCGTGCGCTGCAGGCGGTGGCGGCGGCCGACGTGGTCTTGATCGCCACGCCCATCTACAAGGCGGCCTACAGCGGGCTGCTCAAGCTCTTCCTGGACCTGTTGCCCGCCGACGGCCTGCGTGGCAAGACCGTGCTGCCGCTCGCCACCGGGGGCAGCCCGGGCCACCTGCTGGCGTTGGACTACGCGCTTCGCCCGGTGCTCACCGCGCTGGGCGCCCGCCACATCCTGGACAGCGTCTACGCCGTCGACACACAACTGGCGCTGCAGGCGCCGGGTGTCTGGCTGGCCGACCACGGCCTGCAGGAGCGCCTGGCCCGCGCCCTGGCGCCACTGCAGCCGCGCGATGCCGTCACCGCTTGAAACCCCCTCAGCCCCCCGGCTGACTTGGCCCCGGGCCTTTGGGTCCGGGGTGTTTTCTTCCGTCCACCGCGTGCACCAACCATGACCTTGAACACCCTTTCCCGCCGCCTGCTGCTGGCCACCGTCGCCCTGGGCCTGGCCCTGCCGGTGCTGGCCCAGAACCAGCTGGGCCAGTTGCGCATCGGCTTCCAGAAATCCGCCAGCCTGCTGACGCTGCAGAAGAGCCGGCAGTCGCTGGAGCAGCGCTTGGCGATCCAGAACGTCGCGGTCAAGTGGGTGGAGTTCCCCGCCGGGCCGCAGCTGCTGGAGGGCCTGAACGTCGGCGCGGTGGACGTCGGCTTCGTCGGCGAGGCGCCGCCCATCTTTGCCCAGGCCGCCGGCGCACAGTTTGTCTACATCGGCTACGACCCGGCCGCGCCACAGGCCGAGGCCCTGGTCGTGCCCAAGGACTCCCCGCTCAAGACGGTGGCCGAGCTCAGGGGCAAGAAGGTGGCGCTGAACAAGGGCAGCAACGTGCACTACCTGCTCGTCAAGCTGCTTGAAAGACACGGCCTGAAGTACAGCGACATCCAGCCCGTCTTCCTGCCGCCTGCCGACGCCCGCGCCGCCTTCGAGCGCGGCGCGGTGGACGCCTGGGTCATCTGGGACCCGTTCCTCGCCGCGGTGGAGAAACAGGTCGGTGCGCGCATCCTGGCCGACGGCCGCGGCGTGGTGAACAACTACGCCTACTACCTGGCCGAACGCGGTTATGCGGCGAAGAACCCGCAGGTCATCCAGACGCTGTTCGACGACACCGTGCAGCAGGCCCGCTGGCTCAAGGCCAACCTGCCGGAGGCGGCCCGGCTGATCGCGCCGCTGCAGGGCCTGGACGTGGCCGTGGTCGAGCTGGCGCTGCAGCGCTACGGCTTCGGTGTGGCGCCGCTGACGCCGGCAGTGGCGGCCGAGCAGCAGAAGATCGCCGACGCCTTCTTCGAGCTGAAGC
>CAYTWU010000333.1:3003-4139 GCA_964442175.1 uncultured Rubrivivax sp.
TCCCCAAGCCCATCCGCATCGCCGATGCACTGCCCGCGCCGGATGTGAAGTGAGCCGACGATGAAGATCCTCTGGTTCATCCCCACCCACGGCGACGCCCGCTACCTGGGCACCTCCCACGGTGCCCGCGTGGCCAGCTTCGATTACTTCCGGCAGATCGCCATCGCCGCCGACAGCCTGGGCTACGAAGGCGTGCTGCTGCCCACCGGCCGGTCGTGCGAGGACTCCTGGGTGGTGGCCGCCAGCCTGATCGCCGACACGCGGCGGCTCAAGTTCCTGGTCGCTCTGCGGCCCGGGCTGGTGGCGCCGGTGCAGTCGGCGCGCATGGCCGCGACGCTGGACCGGCTGTCCGGCGGGCGCTTGATCGTCAACCTCGTCACCGGCGGCGACCCGGAAGAGCTGGCCGGCGACGGCCAGTTCCTGGACCACACGCAGCGCTACGAACAATCGGCCGAGTTCCTGCAGATCTGGCGCGAGGTGCTGGCGCGCTCACACGACGGTGAGGCGCTGGACCATGTCGGCACCCACCTGCGCGTGGAAGGCGCCAAGCTGCTGTACCCACCCATCTCGCGCCCTTACCCGCAGGTGTTCTTCGGCGGCTCCTCGGGCCCGGCGCACGAGCTGGCGGCCGAGCAGGTGGACACCTACCTGACCTGGGGCGAACCCCCTGCGGCCGTGGCCGCCAAGCTGGCCGACGTGAAAGCCCGGGCCGCGCGCCATGGCCGCACGCTGAGCTACGGCATCCGCCTGCACGTGATCGTGCGCGAAACCGAAGACGAGGCCTGGCGCGCGGCCGGCGAGCTGATCTCGCACCTGGACCCGGCCACCGTGGCCGCGGCCCAGGCCAAGTTCGCCGCGATGGACTCGGAAGGCCAGCGCCGCATGGCCGCACTGCACGGCGGCCGCTTCGACGCCAGCAACCCGCGCGCCGGTCTGGAGATCGCGCCCAACCTGTGGTCAGGCGTCGGCCTGGTGCGCGGTGGGGCGGGTACCGCGCTGGTGGGGAACCCCGAGCAGGTGGCCACGCGCATCCGCGAGTACGCCGAGCTGGGCCTGGAGTACTTCGTGCTGTCGGGTTACCCGCACCTGGAAGAAGCGCACCGCTTCGCCGAGCTGGTGTTCCCGCTGCTGCCCCT
>CAYTWU010000334.1:0-4129 GCA_964442175.1 uncultured Rubrivivax sp.
AACACACCAAGGCCGAGTGCGCGCCGGGCGGGCCTTGCCACGGCTACATGCGCTGTTCGATGGCCGACCGCTGGATCAGCGGCGAGCTGCAGCGTGTGGAAGCCGCCGTGGCCCAGGGCTTTGCCGAGTACCGGCTGGACAACGTGGCCAACGCGGTCTACAGCTTCGTCTGGGACGAGTACTGCGACTGGTACCTGGAGATCGCCAAGGTGCAGATTGCCACGGGGTCGGAGGCCGAACAACGCGCCACCCGCCGCACGCTGATCCGCGTGCTGGAAACCGTGCTGCGGCTGTTGCACCCGGTGGCGCCCTTCATCACCGCCGAGCTGTGGGACACCGTGGCGGTGGTGGCCGGCCGCAAGGTGGCGGGCAGTGCGGACACCATTGCCACCGCGGCCTACCCGGTGGCACAGCTGGAAAAGGTCGATCCGGCGGCCGACGCCTGGGTTGCCCGCCTGAAGGCCGTGGCCGGCGCCTGCCGCAACCTGCGCAGCGAGATGAACCTGAACCCCGGCGAGAAGGTGCCGCTGCTGGTGCAGGGCGATGCGGCCTTCATCACCAGCGCCGGCCCGGTGCTGAAGGCGCTGGCCCGGCTGTCGGAGCTGCGCAGTTTCGACGACGAAGCCGCCTTTGCCGAAGCCACCGCCACCTCACCCGTGACCTCAGCCGCCGAGCTGCGCCTGGCGCTGCATGTCGAGGTGGACGTGGCGGCCGAAGCCACGCGCCTGGACAAGGAGATCGCCCGCCTGCAGAGCGAGGTCGGCAAGGCCGAGGCCAAGCTGGGCAACGCCAGCTTCGTGCAGCGGGCACCGGCGGCCGTGGTCGAGCAGGAGCGTCAGCGCATCGCGGGCTTCGTGGCCACGCTCAGTCGTCTGCAAGATCAGCGACGTCGCCTTCCCACGTCGGCCTGAAGTCGGCGCGCGGCACCGGCACGGCGAGCAGCTCGTCGATGCGCCGGGCCACGGCCCAGGCGCTGCGCTGGCGCGATTCCAGCGTGGTGCTGGCCACGCGCGGCGTGACCTGCAGGTTCTCCACCAGGCTCAGCGGGCGGCCGGCGTCCAGCGCACCCGGCTCCAGGCTGTCCAGCCAGGCTGCGGCCATGCGGCCGCTGGTGAGCGACTCGGCCAGCGCGGCTTCGTCGAATACATGGCCATGGGCCAGGCTCACCATCACCTGGTGGGGCCGGCAGGCGGCCAGGTAACGCTCGCCGATCAGGCCGCGGTAACGCGTGAAGTAGGCCAGCAGCACACACACGCCGTCGCAGCGCTCGATCAGCTCGCGCAGCGGCAGCGGGCGCACGCCCCAGGTGGACCAGAGCGCGTCACTGGCGTGCAGGGCGGGGTCGTAGCCCACCACCTCGGCACCAAAGGCCTTCAGCAACTGGGCCAGGGGCCGGGCGGCCGGCGTCATGCCGACCAAGCCCACCCGTGTGTTGCCGAGCTCGCGGCCCACCAGCAGGCCCTCGGCATTGCGCACCGGCACGCGGCGCAGCAACTGCAGCAGCGCGGCAACTGCGAACTCCGCCTCGGCCGCAGCACCCGCGCCCGTGGGGCGCACCACCTCCACGCCGGCCCGCGCGCAGGCGTCCAGATCGATGTTTTCCACCCCGGCCGACAAGCGGCCCACGGCGCGCAGCTGAGGTGCCGCACGCAGCACGGCTTCGTCGATGGAGACCGACGGCGGCGTGATCATCGCGCGCACCTGGGACAAGGCCTTGCGCAACGCCAGCGGCTCACGTGCCAGCTGCGGGGCATGGCGTACGCGGTATCTCGTCTCGAGCCACTGCACCACCTCGGGTTCGAGCGGCTCGACGATCAGCACATCCATGGAAGGGGCGGTGATGGGGAGTTTCTAACGCACTCCTGGCAGGCCCGCGTGCCAGAATGGCCGCGTGCTCTTGTCCAACAATTGTATGTAAGAAGATGTACATCAAAAAGGCAATATTCCCTGTGGCGGGCCTCGGCACGCGTTTCCTGCCGGCCACCAAGGCACAACCCAAAGAGATGTTGCCGGTGGTGGACAAGCCGCTGATCCAGTACGCCGTCGAAGAGGCTTATGCCGCCGGCGTGCGCGAGATGATCTTCGTCACCGGCCGCCACAAGCGCCCGATCGAGGACCACTTCGACATGACCTTCGAGCTGGAAGTGGCGCTGGAAAAGTCCAGCAAACACGAGCTGCTCGAGGTGGTGCGCAGCGTCAAGCCCGACGACATGGAGTGCATCTACGTGCGCCAGGCGCAGGCCCTGGGCCTGGGCCATGCCGTGTTGTGCGGCCAGCGCCTGGTGGGCGACGAACCCTTTGCCGTGCTGCTGGCCGACGACCTGATGGTGGGTGAACCGCCGGTTCTGGCCCAGATGGTGGAGCAGTACGGCGAGTGGCGCGCCTCCATCCTGGCCGTGCAGGAGGTGCCGGCAGAACACACGCGGCGCTACGGCATCGTGGCCGGCACCGAGGTGAACGACCGGCTGGTGGACGTGAACCGCATCGTCGAAAAACCCGCCCCTGAGGTGGCCCCGTCACGCCTGGGCGTGGCCGGCCGCTACATCCTGACGCCGGGTGTGTTCCACGAGATCGCGACGCAGCCGCGCGGTGTGGGTGGCGAGATCCAGCTCACCGACGGCATCGCCTCGCTGCTGCGGCGCGAGAAGGTGTTTGCCTACCGCTACCAGGGCCGGCGCTACGACTGCGGCAGCAAGGAAGGTTTCCTGGAGGCCAACGTCGAGCTGGCGCTGGCGCACCCCGAGCTGGGCCCCGGCTTCCGCGATTACCTGAAGAGCCTCAGCCTCTGAGGCCGGGCGGCTGAAGCAGCGCGCTCAGCGCCGCTTCAGCACATGCACAAAGTCGCTGCCCAGCGTCTGCTGGTCCAGCAGTTCGTTGCCGGTCTGGCGCGCAAAGGCCTTGAAGTCGCGCACCGAGCCGGGGTCGGTGGAGACGACCTTCAGCGTCTCGCCGCTCACCATCTCCGACAAGGCTTTTTTGGCCTTCAGAATGGGCAGCGGGCAGTTCAGGCCGCGGGTGTCGATTTCTTTGTCGGCTTGCATCGTGGGCACGAGTTTACGGCCGCGGCGGCAGCTCGATGAACTGGGGCGTGTACCCCCTGCCCTGCAGCCACTGCGCCAGCGCCAGCCCGGTGCCGGCGCGCCAGCAGCGCACGTCCTCGGGCGCGAACAGCTTGTACTCGGCCAGCTCGGGCGAGAGCCGCACTTCGCCACGCGCCTGCACGTGGTAGGTGATGATCACCTGGTTCATGCGCAGGAATTCGTGCACGCCCACCAGCGTGGTGCTCACCGCCTCCAGCGCGGTTTCTTCCAGCACCTCGCGCCGGATGCCGTCTTCCGGCGTTTCACCGGCCTCCATGAAGCCGGTGATCAGCGCGAACATGCGGTGCGTCCAGGCCGCGTTGCGCGCCAGCAGGATCTGCCCGCCCTGGTCCACGCATTCCACGATGGCGGCCAGCACCGGCGTCGGGTTGTTCCAGTGCGTGAAGCCGCAGGCCGGGCAGCGCAGGCGGGTCTTGTCGCCGCCGTCTTCGGCCAGGCTGATGGGCTGCAGCTCGGTGGCGCAGGCTGGACAGAACTTGAAGCTCATGCGGGGAACACACCGGTGGACAGGTAGCGGTCGCCCCGGTCGCAGACGATGAAGACGATGGTGGCGTTCTCCACCTGCGCGCTGATCTGCAACGCGGCCCAGGCGGCGCCGGCGGCCGAGATGCCGCAGAACAGGCCTTCTTCGGCCGCCAGCCGGCGCGCCATGGCTTCGGCATCGGCCTGGCTGACGTAGACCAGCTCATCGACGGCGCGCGGGTCGTAGATGCGCGGCAGGTAGGCCTCGGGCCACTTGCGGATGCCGGGGATGCGCGAACCTTCGCTGGGCTGCGCGCCCACGATGCGCACACCTGCGTTCTGCGCCTTCAGGAAACGCGACACGCCGGTGATGGTGCCGGTGGTGCCCATGGCGCTGACGAAGTGCGTCACCTGCCCAGCCGTTTCGTGCCAGATCTCGGGGCCGGTGGTCTCTTCGTGCACCCGCGGGTTGTCGGCGTTGGCGAACTGGTCCAGCACCCGGCCCTTGCCGTCCTTCTGCATCTGCTCGGCCAGGTCGCGGGCGTATTCCATGCCACCGCTGCGCG
>CAYTWU010000335.1:0-4124 GCA_964442175.1 uncultured Rubrivivax sp.
CAAGGCCGCCGCCGCCAACGGCTGGCTGGACCACGACGCGGTGATGATGGAAAGCCTGCTGGCCTTCAAGCGCGCCGGCGCCGACGGGGTGCTGACCTACTTCGCGCTCGACGCCGCGGAAAAGCTGCGCCAGCGCTGAGCCGGCGCATGCGTGTCTTCCACGTCAGCGGCGAGCAGTTCACCGAGCTGGCCGAGGTGCCGGCCGAGCTGCCGGCCACCGGCTTCTTGTGGCTGGGCAGCGCAAGGCGCGAGTTCGAGGTCGGCATCGCGCCGATCCAGGCCGCGCTGCAGCGCTGGGCCGGCGGGCAGATCGTGGACCTGCACGTGGCCGATCTGTTGAACAACCAGCTGCCCAGCCACTTCGACTACACCTCGTGGTACGACCTGATGGTCTTCCGCCGCCTGGCCGCCGGCGCGGGCGCGGCGCAGCTCTTCGTGGACGGCGAACATGGCACGCTGGCCGCCGCGCGGCGGGCCCTGGCCAGCATCGACACCAGCCCGGTGGGCTTTGCCGTGTTCGACCGCGTGCTGGTGACGGTGCACCCCACGGACTGCGCGGTGCGCGAGCACTTCGCGGCTCGGTTGAGCGGGCTGAGCAGCAACGGCTTGGACGGGCGCGGCAATGCGCGCATGCCGTCCAGCCCGGCCGACCTGATGCTGCGCATGGTCAACCACATGGTGGACAGCTACCTGGACCTGCGGCGGCTGCTGACGCGCCAGCTGGGTTACCTGCAGCAGGAGTTGCTGGACCCGAAGAGCCGTTTCCGCGACTGGTCGGTGCTGCTGGAATCGCGCAACGCGCTGCACCTGCTGGAAGACACCTGCGAGGACCAGCGCAGCGCGGTGCAGGAATGGATAGACGGCCTGGACGAGTGGCCGGAAGAACACGACGCCCAGGCCCGGCGCGAACGCGAGCTGCTGCGCGTGCGCTCACGCGACGTGCTGGAGCATGTGGAGCGTGTGCTGGCCCATGTGCGGCGCCTGGGCGAATCGGCCGAGACCGCGGTGCAGATGCACTTCTCGGCGCTCGGCCACCGCACCAACGACATCATGCGCACGCTCACCGTGCTGACTGCGATCTTCTTGCCGCTGAACCTGATCACCGGCTTCTTCGGCATGAACTTCGATTCACTGCCGCTGATCCACTCCTCGACCGGGGTCTGGATCGCGATTGCCGTGATGGTGGCCGTGGGCATCGGGCTGGTCGCCTACTTCTGGCGCCAGCGCTTCATCGGCCACGATTGACGGCAGGGCTGGAGCGGCGGACCAGTCCGCCCGGCCGCGCCGGCCGGACTGCTCCGCACGCTCCTGCGCCCACAGCTCCTCCAGCTGCTGCCGGCCCTGTTTGGCGATGGCGATGAGCTGGTGTTCGTCGCCCAGGTGGGGCGCCATCTGCTCCAGCAGCTCGATGTTGTGCTGGCGGAAACGCAGCGCCTGGTTGCGCGCGGTGTGGCGCTCCCAGCCCATGGCCTCGAGCACGCTGCGGGCGCTCATCAGGGCCGAGTCCAGCGTCTCGCGTTCGATCATCAGCACACCCAGCTGGCGCAGCCGGTAGTAGTGCGTGACGTTGCGCGCACGGGCCACGATCTGCAATTGCGGAAAGTGCTCGCGCACCAGCTCGGCCACCGCCACGCTCTGGTCCACGTCGTCGATGGCGAGCACGAAGACACGCGCCTGGGCGGCGCCGGCCACGCGCAGCAGGTCCAGCCGCGTCGCGTCGCCGTAGAAGGCCTGCCAGCCGAAGCGGCGCACGGTCTCGATCTGCTCGACGCTGTGGTCCAGCACCGTGGCCGACAGGCCGTTGGCGGCCAGCAACCGGCCGATGATCTGGCCGTAGCGGCCGAAGCCGGCGATGATGACCGGGGCGTCCTGCGGCTGGTCGATCTCGGCCATTGCCGGGCCCTGGCGGCGCGCGGCCACACGCGGCGCCCACCAGCGGTCACTGGCCGCCAGCAGCAGCGGCGTGGCCAGCATCGACAAGGTGATCGCCGCCACCAGCAGTGCCGCAGGAGCCGTCTCGATCGCACGCCCGGCGGTGGCCGCCTGCAGCACGACAAAACCGAACTCGCCCCCTTGGGCGAGCAGGATGGTGAACACCGGGCGCTCGGCCGCCGGCACCGGCATCCAGCGCGCCATCGCCAGCACCACCAGCGCCTTCAGCACGATGAAGCCGGCCACCAGTGCCGCCATCAGGCCCGGGTTGTCCAGCACGATGGCAAAGTTGATGCCCATGCCGACGGCGATGAAGAACAGGCCCAGCAGCAGGCCCTTGAAGGGCTCCAGGTCAGTCTCCAGCGCGCGCCGGTACTCGCTCTCGGCCAGCAGCACGCCGGCCAGGAAGGCCCCCAGCGCCATCGACAGCCCCACGGCCTGCATCAGCGACGCGGTGGCCACCACCAGCAGCAGCGCGGCGGCGGTGAAGATCTCCGGCGTGTCGCTGCGCGCGATCCAGCGCAACGCCGGGCGCAGCAGCAGGCGCCCGCCCAGCACGATGGCGGCCACCATCGCCAGCGCCTTGGCGGCACCGGCCCAGCCACCCCCTTCGCTGCTGCCGGCGCCCAGCGCCAGCAGCGGCAACAAGGCCAGCATCGGGATCGAGGCCACGTCCTGGAACAGCGAGACGGAGAGCACACTGCGCCCGGCCGTGGTGGCGGACAGGTTGCGCTCGGCCAGCACGCCCAGGCCGATGGCGGTGGACGACATCGCCAACGCAAACCCAGCCACCAAGGCCAGCCGCCAATCCACGCCGAAGGCCAGGCCCACGGCCATCATCAGCAGCGTCGAGCCGATCAGCTGCACGCTTCCCCAGCCGAAGATCGGGCCGCGCAGGGCCCAGAGCCGGCGCGGCTCCAGCTCCAGGCCGACCAGGAACAGCATCAGCACCACGCCGAACTCGGCGAACTGCAGGATGGCGACGGCGTCGGTCACCAGCGCCAGGCCCCAGGGGCCGATGGCGATGCCGGCCGCGAGGTAGCCGATGATGGAGCCCAGCCCCAGCAGCCGCGCCAGCGGCACGGCCAGCACCGCAGCGCCCAGGTAGATCAGGCTGGACGTGATCCAGGACGTGCCGTGTTCCATCGGCTCACTCGGTGGGGCGTGCGTCCACGGGCACGGTGCAATCGGGGGATGGCTCCAGTGCTGCGATCTCCGGCCAGTCCGGGTACTGCGCCAGGCGCTGCGCGAACATGTCTTCGTGCGCCTGCAGCTCGGCCTCGGCCACGCGGTGCGCGCCATGCAGCACCAGCGGCGGCAGCCAGCGCAGGCCGGCCAGGGCAGCGGTCTGTTCGTAGGGCGGCAGGAAGGCGTCGAAGAAATGGCGGTTGTAGCCGCCCGGGTGGTAACTCTCGGCCGGCCCGCCGGTGGAGGCCACCAGCCACAGGTCCTTGCCGCGCAGCGCCTGGCCGCCCGGCCCGTAGGCCCAGCCGAAGCTGAAGACCTCGTCCAGCCAGAGTTTCATCAGCGGCGGCATGCCGTACCAGTGCACCGGGTGCAGCCAGACCACCAGCTTCGCGGCGGCCAGCGCGGCCTGCTCGGCCGCCACATCGACCCAGTAGTCGGGGTACAGCGCGTACAGGTCGCGCACCTCCACGCCGGCGCCCAGCCCGGCCGCGCGGTGCATCAGGCGCGCGCTGACCCGCGAGTGTTCGACCTGCGGGTGGGCAACGAGGATCAGGGTCTGGGCCATGGCCCCGCTACCATACCCGAGCATTCGAATCACAACGGAGGGGACAGCATGCCGGTGATCGTGATCGCGAACCCCAAGGGCGGGGTCGGCAAGAGCACCCTGGCCACCAACGTGGCGGGCTGGCTGGCCCGGCAGGGCCACACGGTGATGCTGGGCGACGTGGACCGCCAGCAATCCGCCCGCCAGTGGCTGGCGCTGCGCCCGCCCGCGCTGCCCGCCATCCGCGGCTGGGACCTGGCTGGCGACCACACCGTGCGCCCGCCCAAGGGCAGCAGCCACGTGGTGCTGGACACCCCCGCCGGCCTGCATGGCAAACGGCTGGAAGCGGTGCTGCGCATCGCCAGCCATGTGCTGGTGCCGCTGCAGCCCAGCCTGTTCGACATCCAGGCCACGCATGCCATTGTGCAGCAGTTGCAGGCCCACCACCGCGCCGGCGAGA
>CAYTWU010000336.1:0-4118 GCA_964442175.1 uncultured Rubrivivax sp.
AGCCTGTTCCTCGTGCCCAAGGTGCTGCCCGATGGCACGCGCAACGACGTGCACTGCGTCAGCGTCGAACACAAGCTGGGCATCAAGGCCAGCCCCACCGCCGTGTTGCAGTACGGCGACCACGGCGGTGCGGTCGGCCAGCTCATCGGCCAGGAAAACCAGGGCCTGGCCTACATGTTCGTGATGATGAACGCTGCGCGTTACGCGGTGGGCATGCAGGGCGTGGCGCTGGCCGAGCGGGCCTACCAGAAGGCCGTGGCCTACGCGCGTGAGCGCGTGCAGGGCAAGGCTGTGGACGGCAGCACGCCGGCCGGCGGCGGCATCATCCACCACCCCGACGTGAAGCGCATGTTGATGACGATGCGCGCCTTCACCGAAGGCTCGCGTGCGATGGCGGCGGTGGCGGCTTCGGCCTACGACGCGGCCCACGCGCACCCGGACGAGGCCACGCGCCAGCAGAACCAGGCCTTCTACGAGTTCCTGGTGCCGCTGGTGAAGGGTTTTTCTACCGAGATGAGCGGGGAGGTCACCAGCCTGGCCGTGCAGGTGCACGGTGGCATGGGCTTCATCGAAGAAACCGGCGTGGCGCAGATGTACCGCGACGCCAAGATCCTGACCATCTACGAAGGCACGACCGCGATCCAGGCCAACGACCTGGTGGGCCGCAAGACGGCACGCGATGGCGGTGCCGTGGCACGCAGCATCGCGTCGACGATCGAAGCCACCGAGGCCGACCTGGCGCGCCGCGACAGCGTGCCCGCACGCGCCATGCTCAAGCGCCTGCGGGCGGCCCGCGAGGCCTTTGTGCAGGTGGTGGACTACATCGTGGCCCAGGGCCGCAGCAACCCGGGTGGCGTGTACGCCGGCTCGGTGCCCTACCTGATGCTGGCCGGCAACCTGGTGGCCGGCTGGCAGATGGCGCGTGCGCTGCTGGTCGCCGAAGACCGCCTGGCCGCGGGTGAAGACGTGGCCTTCATGCAGGCCAAGATCACCACCGCGCGTTTTTACGCCGACCACATCCTCAGCCGCGTGCCCGGCTTGCGAGACAGCATCGTCGACGGCGCGGACGCCGTCACCACCATGGCCCTGGAGTCCTTTTGATGAGCCGCCTTCCGCCCGTTCTGAGAAACCTGCCGCTGCCCATCATCGGCTCGCCGCTGTTCATCGTCAGTAACCCCAAGCTCGTCATCGCCCAGTGCACCGCCGGTGTCGTGGGCTCGATGCCGGCGCTCAACGCCCGGCCGGCCGAACAGCTGGACGAGTGGCTGGCCGAGATCACCGAAACGCTGGCCGCCTGGGACCGGGACCACCCGGAGCAGAAGGCCGCGCCGTTTGCCATCAACCAGATCGTGCACAAGACCAACGACCGGCTGGAGCACGACATGGCGGTCTGCGCCAAGTACAAGGTGCCCATCATCATCACCTCGCTGGGCGCGCGCACCGACATCAACGACGCGGTGCACAGCTGGGGTGGTGTGGTGCTGCACGACATCATCAACAACTTCTTTGCCAAGAAGGCGATCGAGAAGGGTGCCGACGGCCTGATCGCGGTGGCCGCCGGTGCCGGCGGCCACGCGGGCGTGAAGAGTCCGTTTGCGCTGATCCAGGAGATCCGCGAGTGGTTCGACGGTCCGGTGGCGTTGTCGGGCTCCATCGCCACCGGTGATGCCGTGCTGGCGGCGCAGGCCATGGGCGCGGACTTCGCCTACATCGGCTCGGCCTTCATCGCCACCGACGAGGCCCGCGCCAGCGAGGCCTACAAGCAGTGCATCGTCGACAGCAACAGCGACGACATCGTCTACTCCAGCCTGTTCACCGGCGTGCACGGCAACTACCTGAAGCCCTCCATCCGCAACGCCGGCATGGACCCGGACAAACTGCCCGAGAGCGACCCCAGCGCGATGAACTTCGGCGGCGACGGGGCCAAGAAGGCCTGGAAGGACATCTGGGGCTGCGGCCAGGGCATCGGTGCGGTGAAGACGGTGGCACCGGCCGGCGAGCTGGTGGCGCGCCTGAAGCGTGAGTACCAGGCCGCCCAGCGCCGCCTGGGTTTCGGCGAAGGTGTGGCCAGCGCCTGAAGCCGTCATGACCCGCCCCACCCGTCAGGTGCTGCGCAACGCGCGGCTGTTCGACAGCCAGGCCGGCGTGTTCAAGCCCGGCAGCACCCTCGTCATCGAGGCGGACCGGGTGGTCGCGGCCACACAGGAGCCGCTGGTGGTGGACGACGTGGCGCGCACCATCGATGCCGGCGGCCGGGCGGTGCTGCCCGGCCTCATCGACGCGCATGTGCACGTGGTGGCCACCTCGCACGACCTGGCCGGGCTGGCGCTGCAGCCGGCCTCGCTGGTGGCCGCGCAAAGCAGCCAGCTGATGGCCGCCATGCTGCGCCGGGGTTTCACCACCGTGCGTGATGCCGCCGGCGCCGACCACGGCCTGCGCAGCGCCGTGGAGCGCGGGCTGTTCCAGGGCCCGCGCCTGTTCATCGCCGGCCAGCCCATCAGCCAGACCGGCGGCCATGCCGACCTTCGGCCCCAGGGCGTGAAGCGCGAGATGTTCTGCGCCTGTGCGGGCCTGGGCATCATCGGTGCGATTGCCGATGGTGTGGGCGAGGTGCGGCGCGCGGTGCGCGAGCAGGTGCGCCAGGGCGTGAACCACATCAAGATCATGGCCGGTGGCGGGGTCTCCAGCCCGACCGATCCGCTGGTGGGCACGCAGTTTTCGATGGAAGAGCTGCGCGCCGCGGTGGAAGAAGCCGAAGCCGCGAACCTCTACGCGCTGGCGCATGCCTATTCGCCGCGCGCCGTGTCGCGTGCCGTGCAGGCCGGCGTGCGCAGCATCGAACACGGCAACCTGATCGACGAGGCCACCGCGCGGCTGATGAAACAGCACGGCACCTACTACGTGCCGACGCTGGCCACCTACGCCGCATTGGCCGACGAAGGCGCGCGCCTGGGCTGGTCCGAGGCGATGCTGGACAAGCTGCAGATGGTGGCCGACCGGGGCCTGGACGCGGTGCGCATCGCCCGCGCTGAAGGGGTGCCCGTGGTCTTCGGCACCGACCTGCTGGGCCACATGCACGGCCGCCAGAACACCGAGTTCGGCCTGCGCGCCGGCGCCGTGCCCCCGCTGGAACTGCTGCAGAGCGCCACCTCGGTCGCCGCGCGGCTGATGGGCCAGGAGCGCCACCTCGGCGCCCTGGTGCCCGGGGCCTGGGCCGACCTGCTGATCGTCGAGGGCGACCCGGCCACATCGCTGGACATGCTGGCCCATCCCGACACCGGCATCCGCTTGATCATGCAGGGCGGCCGGGTGGTCGAGGACCGGCTCGCCGCCTGAACCAGCCATGAAAAACGGGCCCCGAGAGGCCCGTTGTGCTGGTGCCGCGGAGGCTTACTTCACCGACGTGAAGCGTGCTTCCGGCCGGTCGTCCGAGCGGTGCAGCGTGGTCACGCCGGCCTTCATGGCCCAGGGGCGCATCTGGTGGTGCAGCGGGATCAGCAGCACCTCGTCCTTGATGCGCAGCAGCGCTTCCTTGACCATCGCGTTGCGCTTGCTGATGTCGACTTCGGACTTCATCGCGTCGGTCAGGCGGTCCACCACCGGGTCGCTGATCTTGCTGAAGTTGAAGTTGCCATCGGCGCCCGTGGTGCGGGTGCGCACCAGCGACTGGATCATGTACTGCGCGTCGTAGGTGGCCACACCCCAGCCCAGCATGTACAGCGACGAGTCGAAGTTCTGGAACTTCTGGCTGAAGGTGGCCATGTTCTCGGCGATCAGCTGGGCCTTGACGCCGATGCGCGCCCACATCGCGACGATGGCCTGGCAGATCTCCTCGTCGTTGACGTAGCGGTTGTTCGGGCAGTTCATGCGCACCTCGAAGCCATCGGGGTAGCCGGCATCGGCCAGCAGCTTCTTGGCCGCGTCGTAGTCCACCTTGGTGGGCGCATCGATGTCGTTGCTGTGGCCGTTGACGCCCGGCGCCACCATGATGCCGGCCGGGATGGACAGGCCGCGCATGATGTTGCGCTGGATGGCTGCACGGTCGATCGCCATGCTGACCGCCTGGCGCACGCGCTTGTCGGCGAACGGGTTCTTGCCCTTGATGTTGCTGTACTTCA
>CAYTWU010000337.1:0-4118 GCA_964442175.1 uncultured Rubrivivax sp.
CCTCGGCCGCCGGCACCGGCGCCGAGGCTTCGGGCAGGGCAGCCGCCTCGGCGCTGGCGGCCGGCTCGGCCTTCTTGCGCGGCGCGCGGCGCTTGCGCGGCGCGGCTTCGGCACCTTCGGGCGTGGCAGCCGCGGACGGTTCGGTCGCGGAGGGATCGGCGTCGCTGGGGTTCATGGCGTCGGTTCTTCGGGGGGTGCAGGTGATGCGAGGGCGGGTGATGCAGGGGCGGGCTGGGCGTCGGGCGCTTCCAGCGGCAGTTGAGGCTGTTCGTCGTCGGCACCGTCGGGTGCCGACAGCTGGGCCAGTGCCGCCAGGCCGGCGTCGCCGCCCGGGGATTCCAGCGGCGGCAGCTGCGACAGGCTTTCCAGCCCGAGGTCGTCGAGGAACTGGCGGGTCGTGGCAAACAGGGCCGGCCGGCCCGGGGCCTCGCGGTAGCCGATGGCTTCGATCCAGCCGCGGTCTTCGAGCTGCTTGATGATCTGGCTGCTGACGGTGACACCGCGGATGTCTTCGATGTCGCCGCGTGTCACGGGCTGACGGTAGGCCACGATGGCCAGGGTCTCCAGCGCGGCACGCGAGTAATGCGGCGGCTTCTCCGGGTGCAGGCGGTCCAGCCAGACGCGCATCTCGGGCCGGCTCTGGAAGCGCCAGCCCGAGGCCAGCGCAACCAGCTCGACGCCGCGGCCCTGCCAGTCGGCGGCCAGTTCATCGAGCAGCGTGCGCAGGGCGTCGGCGCCGATCTGGTCGTCGAACAACACCTTCAACTCACGCAACGGCAGGGGTGCCGGCGCGCAGATGAGCGCGGTCTCGAGGACGCGTTTCGCATCCGATGTGTTCATGCCTATCCAGGTCCAGGGGGCAGGCCGCGCCTCACGGTGCATCGCGGCAGTGCCAGGGAGCCGGGCCACACGGGGCCGCCGGCTGGGGCGAGGCTGCCGTGGCGGCGGGGTCGCTGAACGACGCTCCGGCTCTCCGCGGGCCTTCGAGCGCCTATTCTAGCGCCACGGCGCCCGCCACGGTGTGCCAGGCCGCCGCGAAGTCCGGCGGCGGAGCGCAGACCACCACCACGGCCTCGCCGGTCAACGGGTGTGGCAGCACCAGCCGCCAGGCATGCAAGGCCTGACGCTGCAGGCCCAGGGCAGGCCGCCCGCCGTAAGTGGCATCGGCGACCAGCGGGTGGCCGCGGGAGGCCAGGTGGACCCGGATCTGGTGCGTGCGCCCGGTGTGCAGCGCGCAGCGCAGGGCGCTGATGCCGTCTTGCACCGCGAGCCGGGTGACATCGGTGCGCGCTGGCTTGCCGCCCGCCACCACGGCCATGCGCACACGCGAGACCGGGTCGCGCCCGATCGGTGCTTCCACGCTGAAGCTGGGGTCGGCCACGGCACCGTGGGCCAGCGCCAGGTAGCGCCGCTGCACGATGCGTTCGGCAATCGCGCGCGACAGTGCCGTCACGGCGGCCAGGGTCTTGCCGACGACCATCACGCCCGAAGTGTCCTTGTCCAGCCGGTGCACGATGCCGGCCCGCGGCAGCTGGGCCGCGCCCGGGTGGCGGGCCAGCAGGCCGTTGAGCAAGGTGCCCGACCAGTTGCCCGCGGCCGGGTGCACCACCAGGCCCGCCGGTTTGTTCAGCACCAGGATGTGTTTGTCCTCCCACAGCGCCGTGATGGCCAGGGGCTCCGGCCGGAAAGCCAGGCTCTCGGCGGTGGGCACGAGTTCCACCGCCAGCGCCTGCCCGCTGCGCACGCGGCGGGCAGGCAGCGTGGCCACGATGCCGTCCAGCCGCACATGGCCGCGGGCCACCAGGGCTTGCAACCAGGTGCGCGAGAACTCCGGCACCCGGGCCGCAAGCACCTTGTCCAGGCGTTCGCCGTGTTCGGCCGCCGTCACGGCGCCGCTGCGTGTTTCGATGGCGCTGTCGGCTTCGTCCTCGTCACCCGGGCCCGCGATGGGGCCGTCCCTATAATCCATGGCTGCATTCTCTGCGAGCGGCTGCCTGCCGCGCCCCCGTCCCGATGAGCTTGTGGTTCCACCCGCGCGCACGCGCCCCGATGCTGCTGGTTGCCAGCCTGGTTGTCGCCCTGGCGGCCGGCTGCGGCAATGCACCGAAGAACCCGCGCGACATGACGGCGGAGGAGGTGTACGCCGATGCCCGCGCCGAGATGGACGCCGGCGCCTACGAAGCCGCCATCCGCGGCTTTGCCCGCGTGGAGGCCCTGGGTGCCGGCTCGCTGATCGCGCAACAGGCCCAGCTGGACCTGGCCTACGTGCAGTGGCGCCAGGGCGAACGTGAGCTGGCCCTGGCCACGCTGGACCGCTTCATCAAGTTCAACCCGTCCAGCCCGGCGTTCGACTACGCGCTGTACCTGCGAGGCCTGGTGAACTTCAACGACAACCTGGGTTTCCTGAGCTCGATCTCGCGCCAGGACCTGTCGGAGCGCGACCAGCAGGCCTCGCGCGACGCGTTCCAGTCGTTCAAGCAGTTGGTGGAGCAGTTCCCCGACTCCAAGTACGCGGCCGACGCCAGCCTGCGCATGGCCTACATCGTCAATGCGCTGGCCAGCCACGAGGTGCACGTGGCGCGCTACTACTACCGGCGCAATGCCTTCGTGGCCGCCGCCAACCGCGCGCAGCGCGCGGTGTCCGAGTTCCAGAACTCGCCGTCGGCCGAAGAGGCGCTCTACATCCTGGCGCAAAGCTACGACCGCCTGGGCCTGGTGGAACTGCGCGACGGCGCCGACCGGGTGCTGAAGCAGAACTTCCCCAACAGCCGCTTCCTGACCAACGGCGTGCGCGAAGCCGACAAGGCCTGGTGGCAGTTCTGGTGATCTAGCGGGGCGCCGGCCCTGCCAGCGCCGCCAGCCAGGCGCCCGCCTCTTCTTCGCGCTCGATGCGCCCCATGGGCGGCAAGGCCGCCAACAAGCGCTTGCCGTAGCGCGAGCCCGCCAGCCGGGTGTCGCACAACACCAGCAGGCCGCGGTCGGTCTCGGTGCGGATCAGGCGGCCGGCCCCTTGTTTGAGCGCCACCGCGGCCTCGGCCACGAAATACGCGTCGAACGGGTCCTGGCCCTCCGCTTTCAGCTGGCGCACACGGGCCTCGACCAGCGGGTCGTTCGGCGGCGGGAACGGCAGCTTGTCGATCAGCACACACTGCAGCGCATCGCCCGGCATGTCGATGCCTTCCCAGAAACTGTGCGAGCCGACCAGCACCTTGCCCGCGCCGTCGCCAAATCGTTGCAGCAGCGTGCGCCGGGGCTCGCTGCCCTGCACCAGCACCTCCAGGCTCACACCTTGTTTGTCCAGCCAGGCACGCAGGGCCTCGGCGATGCCGGGCAGCACACGCAAGGTGGTGGTCAGCACGAAGGTGCGCCCGCCCAGGCGGTGGGCACAGCGCGCCGCCAGCGTGCCCACGGCGGCGGGGTGCGCGGCCTCGTTGGGCAG
This sequence comes from uncultured Rubrivivax sp., assembly GCA_964442175.1. Classification (GTDB taxonomy): domain Bacteria; phylum Pseudomonadota; class Gammaproteobacteria; order Burkholderiales; family Burkholderiaceae_C; genus Rubrivivax. Next base: position 3,440 of record CAYTWU010000337.1, read on the forward strand.
TGGCATGCGCGCGGGCACCCACAGCCGGGCCTGTGACGGGTAGTCAAACGGGCTGCCCACACGCAGGTGCACGGCGTCTTCCAGGCCCGTGGTGCGCGTGAACCAACCCAGCGCGTCGTCGTCGCCCAGCGTGGCCGAGGTGAAGACCCAGGCGCGTGGCGCCTTCTGGCGCTGTTCCGTCAACATGGCGCGGATGTCCAGCGGGCTCTCGACCAGCCGCGCCTGGTGGGTGGTCAGGTCCACCCAGCGCACGTGGCCGGTGGGCGCGTCGCCGCTGAAGCGGGTGGCCAAGGCCGACAACGAGCGTGACCGTTGCGCCAGGCGCCCGAAGTCCGGCGCGGCAGCTTCCATCGCCTCCAGCGCCAGCGCGGCGTTGTCGGCGGCCTGCGCCAGCTCGGCCAGCGGGGTGGCCAAGGCGTCGTCGGCTGCGCATTCTTCATAGCGCAGCTTCAGCGTGCCCTTCACATCGCGCCGCGGGCCGGCACAGGCCAGGCGCAACTCTCGTGCCTTGAGTTCCACGGCCGCGGCCAGGACCTGCCAGTCCTGCAGGCCACGCGCGTGCTGCAGGCCGGTGGCCAGGATGTCGCGCGCCAGGTCCAGCGCCTGCCCGGTGCCGAGGTTGTGGCCGAGGAACTGCACACCGGCCTCCACCAGCTGGTGCGCCTCGTCGAACACGGCC
>CAYTWU010000338.1:0-4111 GCA_964442175.1 uncultured Rubrivivax sp.
CAAAGAACATCAAACGCTGCTTGGCGACCTTGGCGTCTTCGCGCCTTGGCGTTGAAAGAGAAGCCGGCGCAACACCCATGCGGCAAATCCAGCGAGGTTTCATTTCAGGCCTCCCGCCGGGCGGCCCCAAGGGGGGCCTGCGACCCCTTGGGGGGCCGCGAGCAAAGCGAGCATGGGGGTGCCATGCCCACATTCTGGCGTCGGCGGTGCCTGCGGGACCAGTACAGGCCCCACGCAACCCGACCGGCACAGCCGCCCGCCCGCGCCCGCTGTGTGGCCCCGGTTGTGATGCGCCTGTGGCTGTTGCGCAGCGCCCGCGGCGCGCACGCTGCAGGGCATGGACATCACCTGGCTCCGCACCCTGATCCGCCGCCTCGGGCACGGCACCCTGCTGCTGCCCCGGCCCATGCGCCTGGCGCCCGGCGCCACCACCACGCTGCGCGGCCATCGGGGCCGCTGGCTGCGGGTGCAGCACGGTCGGCTCTGGCTGACCGAACCGCAGGACCCGCAGGACCATTTCATCGCTGCGGGCCAGTGCTGGCGCCTGGCCAGCGGCGGCCCGGTGGTGCTGCAGAACGACAGCGACGAGACCGCCTGGTGCTGGTTGGGCCGCAGCGGCCCCGGGCCGCGCCTGGCCGATCTGGACGAGGCCACGTTGCGCGACATCGGCGCGCCGGCCCCGCTGCGGGCCGCAGCCGGCGAGCGGCGCCAGTTGCAGGCGCTGCAGCAGGCGCTGCAGCGGCGTGGCGGTGGCCTGGCGGGGTGGTGACGGGGCCGAGCGGCCTCGTCAGGCGGTCAGCGCGTCCAGGCTGGCGCAGCGCGCGCCGCACATCGCCCGCCAGCTCGCCGGTGTTCAGGCCCTTCAGCCGTCAGGTGGCCACGGGCGGCGCGAGCTTGTCGCTCCACAGCTCACCGCCGGTGGCCCAGTCGTGTTTTTCGACGTCGGTGAAGACCACGTCGATGCTGTCGGGCTTGCCGCCCAGGGTGGCGACGGTGGCGTCGGTCAGGGCGCGGGCCAGGGCGCGCTTCTGTTCAAGGGTGCGGCCGGCAAACAGCTGCACATGGATGGTGGGCATGGCGGGTCCGGGTGGTGGAGACTCCGCGATGCTGCCACCGTTCAGGCCCCTTGCCGGGCCTGCTGGCGCAGCCGCCAGCCCATCACCAGCAGGCCGCAGGCCAGCAGCGCGGCCGGCGCGGGCTCGGGCACCGCGGCGGTGATGGCGATCTGCGTGCCGTTGTCCAGCAGCAGGTAGGCGCCACCGGGTGCGGCCTGGGCCAGCAGCGCGGGCGCGATCGTCACGCCCAGCAGCTCGACACCGTATCGGGCATCCACCTCACCGCTGACGCCGATGCCCGACCACAGGCTCAGCGTACCGCCCCAGCCGTTGTCCATGGTCCACAGGGTCTGGGCCGTGGTGAGCCCCTGGCCCCCCCAGTTGCCCGCGGGCAGGACCTCGCTGAACAGCCCGGGCGCACCAGCCTGGCCGACCACACCCACCGGCGCTTCAAGGATGCCGGCGAAGTCCCCCATGAACACCGGGCCGTCGACGTAGGAGATGCCCCAGCCGATCTGGTGGATGTAGATGGCTCCGGTGTCCATGAAGATGCCTGCGCCCAGGCCGCTGCCAAAGCTGGCGCCCTCCGTGCTCCAGGTGCGGGCGCCGGTGAAGGCCCAATCGAACGCCAGCGTGGCAGGGCCGGTGAGGCCCACCACCGTGAAGCGCGCATCGATGCGGCCCTCGGCCCCGACACGCGGGCTGGTGAAACCGCCCTGCCCCACGCCGCTGGACAACACCTGCAGCGTGGCATCGCCCTGGTCGGCGCTGGCGGACACGGTGCCGCTGGCCAGCGTGGCCAGCGTGGGGTCGGTGACGCTCTGGCCGTTGGCGGTGGCGGTGGCCACGGCCTGGGCCAGCGGCGTGGCGGCCAGCAGCAGCGTGGTGACCAGCGCAGGCAGGGTGGTGGGGTGCATGAGGGCCTCCTGATGTCTGTTGTGGGTGTGCCGATGCTGGCCGGCACTGCCAGGCGACACCAGCGCCATCGCGGGCAGTGCGCCAACGAAACTTCCCTTTGGGGCATCCCGGGTCCAGGGGAGGAGGCTGCAGGCCGGTCACCGCGCCACAATCCCGCCCATGCTGCAGCTCCTGCTGGCCGACGACCACCTGCTGTTTGCCGAAGGGCTGCGTGCGCTGCTGCAGCAGAGGCTGCCGCGTGTGCAGATGCGGCTGGCCGGCACCGCGCGGCTGGCGCTGGAGATGCTGCAGCACGAGCCCGACATCGACCTGCTGCTGGCCGACCACCGCCTGCCCGACCGGCCGGGCGAGGCTTTGCTGCAGCAGGCCGCCCAGCTGCGGCCCGAGGTCGGCCGCGTGCTGATCTCCGGCCTGGACGACCCGCGGCTGCCGGCACTGGCGCGCAGCGCCGGCGCCGCCGCCTTCATCCACAAGCGCACCGCACCCGAGCGCCTGGTGCAGGCACTGCAGACGGTGATGACCGGCGGCACCTGGTTCGACCCAGTACCCGGCCCGGCGGCCGAAGCCCCCCCGCACGGCCTGAGCGAGCGGGCGCTGCTGGCCCTGCGCCTGCTGGGCTGCGGGCTGGGCAACCGCGAGATCGCGGCCCACATGGGGATTGGCGAGCGCGCCGTGAAGCAGCACCTGAGCACCGCCTTCCAGATGCTGGGGGTGGAAAACCGCACCCAGGCCCTGCTGGCCGCACGGGCCCGCGGCCTGCTGGCCGACGAGCCGTGACCAGACCGGCCGACGCGGGCCACTTGGCCGAACGCATCGAGGCCTTCTACGGCCAGGCGCGGCGTGCCACGGTGGTGAACCTGCTGCTGGGCGTGTTGTCCTGCTGGGCGCTCCATGGCCATGTGCCAACGGCCCTGCTGCAGGTCTGGGCCACGGCGCTGGCCGCGAGCGTGCTGCTGCGCTGGGGGCTGGCCGGCGCCCGGGGCCGTGACCCGCAAGCCGATGCCCACGCGTTGCGCTGGGGCTGGGTGGCCGCCGGGGCCCTGGGCGCCAGCGGGGCGGTCTGGGGCCTGGGCGCACCGCTGCTGCTGGCCGACGCCGAGCCGCTGGCGCTGGCCTTCTGGACCGTGGCCGTGTGCGGCATCGCCGCCGGCGTGGTGGCCGGCACCACCTGGTTCGTGCCAGCGCAATGGGCCTACCTGTTGCCGCTGCTGCTGCCGCTGATCGTCGTGCACGCACAGCGTGGCGGCGCGGTGGGCTGGGCGGCGGCGGGCGGCGTGGCGCTGTACCTGGTCTTCTGCCTGGCCCAGGGGCGTGCGCTGGCCCGCTCGCTGCGCGAGAGCCTGGCGATGCGGGCCGAGAACCGCGCGCTGCTGGCCCAGGTGCGGGAAGCCGCCGAGGCCCGTGCGCGTTTTTTTGCCGCGGCCAGCCACGACCTGCGCCAGCCGGTGCAGGCCCTGGTGCTGCTGAACGCGGCACTGACCACGGCCCAGGGCGCCGAACGCGAGCGCCTGCTGGCCCGCCTGGGCGAGGGCATCACGGCGCTGGACAGCCTGGCGGAATCGCTGCTGGATGTCGCCCGGCTGGAGGCGGGGGCCGGCGCTGCCAGCCCGCAGGCGTTGGCGCTGCCGCCGCTGCTGCAAGGCCTGGCCACGCGGCAGGCGCCGCTGGCCACGGCGCAAGGCCGACGCTTCGAGCTGCACTGTTCACGCCACGCCCTGGGCGTGCGCGCCGACCCGGCGGCGCTGGAGCGCATCCTGGTTAACCTGCTGGCCAACGCCTGGCGCCATGGCGGCTCGGGCCCGGTGCTGCTGACCGCGCGCCCCGGCCGCGACGGCACGGTGCGCCTGCAGGTGCGGGACGCCGGACCCGGCATCGCGCCGGCACACCAGCGGGCGGTGTTCGAGCCCTTCTTCCAGCTGAACAACCCGCAGCGCGACCGCGCCGCCGGCACCGGCCTGGGTCTGGCCACCGCGCAGGGTCTGGCGCAGGCCCAGGGTGGCACGCTGACGCTGCGCAGCGCACCCGGCCGCGGCAGCTGCTTCGAGCTGCGCCTGCCCGCAGCCACGCCGCCGCCCGCCACCACCGCACCGGCGGCGCTGCCGGCGGCCCCGGTGCCGCTGCAGGTGCTGGTGGTCGAC
>CAYTWU010000339.1:0-4103 GCA_964442175.1 uncultured Rubrivivax sp.
CCGCGGCCACCGCGATGAACACCGCCGCCAGGCCGATCATGCTGTGCATGAAGGCCACCAGCTCGGGCATCTTGGTCATCTCCACCCGCTGCGCCATCACGGCGCCGATGCTGCCGCCCACCAGCAGGCCGCCCAGCACCCAGACCATGCCCACGGCGCGCGCCTGGCCCAGCTGGCCCGACAGCTCGACGATCAGTGCCGCCGTGGTCAGCACCGCGATCAGCATGCCGGCCATGCCGAACAGGTTGCCGCGGATCGACGTGGTGGGATGAGACAGGCCCTTCAAGGCCTGGATGAAACAGACGCTGGCGACCAGGTACAGCAGCGTGACGAGGTTCATGCTCATCTCAATGCCCTTCCTTGGCGACGGCGGGGGCCTTCTTCTCTTTTTTCTTGAACATCTCCAGCATGCGCCGCGTGACCAGGAAGCCGCCGAAGACGTTGACCGCGGCCAGCGCCACCGCCAGCACACCCATGGTCTTGCCCAGGCCGGTTTCGGTGAGTGCGGCGGCCAGCATCGCGCCGACGATGACGATGGCGCTGATCGCGTTGGTCACTGCCATCAGCGGTGTGTGCAGCGCGGGGGTGACCGTCCAAACCACGTGGTAACCCACGTAGATGGCGAGCACGAAGATGATCAGGTTGGTGATGGTGGGGCTGATGATGTCCATGTCAGGTCCTCTTCACTTCCGCTTGACTTCGTTGCCGTGCGTCATCAGGCAGGCGAGCACGATGTCGTCGTCCATGGGCAGCGTCAGCGTGGCTTCCTTGGTGACGATGAGCTTCAGGAAATCGAGCACGTTGCGGGCATAGAGGCTGGAGCTGTCGGCCGCCACCAGCGCCGGCAGGTTGGTCTCGCCGACGATCGTGACGCCGTGTTTGACCACCGTCTTGCCGGCTTCGGTGAGCGGGCAGTTGCCGCCGGCCGGTGCGGCCATGTCCACGATCACCGAGCCCGGCTTCATGGCCTTGACCATCTCTTCGGTGACCAGCACCGGCGCCGCACGGCCCGGGATCAACGCGGTGGAGATCACGATGTCGGCGTTGGCCACACGTTTGGCCACTTCGAGCTTCTGGCGTTCCAGCCAACTCGGCGGCATGGGCTTGGCGTAACCGCCCACGCCCACGGCGGCCTCTTTTTCTTCGTCGGTTTCGTAGGCCACGTCGATGAACTTGGCGCCCAGCGATTCCACCTGCTCCTTCACCGAGGGCCGCACGTCGCTGGCCTCGATGACGGCGCCCAGGCGCTTGGCGGTGGCAATGGCCTGCAGGCCGGCCACGCCCACGCCCAGGATCACCACACGCGCGGCCTTGATGGTGCCGGCGGCCGTCATCAGCATCGGGAACAGGCGCTGGTATTTGTCGGCCGCGATCATCACGGCCTTGTAGCCGCCGATGTTGGCCTGGCTGGACAGCACGTCCATGCTCTGGGCCCGGGTGGTGCGCGGCGCGGCTTCCAGCGCAAAACTGGTCAGGCCGGCCGCCGCCAGGCGGGCCAGGCCTTCCTTGTCGAAGGGGTTCAGCATGCCCACCAGCGTGCTGCCGGCTTTCATCAGGCTCAGTTCGTCGGCGTCGGGGCTGCGCACCTTCAGCACCAGTTCGGCGCCGAGCGCGCCCGCGCGGTCGGTGATTTCAGCGCCGGCGGCGGCGTAGGCCTCGTCGATGCAACTGGCCGCCACGCCGGCCCCGGACTGCACCTTCACGGTGTGCCCCTGGGCCTTGAGTTTTTTGGCCGTCTCAGGCGTGACCGCAACCCGGGTCTCACCCGCCGCGGTCTCCAGCGGAACGCCGATCAGCATGGGGCTCTCCTCACGAACGTCAGTCTTGGAATGGGGACGCAGTGTACGTGTTGCCCTAGCATGCCTGCATGACCACACCGCGTTGGAGCCCCAGCGTCACCGTCGCCGCCGTGATCGAACAGGGCGGCCGCTACCTGCTGGTGGAAGAGCACACGCCCGAGGGCCTGCGCCTGAACCAGCCGGCCGGCCACCTGGACCCGGGTGAATCGCTGCTGCAGGCCGTGGTGCGCGAAACGCTGGAAGAAACCGCGCGCGACTTCGTGCCCCAGGCCTTGCTGGGCGTGTACCAGGCGCGCTTCCAGCGGCCGGGGCAGGACGTGAGCTACCTGCGTTTTGCCTTCTGCGGCACCGTGGGCGAGGCCATCGCCGGCCGCGCGCTGGATGTGCCCATCGTGCGCACGCTGTGGCTCAGCGCCGATGAGCTGCGCGCCCAGGCCGCACGCCACCGCAGCCCGCTGGTGATGCGCTGCGTTGACGACCACCGGGCCGGCCGGCGCTACGCGCTGGATGCGTTGCAGGCCGACCCCAGCGTCTGGCAGGGGCCGGACTGAGCGCGGCTACTTCTTGCCCAGCCCCATGCGCTGGCCCATCGCGGTGTAGACCGCGACGCGCTCCTTCATGAAGGCCTCCATCTTGTCGGGGCCCACATCCACCAGTTCGAAGCCGCTCTTGGCCGCCAGCTCCTTCATCTCCGGGTCGGCGTTCAACACCGCGAACAGCTCGGCCAGCTTGCGCCGCGCTTCCACGGGGGTGGACTTGGGCACGCCGATGCCGCGGTAGGCGCCGTCCACCCAGTTCACGCCCAGCTCCTTGAAGGTGGGCACGTCGGGCAGCAGCGGGTGGCGCTGTTCCATGGCCACCGCCAGCGCCCGCACCCGGGTCTTGTTGTTGATGGCAAAGGCGGTGTAGCTCATCGCGCCATCCAACTGCCCGCCCAGCACGGCGTTGGCCAGGTCCCCGGTGCCCTTGTAGGGCACGTAGGTGCTGCTGATGCCGAACTCGGCGCCCAGCCGGGTGTGGGCCGCGTGGTTGGCCGAGTTCAGCGCCGAGCCGCCGATGTTGAACTTGCCCGGCGAGGCCTTGGCCAGCTGCACAAACTCCTGGAAGCTCTTGATCGGGCTCTGCGTCGGCACCACCAGCGCATCGGGCGTGTAGTGGTACCAGTAGACGGGTGTGATGTCCTCGGTCTTGTACTGGACGGTGCCTTCCATCGGCTGCAGCACCTGGTGCGGCAGGTTGATGCCCATCACGTTCAGGCCGTCGCCGGGCATCGAATTCATCGACGACCACAACACCGCGCCGCCGCCGCCGGGTTTGTACTGCACGATGGTGTCGATGGCGGCGCACTTCTTCTTCAGCACCACCTGCTGGTGCCGCGCCGAGATGTCGGATTCACCGCCGGGCGGGAAGGCCTGCCAGTAGTTCAGGTTCTTGTCGGGGCAGGGCTGGGCCAGCGCGGCGCCGGCCGCCAGGGTGGCGAACACGGCAAGGGCGGTGCGGATCATGGACAGTGTCTCCTGGAGTTGTGACTGCATGATCGGGCGTGGTCAGGGGGTTCCACCAGCCCGGATAATCCCGGGCGTGAAACAACGTGTCGTGGTGGGTCTGTCGGGCGGTGTCGATTCCGCGGTCACGGCCTGGCTGCTCAAGCAGCAGGGCTTCGAGGTGGTCGGCATCTTCATGAAGAACTGGGAGGCCGACGACGACGACGCCTACTGCTCCAGCAACGAAGACTTCGTCGACGCCGCGGCCGTGGCCGACGTGATCGGCATCGAGCTGGAACACGTCAACTTTGCAGCCGAGTACAAGGACCGCGTGTTCGCCGAATTCCTGCGCGAATACGCCGCTGGCCGCACGCCCAACCCCGATGTGCTGTGCAACGCCGAGATCAAGTTCAAGGCCTTCCTGGACCACGCGCTGCGCCTGGGCGCGGAGAAGATCGCCACCGGCCACTACGCCCGGGTGCGTGAGCGCGACGGCCGGTTTGAGTTGCTCAAGGGCCTGGACCCGGCCAAGGACCAGAGCTACTTCCTGCACCGGCTCACGCAGGCGCAGCTGGCGCGCACGCTGTTCCCGGTGGGCGAGCTGGCCAAGACCGAGGTGCGGGCCATCGCCGAACGCATCGCCCTGCCCAACGCCAAGAAAAAGGACAGCACCGGCATCTGCTTCATCGGCGAACGCCCGTTCCGCGAGTTCCTGAACCGCTGGCTGCACCAGCAGCCGGGTCTCATCGAGGATGAGCACGGCCACCCGGTCGGCCAGCACGTCGGCCTGAGCTTCTACACGCTCGGCCAACGCCAGGGC
>CAYTWU010000340.1:0-4071 GCA_964442175.1 uncultured Rubrivivax sp.
GGTGTCCGGGTCCAGGGCCTTGGGCGCGCCGGCCAGGGCCACCTGCTGCATGGTGTCGCGCAGCTCGGTCACGTAGTGGGTGGTGTGGGCCCGTTCCAGCTGGTCGTCGGTGGCCTCGGGCGCGTCGTGGAAGTCCAGCGCCAGGTCCAGCCCGGTGCCGCGCAGGTGGTCGGTGATGGCGTCCAGGCGCTGCGGGCACTCCGGGTGGCCGTGACCCATGTCGTGCAAACGGCACTCCGGGTGCGTGTAGAAGGCTGTGCTCATGCGGGTGCTTCAGACTTTCGGGCAAGATCGCGTGGATGGATGTCTCTCTCCCGCGCCAGCTGACCCGGCTGGTGGACCAGATCGGCCGCATTATCGTCGGCAAGCGCCCCCAGATCGAAGACGCCGTGGCCTGCCTGCTGGCCGGCGGCCACCTGCTGATCGAAGACGTGCCCGGGGTGGGCAAGACCACGCTGGCGCATGCGCTGGCGGTGTCGCTGGGCCTGGATTTCCGGCGTGTGCAGTTCACGGCCGACCTGATGCCGTCGGATCTGATCGGCGTCTCGGTCTTCGAGCGCGCCAAGGACGCCTTCGTCTTTCACCCCGGCCCGGTGTTTGCCCAGGTGCTGCTGGCCGACGAGATCAACCGCGCCGGCCCCAAGACCCAGAGCGCGCTGCTGGAGGCGATGGAAGAGCAGCAGGTGTCGGTGGAAAACACCACGCGTGCGCTGCCGCGGCCGTTTTTCGTGATCGCCACGCAGAACCCCAGCGACCAGATCGGCACCTACCCGCTGCCGGAAAGCCAGCTGGACCGTTTTCTGCTGCGCGTCACGCTGGGTTACCCCGACCGCGCCAGTGAACGTGAACTGCTGGCCGGCGAGGACCGGCGCCACCTGGTGGCCAGGCTGCCCGCGGTGATGCAGCCGGATGAACTGGTGGTGGCGCAGCAGGCCGTGGGGCGGATCACGGCCTCCGAAGCCTTGCTGGATTACCTGCAGGCGCTGATCGCCGCCACACGCGACGGCCGTTGGTTCGTCGAGGGCCTGTCGCCACGCGCCGGCATCGCGGTGCTGCGCGTGGCGCGCGCCCGCGCGCTGATGGCCGAGCGCAACTACGTGGCGCCGGACGACATCCAGGCCATCCTGCCGCAGGCCATCGCGCACCGGCTCACCCCGGTGGCCGGCGCCGGCCGCGGCGCCATCGAGCAGGTGCGCGCGATGGTGGAAGCCACACCTCTGTCCTGAGCGCGGGCACCGCGCCATGGGCCTGCGTTCGCGCATCGAAACCTGGTGGCACAGCCGCCTGCCACTCACCGACACCTGGACGCTCGGGCAGCGCAACATCTACATCGTGCCCACACGTGGCGGTGCATCGTTTGCCGCGCTGATGCTGCTGATGCTGCTGGCCTCCATCAACTACCAGCTGAACCTGGGTTATGTGCTGGCCTTTCTGCTGGCCGGCGCGGCCGTGGTGTCCATGCACATCACCCATGGCACGCTGCGGGGGCTGACACTGCGCATCCGCCCAGGTCCGCCCGTGTTCGCCGGCAGCCCGGCGCAGCTGGACGTGGTGATCGACAACCCCGGCGGCGCGCGTTATGCGCTGGCGCTGCGCCTGTACGACCGCGAGCGGCATGGCCGCAGCTACACCGCGGTGGACGTGCCCGCCGGCAGCCAGGCCACGGCCACCGTCAGCATCGTGCCGGCCACGCGCGGCTGGCACACGGTGCCGCCGCTGGTGCTGGAGACGGGTTTCCCCTTCGGTTTTTTCCGCGCCTGGACGGTGTGGCGCCCAGCCGCGCGTGTGCTGGCCTGGCCGAAACCTGAGCACCCGGCGCCGCCCTTGCCTGGCGCGCAGCCGGTGCCCGGTGAACAGGCCGCGCTGCAACGCAGCAGCGGCAGCGAGCTGGAAGGTGTGCGCCCCTGGCGGCGCGGTGACACGCTGCGCCAGGTGGTGTGGAAGAAGGTGGCCCGCAGCGGCGAACTGGTGAGCCGCGACACGGCCTCGTCCGGCAGCCGCGAACTCTGGCTGGACTGGGCCGCCACGGCCGGTGGTGCTGACATCGAACCGCGTTTGTCCCGCCTGGCCGCCTGGGTGGACAGCGCCGAGCGTGCCGGCATCGCCTGGGGCCTGCGCCTGCCCGGCAGCGAGCTGCCCACCGGCCAGGGCGAAGCGCAGCGGCGCGACGCGCTGGAACGCCTCGCCACCTGGTCATGAAACTCCTGGACCGCTGGCATCACCTGCCCCGCGACGCGCGGGACACCCTGTTCCAGCTGGGCGTGATCGCCTGGACCATCGCCCCACACGCGATGCACCTGGCACCCTGGTGCGTGCTGCTCGCGGTGGTGATCCTGCTCTCACGTGCCCGGCTGGCGCTGAACGGCGGCACCCTGCCCGGCCGCTGGACGCTGGTGGCCGTGCTGGGCCTGGCCGTGGGGCTGACCCTGCTGACCGAGCGCACCCTGCTCGGCAAGGAGGCCGGCGTCACGATGCTGGTGGTGCTGATGGCGCTGAAGACGCTGGAACTGCGAGCGCGGCGCGATGCCATGGTGGTCTTCCTGCTCGGTTTCTTCCTGGTGCTGACCAACTTCCTGTATTCGCAGTCACCGTTGACGGCGCTGGCGATGATCGTCTCGGTCTGGGGCCTGCTCACGGCGCTGGCGCTGGCGCACATGCCGGTGGGCCTGCCGCCGCTGGGGGCCGCGGCCCGCGTGGCTGGGCGCGCGGCGCTGCTGGGCGCGCCGGTGATGATCGTGCTGTTCCTGCTGTTCCCTCGCATCGCGCCGCTGTGGGGCCTGCCGCAGGATGCCGGCGGGCGCACCGGGCTGTCGGGCTCGCTGAGCATGGGCGGCGTGGCCGAACTGGCGGCCGACGACAGCATGGCGTTGCGCGTGCGTTTCCTGGACCGCGCACCGCCGGTGGAATCACTCTACTTCCGCGGGCCGGTGCTTTCGGTCTTCGACGGCCGCGACTGGACCCGCCGCCGCGGCCAGCCCGTGATGGCCCCACCCGAGCTCACCGGCCGCCCGCTGCGCTACGAGATGCTGCTCGAGCCCAGCCGCCTGCCCATGGTGCCGCTGCTGGAGCTGACGCCCCAGGCGCCGCAGCTGCCTGGCCGCGAGAACGACTTCCAGCTGATGCTGCGCCCCGATCTGCAATGGGCCAGCGACCGCCCCATCGACACCCGGCTCGCGCTGACGGCCCAGGCCTGGACACGCCACCGCCACGGCCCGCGTGACAAGACGCTGGCGCTGCGCGACGACGTGGACCTGCCGCCCAACCTGAACCCGCGCACCCTGGTCTGGGCCAATGAACTGCGCAACAGCCCGGCGCTGCGCCAGGCCGAACCGCGCGCCCTGGTGGACGCGGTGCTGCAGCACATCCGCAGCGACGGTTTCACCTACACGCTGAGCCCCGACTACTACGAGGGCCCGAACGTCGTCGACGACTTCTGGTTCGACCGCAAGCTGGGTTTCTGCGAACACTTCGCGTCGGCCTTCGTGGTGGTGATGCGCGCGATGGACATCCCGGCCCGCATCGTCACCGGCTACCAGGGCGCCGATCCGCAGGTGGTGGACGGCTGGTACGTGGTGCGCCAGTCCAACGCACACGCCTGGGCGGAGGTCTGGATCGAAGACGAAGGCTGGGTGCGCGTGGACCCGACCTCGGCCGTCGCGCCCGACCGCGTGCGCCTGGGCCGCAGCCTGCTGTCACCCCCGGGCTTCGTGGCCGGCACGCTGAACGCGGTGAACCCGGCCATCACGGCCACGCTGCGCAGCCTGTGGGCACGGCTGGACCAGGGCTGGTCGCAGTGGGTGCTGAACTACTCGCGCACGCGCCAGTTCGACCTGCTGCGCGAGCTGGGTGTGCAGACCCCGCGCTGGGAAGACCTGGCCTATGCGCTGGTGGGCCTGCTCAGCGCCGTCAGCCTGGCCGGCGCCGGCTGGGCGTTGTGGGACCGCCACCGCCAGGACCCGTGGTTACGCCAGCAGCGCCAGGTGGCCGAGCGGCTGGCCCGGCTGGGCGTGGCCGTGGCGCCGCACGACCCGCCGCGCACGCGCGCAGCCCGCGTGCGCGCCGTGCTGGGCC
>CAYTWU010000341.1:0-4067 GCA_964442175.1 uncultured Rubrivivax sp.
TACGTGATTCCCTGCAATGGCTGCTCGAAGGCAAGGACTACCGGGTCAAGTGCTTCGACTCGGCCGAGTCCTTCCTGTCGCGCTTCGACCCGCGCGAGGTCGCCTGCCTGATCGCCGACATCCGCATGGACGGCATGAGCGGACTGGAGCTGCAGGACCGGCTGGTCGAGCGCAAGAGCCCGCTGCCGGTGGTCTTCATCACCGGCCACGGCGACGTGCCGATGGCCGTGACCACGATGAAGAAAGGCGCGATGGACTTCATCGAAAAGCCCTTCAAGGAAGAAGAGCTGCTGGGCCTGGTGGAGCGCATGCTGGAGCAGGCCCGCGCCGCCTTCAGCCAGCACCAGGAGCAGGCCAGCCGCGACGCCCTGCTCTCGCGCCTGACCACGCGTGAAGGCCAGGTGCTGGAGCGCATCGTCGCCGGCCGGCTGAACAAGCAGATCGCCGATGACCTGGGCATCAGCATCAAGACGGTGGAGGCGCACCGCGCCAACATCATGGAAAAGCTCAACGCCAACACCGTGGCCGATCTGCTGAAGATCGCCCTGGGGGCGCAGGCCAAGGCCTGAGCCTTCACTGCCCTCGCCAAGGCCGCTTGCATTCCAAGCGGCCTTTGTCTTTCAGGAGTTCATCAAGATGCCCGCCCAACTGATCGACGGCGTTGCGCTGTCCCAGCAGATCCGTGCCGATGTGGCCACCCGCGCTGCCGCGCTCTCCGCCGCCGGCCGCACCCCGGGGCTGGCCGTGGTGCTGGTCGGCGACGACCCGGCCAGCCAGGTCTATGTGCGCAACAAGGTCAAGGCCTGCGCCGACACCGGCGTGCGCTCGCTGTTCGAGAAGTACGACGCCGACCTGTCCGAGGCCGCGCTGCTGGCGCGCATCGCCGCGCTGAACGACGACCCCACGGTGCACGGCATCCTGGTGCAGATGCCGCTGCCCAAACACATCGATCCGCAGCGTGTGATCGCCGCGATCAGCCCGCGCAAGGACGTGGATGGTTATTCCGTGCTCAGCGCCGGTGAGCTGATGACGGGCCTGCCGGGCTTCCGCCCCTGCACGCCCTACGGCTGCATGAAGCTGCTGGAGAGCACCGGCGTCTCGGCCAAGGGCAAACATGCGGTGGTGATCGGCCGCAGCAACACCGTGGGCAAACCGATGGCGCTGCTGCTGCTGGCGGCCGACGCCACCGTCACCGTCTGCCACAGCGGCACACCCGACCTGGGCCTGCACACGCGGCAAGCCGACATCGTGGTGGCCGCCGTGGGCCGGCGTGAGCTGCTGCGCGCCGACATGGTCAAGCCCGGTGCGGTGGTGATCGACGTCGGCATGAACCGCAACGACGCCGGCAAGCTCTGCGGCGACGTGGACTTCACCGCCGTGCGCGAGGTGGCCGGCTGGATCACGCCGGTGCCGGGCGGCGTGGGCCCGATGACGATCACGATGCTGCTGGTGAACACGCTGGAATCGGCCGAGCGGAGCACGGCATGAACCCCTTGCTGGAAACGGCCGACTGGCCACGCTTCGACGCCATCGCACCGGCGCACGTGGCCCCGGCGCTGGACGTGCTGCTGGCCGACGCCGAGGCCGCGCTGGCCCGCGCCGCCGGCCCCGAAGTGGCGGCCGATCTCGATGCGCTGGCCGTGGTGCTGGATGTGCCGGTGGAACGCCTGCGCCGGGCCTGGGGCCATGTGCAGCACCTGCAGGCGGTGGTGGACACACCCGCGCTGCGCGCAGCCTACGCGGACAACCTCGGCCGCGTGACGGACTTCTTCACGCGGCTGGCCGCCGATGACGGGCTGTACGCCAAGACCCGCGCCATCGCCGCCTCGCCCGCGTTCGAGACCCTGCTTGCCGTGCGCCGCAAGGCGGTGCAGGACGCGCTGCGCGATTTCGAGCTCGGCGGCGCGGCCTTGCAGGGGGCTGCACGTGAACGCTTCGCGCAGATCCAGGCCCGCGCCGCCGAACTGTCGCAGCAGTTCGGCGACCATGTGCTCGACGCCACCGACGCCTGGCACCTGGACGTGCCGGCCGAACGCCTGGCCGGCGTGCCGGCCGAGGTGCTGCAGGCCGCGCGCGAGGCCGCCGCCGCCGCCGGGGTCGACGGCTGCCGCCTGACGCTGCAGGCGCCTTGCCGCGAGCCGCTGCTGGCCACCGCGCACGACCGGGCGCTGCGCGAGCAGGTCTACCGCGCCCACAGCCACCTGGCCAGCGAGTTCGGCGACGCCGCGCACGACAACGGCCCCGTGATGCAGGAACTTCTGGCCCTGCGCGCCGAAGAGGCCGCCCTGCTGGGCCGCCACAGCTACGCCGAGGTCTCGCTGACCGCCAAGATGGCCGAGTCGCCCACCCAGGTGCTGGCTTTCCTGCGCGACCTGGCCCGGCGTGCACGACCGTTTGCGCAAGCCGAGCTGGCCGCACTGCGTGAACACGCGGCCAGCGCCTGCGGCATCGCGGATCTGCAGCCCTGGGACCGGGCCTACGTGGCCGAAAGGCTCAAGCACCAGCGCTTCGGCGTTGATGACCAGACCTTGCGCCCCTGGTTCACGCTGCCGCGGGTGCTGGACGGCCTGTTCGAGCTGCTGCAGCGCCTGTTCGACCTGCGCTTTGTGCCGGTGGACGCACCGGTGTGGCACCCCGATGTGCGTGTCTACCGTGTCGAGCGTGGTGGCCAGGACGTCGGCGGCCTGACCCTGGACCTGTATGCCCGCAGCGGCAAACAAAGCGGCGCCTGGATGGACGAAGCCCGCGCCCGCTGGCGCCGGCCCGACGGGTTGTTGCAACGGCCGCAGGCCCACCTGGTGTGCAACTTCGCGCCCCCCACCGACGGCCGGCCGGCGCTGCTGAGCCACGACGACGTGGTCACGCTGTTCCACGAGTTCGGCCATGGCCTGCACCACCTGCTGACCCAGGTGGACGAACTCGCGCTGTCGGGCATCTCCGGTGTGGAGTGGGACGCTGCCGAGCTGCCCAGCCAGTTCATGGAGAACTTCTGCTGGGAGTGGGAGGTGCTGCAGCGCCTGACAGCCCATGTGGACACCGGTGAGCCGCTGCCGCGTGCGCTGTTCGACCGCCTGCTGGGCACGCGCCACTTCGGCAGCGGTCTGCACGTGATGCGCGGGGTGGAATACGGCCTGTTCGACATGCGGCTGCATGCGGAGCCACACACGGCCACCCGCGTGGCCGAGCTGGCGCAGGCCGCCGCCGCCGAGGCTGCACTGCTGCCACGCCCGGCCGACAACCGCTGGCAAAACAGCCTGTTGCACATTTTTGATGGTGGTTATGCGGCAGGCCTGTACGGCTACCAGTGGGCCGAGGTGCTGTCGGCCGACGCCTACAGCGCCTTCGAGGAGGCCGGCGTCTTCGACCCCGCCACCGGCGCGCGCTGGCGCGAAGCCGTGCTGGAGACCGGCGGCAGCCGCACGGCGATGCAGAACTTCGTCGCCTTCCGCGGCCGTGAACCCCGTCTCGATGCGTTGCTGCGCCACCAAGGCCTGGCTTGAGCCTGGGCCGTTGCTGGGCTAGATTCCGGGGATGCACCTGCGACCCGATGTTCCGCTGTTCGTGACCACCCTGCTGCTGGCCGCCGGCCCGGCGCTGGCGCAGTACAAGGTGGTCGGGCCCGACGGCCGGGTCACCTACACCGACCGGCCGCCGGCCGACGCCACCGCCAAGGTGACCACGCTGGGCCGCAACACGGCAGCGGCCGCACCCGCGGCCAGCGGCCTGCCGGCCGACCTGCAACGGTTGAGTGAACGTTTCCCGGTCACGCTGTTCACGGCCACCGACTGCACGCCCTGCAACACCGGTCGCCAGCTGCTGCAGCAGCGCGGCATCCCCTACACCGAACGCCAGATCGTCAGCAACGACGATGTGGCGGCGCTGGAGCGCACCATCGGCGGACGCACCGTGCCAGCGCTGACAGTGGGTGGCCAAGCGCTGCGCGGTTTTTCGCAGAGCGACTGGGTGTCCTACCTGGACGCCGCGGGTTACCCGCGCGAATCGCGCCTGCCGCGTGGCGGGGCGGCCCCGGCCGCCACGCCGCTGGTGGCCCGCGCGCCGCTGCCGCC
>CAYTWU010000342.1:0-4054 GCA_964442175.1 uncultured Rubrivivax sp.
CGAAGCCGATCTTGGTGCCGTCACGGTCCATGCTGGTGAGCAGGATCTCGCCGGCGCCCAGCTCCGCCATCTTGGCGGCCCAGGCCACCGCGTCCAGGCCGGTGTTCTGGCGGCCGCCGTGGGTGTAGACGTCCCAGCCGCCGCCGGGCCGCTTCTTGGCGTCGATGGCGACCACGATGCACTGCGCACCATACTTGTCCGAGGCGTCCCGGATCACCTGCGGGTTGGCGACCGCGGCCGAGTTGAAGCTGACCTTGTCGGCCCCGGCGTTGAGCAGGCGCCGCACATCGGCCACCGTGCGCACACCGCCGCCCACCGTGAGCGGGATGAAGACCTGCGAGGCCACGGCCTCGATGATGGGCAGGATCAGGTCGCGGCCATCGGAGGTGGCGGTGATGTCCAGGAAGGTGAGTTCGTCGGCGCCTTGTTCGTTGTAGCGGGCGGCGATCTCCACCGGGTCGCCGGCGTCACGAAGCTCGACAAAGTTGACGCCCTTGACGACACGGCCGCCGGTGACGTCGAGGCAGGGGATGATGCGTTTGGCAAGCATGGGAGCAGGATTATCGGGGTTCACCCGGCCCCCAGTTCGAAGTGCCGGCGAAGGGAAGCATGTCGCGGCTGACGCGTACACCAGAGGCCACACCAGTTCCGCCCTTCACCCGCCTCCGGAGGAATGCCCATGAAGACCTTGCTTGCCTTGTCGCTGCTGGCGCTCGCCACGGGCGCCCAGGCCCACCTGACGATCTTTGAAGGCACGTTTGCGCCGGAAGTGCCCGGTGCCACGGGCACGGGCACCTTGTTCATGGAGTACGACGAAGACGGGCACACGCTGCTCATCGACGCCGATTGGTCGGGCCTGTCCGGCAACACCAGCACGGCCCACATCCATTGCTGCACCGCGTTGCCCTACACCGGCACGGCGGGGGTGGCCCTGGCCCAGAGCGGCATGCTGCCCGGGTTCCCCTTGGGCGTGAAAGCCGGCAGCTACGACCGCCTGATCGACCTGACCTTGGCCAGCCAGTACAGCGCCTCGTTCATCGCCGCCAGCGGGGGCACCACGGCGCTGGCCGAAGCGCGGCTGATCGAGAACCTGAGTTCTGGCCAGGCCTACTTCAACATCCACACCACCACGTTTGGCAGCGGCGAGATCCGCGCATTCGTCACGGTGGTGCCGGAACCGGCCAGCATCGCCTTGATGCTGGGCGGCCTGGGGCTGGTCAGCGCAGCAGTTCGTCGGCGCGCTGCTGTGCCGACGTGAAATCCAGGGCGCCGCTGTAGATGCTGCGCCCGCAGATCACGCCGCCCACCCCCTCGCTGGCCACGGCGCACAGGCGCTCGATGTCGGCGAGGCCGGACAAGCCGCCCGAGGCGATGACGGGGATCGTCAGCGCCTGGGCCAGTTTGACCGTGGCCTCGATGTTGATGCCGGTGAGCATGCCGTCGCGCCCGATGTCGGTGTAGATGACGGATTCGACGCCGTAGTCCTGGAACTTGCGCGCGAGGTCGACCACCTCGTGGCCGGTGAGCTTGCTCCAGCCGTCGGTGGCCACCTTGCCGTCCTTGGCGTCCAGGCCGACGATGATGTGGCCGCCGAAGGCCGTGCAGGCATCGCGCAGGAAGCCCGGGCTCTTGACCGCTGCGGTGCCGATGATCACCGAGCTGATGCCGTCGTCCAGGTAACGCTCGATGGTGTCCAGGTCGCGGATGCCACCGCCCAATTGCACGGGGATCTCGCCATCGAGCTCGCGCAGGATGGCCTTCACGGCGCCTTCGTTCACAGGCTTTCCGGCAAAGGCGCCGTTCAGGTCCACCAGGTGCAGGCGGCGTGCGCCGGCGTCCAGCCAGCGGCGCGCCATCGCGGCCGGGTCCTCGCCAAAGGTGGTGGAGGCGGCCATGTCGCCTTGTTGCAGGCGGACGCAGTGGCCGTCCTTGAGGTCGATGGCGGGGATCAGCAGCATGGCGCGTGACAAGCGGGGTGGAGGGGCCGTCAAGGGGCCCAGGTCAGGAAGTTCCGGTAGACCGCCAGGCCATGGGCGGCGCTCTTTTCGGGGTGGAACTGGGTCGCGAAAATGTTATCCCGCGCGATGGCACTGGTAAAGCGATCGCCGTAGTCGGTTTCGCCCGCGGTGTGCGCAGCGTCGGCCGGTGCCGCGTAGAAGCTGTGCACGAAGTAGAAGTGCGCGCCGTCCGGCACGCCCGCCCACAGCGCGTGTGGCCGCTGGAACACCGGGTTCCAGCCCATCTGCGGCACCTTGTAGCGGCTGCCATCCGGCTGCACGCGGCCCTCCAGCTGAAAGCGCTTCACGCGGCCGGCGATCAGGCCCAGGCCCGGCGTGTCCTGCTCTTCGCTGTGGTCCAGCAGCATCTGCATGCCCACGCACACGCCCATCAGCGGCTTGCGCGCGGCGGCGTCCAGCACGGCGTCCTTCAGGCCGGAATCGGCCAGCTCGCGCATGCAGTCGCGCATCGCCCCCTGGCCGGGCAGCACCACGCGGTCGGCGGCGAACACCTCTTCCGGGTTGCCGGTGACGATGACCTTGACGTCCACCCCCAGCGCCGCATGCGCCACCGCCTGCGACACCGAGCGCAGGTTGCCCATGCCGTAATCGACCACTGCCACCGTCTGGGTCACAGCGAGCCCTTGGTCGACGGGATCACGCCGGCGCTGCGCGGGTCGGGCGTCAAGGCCATGCGCAGCGCACGGGCGAAGGCCTTGAAGATGGTCTCGCACTGGTGGTGCGCGTTGTCGCCGTGCAGGTTGTCGATGTGCAGCGTGACACCCGCGTGGTTGCTGAAGCCCTGGAAGAACTCGTAGGCCAGCTGGGTGTCGAAGGCGCCGACCATGCCGGCCTTGAAGGGCACGCGCATGTGCAGGCCGGGACGGCCGGAAAAATCGACCACCACGCGCGACAGCGCCTCGTCCAGCGGCACGTAGCTGTGGCCGTAGCGGGTGATGCCCTTCTTGTCGCCCACGGCCTGGGCCACCGCCATGCCCAGCGTGATGCCCACGTCTTCCACGGTGTGGTGGCCGTCGATGTGCAGGTCGCCCTGGGCTTCGATGGTCAGGTCGATCAGGCCGTGGCGGGCGATCTGGTCCAGCATGTGGTCGAAGAAGCCGATGCCGGTGGCGAGCTTGGCTTCGCCCGTGCCGTCGAGGTTGATCGCGACGCGGATCTGCGTCTCCTTGGTGTCGCGGCGGAGGTCGGCGGTGCGGGCGTTCACAGGCTGGCTTTCAGGGCGCGGATCATCTGGTCATTTTCCTCTGGCGCGCCCACGGTCAGGCGCAGGCAGTTCTTCAGCAGCGGGTGCAGGCCGGCGATGTGCTTGACCAGCACGCCGTGCGCCTTCATGCCGGCAAACACCGCTGCCGAGTCGGGCACCCGCACCAGCACCATGTTGGCCTCGCTGGGGAAGGCGGTCACCCCGGCGATGCCGGCCAGCGCCGCCTGCAGCCGTGTGCGCTCGCTGCGCAGCAGCGCGGCCTGGCGCGCGTATTCGTCGGCGTGTTCCAGTGCAAACAGCGCGCACTCGGCGTTCAGCACGCTCACGTTGTAGGGCGGGCGCACCTTGTCGATCTCATGCACCAGCGGCGCGGCGCCGCACAGGTAACCCAGGCGCACGCCCGCGAGGCCGAACTTGGACAGCGTGCGCATCACCAGCACATGCGGGTGCGCCGCCATGCGCTGCAGCCAGCTGCGCGATGAAAACGGCTGGTAGGCCTCGTCGAACACCACGAAACCCTGCTGCGCCCCGACGGCGGCGACGATGCGGTCGATGACCGCGTCGTCGAAGAGGTTGGCCGTCGGGTTGTTGGGGTAGGCGATGTAGGTGATGGCCGGCCGGTGTTGCGCGATGGCAGCGAGCATGGCGGCTTCGTCCAGCTCGAAATCCGCCGTCAGCGGCACACCGACGAAGTTCAGGCCGCGCAGCTTGGCCGACATCTCGTACATCACAAAACCCGGCAGCGGCGCCAGCACCGTGGCGCCGGGGGTCATGCAGGCGACCGAGAGCATGTCGATCAGCTCGTCGGAGCCGTTGCCCAGGGTCAGCGCGC
>CAYTWU010000343.1:0-4040 GCA_964442175.1 uncultured Rubrivivax sp.
GCTCGGTGACGGCCGAGCGCAACTCGTCCAGGTCCAGCCGCCAGGCGCCGGCCCGCGGGCGCAGCGGGACACGGGTCACACGTGCGCCCAGGATCGCCGGCTGCGCCGTCAGGTTGGGCCAGACGGGCACCACGGCCACCACCTCGTCGCCCGGGCCGGCCAGCAGTTGCGTGGCCACCATCAGCGCGCTGACGCCCGACGACGTGACGGCGATGCGCTCGGGGCCGACGGGCCGGTGCAGGCTGCTGGCATAGGCGGCGATGGCCGCGCGCAGCTCGGGCAGGCCGAGGTTGTGCGAGTAGAAGGTTTCGCCAGCCATCAGCGACGCCGCGGCAGCCTCGCGCGCGGCCAGCGGCGTGACCTCGTCGCTTTCGCCGAACCAGAAGGCCAGCACGTCGGGGCGCCCCAGGCCGGCGTTGGCCACCTCGCGGATGCGCGAGGCCGGCAGGTCGGCGATCACGGCTCTCATTGCGGGCGCTCCATGCGGCAGGCGTGCGGTTGTTGCACTTGGGCTGTCTCCAGGCGGCGCAGCGTGCGGAAGCCAAAACCCGAGCCTTCCACCTCGTGCGCCACGCCCGGGGTGCCGGCGCGGTCCATCACGCTGACGATCAGCGGCTGCTGCAGTTGGTGGTCGTCGGCGCGCATCACGGCCTCGTGCAGGCCGCCGAGCGAACGGTTGTCGAAACGCGCACCTTCCAGCGCGCGCGCCACGGCCACGGCATCGGTGCTGCCGGCGCGCTGGATGGCAGCGGCCAACATCTCCACCAGCACCTGCATGCGCACGTGCACGTAGTCGTCCTGCGGGTTCGGGAAGCGCTTCTTGAAGCTGGCGTAGAAGGCCTCCGACGGCGCGCCACCCGCGTTCGGGTGCCACTCGGCCACCGCATGCACGGCACCGACACCGGCCTCGCCGATGGCGGCCGGCGCGCCCAGGGCGTTGCCGTAGAAGGTGTACAGGCGCACATTGGCGCCGACGTCGCGCAAGGCACGCACCAGCAGCGTCAGGTCGTTGCCCCAGTTGCCCGTCAGCACCGCCTGCGCGCCACTGGCCTTGATCTTGGTGGCGTAGGGCAGGAAGTCCTTCACGCGGCCGATCGGGTGCAGGTCTTCGCCCACGATCTGCACGTCGGGACGCGCTGCGGCCAGCATCGCCCTGCCCTGTTTCAACACCTGCTGGCCGAAGCTGTAGTCCTGGCCGATCAGGTAGAGCTTGTCCAGCGTTCGGTCGCCACGCATCACGTCGACCAACGCGGCCAGCCGCATGTCGGCATGCGCGTCGAAGCGGAAATGCCAGAAGCTGCACTGCGCGTTGGTCAGCGACGGCTCGACGGCCGAGTAGTTCAGAAACAGTGCCCGGCGCGAAGGTTCGCGCTGGTTCTGCTTGTCCAGCGCGTCGATCAGGGCAGCGGCGACGGCCGAGCTGTTGCCTTGCAGCACAAAGCCGATCTGCCGGTCGAGTGCCGCGCGCAGCAGGGTCAGCGCCTCTTCGGCCTGCCCCTTGCTGTCGTAGCGCACCAGCTCCAGTGGGCGCGCACCGCCGGGCAGCGGGATGCCGCCACGCTGGTTGACACGCTCCACGGCCCACAGCAGGTTGCGGTGCACCGATTCGCCCGCGTTGGCAAACGGGCCGGAAAGGCCTTCGATGAAGGCCAGGCGGATGGGCTCACGCGCGGCCGGCGTGGATTGGGCCTGCGCCGCCAGGGCGACGCTCGACAGCAGGGCCGCGGCCAGCGGCCGCCAGAAGGAGAACAGGGTCATGCGCAGAGGAGTTTGAGGTTCAGGAAAGCGTCACGGCCTCGAGCGGCCAGCGCGGGTACACATCGAAGGCCGCATCGGCGGCGGGTTGCAGCACGCCGTGCTGCCAGCGCAGCGCGGCGGCGAGCGCGATCATCGCGCCGTTGTCGGTGCACAGCGCCGGCGGCGGGTAGTGCACACGCGCACCATGGCGCGCGGCCTGCTGGTCCAGTGTCTCGCGCAGCAAGGCGTTGGCACCGA
The DNA here is from genome assembly GCA_964442175.1 of uncultured Rubrivivax sp. Classification (GTDB taxonomy): domain Bacteria; phylum Pseudomonadota; class Gammaproteobacteria; order Burkholderiales; family Burkholderiaceae_C; genus Rubrivivax. Next base: position 1,996 of record CAYTWU010000343.1, read on the forward strand.
CACCGCCGGCCACGACCAGGCGCTTCAGACCGGTGGCCTTCAGCGCCTGCAGCGTCTTGGCGACCAGCACATCCACAATGGCCGGCTGCGTGGCCGAGGCCAGGTCGGCACGGGCTTGTTCACAGACGTTCGGACCGAGCTTCTGCAGCCGCGTCATCACGGCGGTCTTCAGCCCGGCAAAGGAAAAGTCCAGTTTGCCGCTGTGCAGCAGCGGGCGCGGCAGCTCGAAGGCCCGGGCATCGCCAAAGGCCGCCAGCCGCGCCAGCGCCGGCCCGCCGGGGTAACCCAGGCCCAGCAGCTTGGCACTCTTGTCAAAGGCTTCGCCCGCCGCGTCGTCCACGGTCTCGCCCAGCAGCGTGTAGCGGGCGACACCGTCGACCCGCATCAGCTGCGTGTGGCCGCCGGACACCAGCAGCGCGACAAACGGGAACTCGGGTGCATCGGGCGCCAGGAAAGGCGACAGAAGATGCCCTTCCAGGTGGTGCACGCCTGCTGTCGGCCGCTGCAAGGCCGCGCCCAGCGCCACGGCCACACCCGCGCCCACCAGCAGAGCACCCGCCAGGCCGGGGCCACGGGTGTAGGCGATCAGGTCCAGGTCCGCCAGCGTGCAGCCGGCGTCGGCCAGCACCTGGCGCGTGAGCGGCAGCACGCGGCGGATGTGGTCGCGCGAGGCCAGCTCCGGCACCACGCCGCCGTAGGCCTCGTGCATGTCGGCCTGGCTGTGCAGCGCCTGGGCCAGCAGCCGGGGCACACCCGGGCCGTCGGCCCGAACCAGGGCCACGCCGGTTTCGTCGCAGGAGGATTCGATGCCGAGGATGTTCACTGCAACATTGTCACCGCAAGCCTGGCACGGCACCTGCTTGGGCTTCGACCGATGCCAAGCTGTTGGCGTCTGTCTATCTCCTCAGCAGGGCAAAGTGCCCTTGTCCCACCTCCCGGCGTCACACCCGGGAGGTTTTTTTTTGGGGCGCGCACCACACCGGTGCCGGGTCAAGCAGCTCAGTGCTTCTCTTTGGCGTGGTTGATCGAGTACTTCGGGATCTCGATCGTCACGTCCTGGTCCGACAGGATGGCCTGGCAGGACAGTCGCGAGCTGGGCGTCAGGCCCCAGGCCCGGTCCAGCAGGTCTTCTTCGGCTTCGTCCATCTCGCCCAGGGAGTCGTAGCCCTGTTTCACGATCACGTGGCAGGTGGTGCAGGCGCAGACCTGGTCGCAGGCGTGTTCGATCGCGATGCCGTTTTCCAGCAGCGCCTCGCAGACCGAGGTGCCACGCGGCGCCTCGATGCGGTCGCCTTGCGGGCAGTATTCGGCGTGCGGCAGGATGGTGATGATGGGCATGGTCAGAGTTCCTCCAGCCGCTTGCCCGCAAGGGCCTGGCGGATGCCGCGGTTCATGCGCAGCGCAGCAAAGTGTTCGGTGGCGCCGGCCAGGGCCTTGGTGCCGGATTCGATGGCCCCAGCATCGCTGCCCTGGCGCAGCACATCCAGCGCAATCAGCTGGGCGTCGATCTGGGCCCGCGGCTCGGCTTCCAGCAGGTCGCCGTCCACGGCCAGGGCCGCACGCGTGGCCAGCAGCATGCGCTCGGCCTCGACCTGGGCCTCGCGCAGCGCACGGGCGGCGATGTCGCCTTCGGCGTGGGCGAAGCCATCCTTCAGCATCTGCGCGATCTGGTCATCGGCCAGGCCATAGCTGGGCTTGACCGTGACCGCCGCTTCGACGCCCGAGCCCTGCTCGCGCGCCGAGACCGAGAGCAGCCCGTCGGCATCGACCTGGAAGGTGACGCGGATGCGCGCCGCACCGGCCGCCATCGGCGGGATGCCGCGCAGCTCGAAGCGCGCGAGCGAGCGGCATTCGGCCACCAGTTCACGTTCGCCCTGCACCACGTGCAGCGCCATCGCGGTCTGGCCGTCCTTGAAGGTGGTGAAGTCCTGCGCCTGCGCCACCGGGATCGTGCTGTTGCGCTCGATGATGCGCTCCACCAGCCCGCCCATGGTCTCCAGCCCCAGCGACAGCGGGATCACGTCCAGCAGCAGCAGCTCGCCGTC
>CAYTWU010000344.1:0-3978 GCA_964442175.1 uncultured Rubrivivax sp.
CGCGATGCCGTCCACCAGCGAGGTGAGCCCGGTCGAGCCGCCGGTGAAGAACACCGCCTGCACCGCCGTGGCCGGCACGCCCGCTTGGCGCAGCGTCTCTTGCGCGGCATCGACGATGCGGGCCTGGTCTGCCTGCAATGCCCGCGCGGCGCCGGCAGCGTCCAGCGTGGCGGCCAGGCCAGGTTCCACGAGGCCCAGGTCGATCGCTGCACGGCCGTGCAGCGCCACGTCGATCTTGGCCTGCTCGGCCGCGCCGGCCAGGGCATGACCCAGGCGCTCCTCCAGCACCGTCATCAGGCGCCGGTGCTGCTGCGGGTCGGCGTACCAGCTGCGCATCGCGCGCCACTCGGCCAGCCGCGCGGGCGCGTAGACGGTGTTGATCAAATGCCAGGTGGCCAGGTCGAAGAAGATGCTGCTGGGCAGCTCACGCGCGGCTTCCCCGGGCCGCGCCGGGCCGAACGCGCCGTAACCCAGCAGCGGCAGGATGGTGGCCAGCGCCACGCGGCGGTCGAAGTCGGTGCCGGCCACGTGCACGCCGTGGTTGGCCAGGATGTCGTCGGCGCGGTCCAGGCGCTCGCGCCGGCCGGGGCCCACGCGCACGAGCGAGAAGTCCGAGGTGCCGCCGCCGATGTCGGCCACCAGCACCAGCTGCTCGGCCGTCACCGTGGCCTCGTGCGCGAAGGCGGCGGCGATGGGCTCGTACTGGAAGTGCAACTCCTCGAAGCCGACGGCCTGCGCCGCTGACATCAGTGCGGTGGAGGCCTGGCGGTCGCGCTCGGGTTCGTCGTCGACAAAAAACACCGGCCGGCCCAGCACCGCGCGGGTGATGGGCGCGCCGGCCTCGGCGTCGGCGAGTTTTTTCAGGTGTCGCAGGTAGCCGGTGATCACGTCGCCATAGCGCACGGCGCGGCCGCCACCGACATCGGTGCGCTGCTCCAGCAGGGCCGAGCCGAGGATGCTCTTCATCGAGCGCATCAGGCGGCCGTCCTGCCCCTCCACGTACGCGGCCACCGCCGCGCGGCCGTAGAGCCGCGGCGGCCCAACGACGTGCGCCGGACCGTCGGCCTGGTAAAAAACCGCGGTCGGCATCGTGGGCTGGCCGTTTTCCAGCGCCACCAGGCGCACACCCGCCGGCCCCGGCAGGGCCACCGCCGAGTTGGAGGTGCCGAAGTCGATGGCGCAACATGGCGCTGGCAACCGGGCGGCGTGGCGGTGGGGGGCGGGTGCAGGCATGGGGGCGCGGATTCTAGAACTGTGTCACGTCTTCCCCTCTATTCACGATTCCAGTGCGGTGTCACACGGTCGAAACTTCATGCAACGACATTGACACCATCGCCTCCCTGGAGCTCCCCATGAACACGGCCCCGTCTTCCCTGCGCAGTTTCCTGCTCGGCCGTGCCCGCCAGGTGCCTGCGGTGGTGGACCCGGCCGACATGGGCACCTGCTTCGGCCTGGAGATGACCCTGGACCAGCCGCCGCTGGCAACCGGCGCCGCCGAGCCGGTGCAGCGCCACTGGTGGCAGCGCCTGTCGGCCCGGCGCAGCACCAGCGCCTGAAGCCGGAATCGCCGAGTCTGGGCCGGGTCTGGCCCGGCCCTAGAATGGCGGCATGGCGCGAGGATCTTTTCGAGAGCAGGTGCTGAAGGTCCGCGAAGACGCCATCGTCGCTGCGGTGAACCGCCTGCTGGCCGAAAAGGGCTTCGACCTGATGACGGTGGACGAAGTGGCCGCCGACGTCGGCATTGCCAAGGCCAGCCTCTACAAACACTTTGCGTCCAAGGAAGCCCTGGCGGCGGCCGCGATGGTGCGCGTGCTGCACCGCACGGCCGAGGTGATCGAGGCCCAGCCCGCCACGGCCACTGCGCTGGACAAGCTGCAAGCCGTCACACGCTGGGCGCTGCAGGTGCAGCTGGCCGGCGAGATGCCGACGCTGCCGTCGCAGAACTCCTCGCTGCGGGCCGAGCTGCTGGGCAGCAAGGCCTACATCGACCTGCTGATGCAGGTGAGCGACCAGCTCGGCGCGTGGATCGAGCAGGCCCAGGCCGATGGCGCCATCGACCCGGCGATCCCGTCGGAGGTGGTGCTGTACACCATCTTCGCGCGCGCCTGCGACCCGGTGCCCGGCTTCCTGAAGGCCGGCGGCCGTTACGACGACAAGACCATCGTCGATCTGGTGCTCGCCACCTGCTTCAACGGCCTGCAGTCGCGCCGCTGAGCGGACCGCTGCGCCTCAGCGCACCAGCAGCACCGGCGTGCCGCATTTGGCCAGCACCTTGGTGGCCACCGAGCCCATGACCAGGTTGGTCAACGAACCATGGCCGTGCGAGCCCATCACCAGCAGGTCGAACTTGCCTTTGTCGGCCATGGCCGCGATGGTGTCTGCGGCATGGCCGGTCTTGGCCACGTACCTGGCTTCGATGCCTTGTTTGCCCAGGAAGGTGCGGATGGGCTTGAAGACCTTGGCCGCTTCGTCGTCGTAGTAGGACTCGAGCGTGGCCTTGTCCAGCACCGCTGCCGCGCGGGCCGGTACCGGCGCCACGGTGTGCAGCACCGTGTACTCGTGGCCCTTGCCCGGAAATTCATCGTGCGCGGTCAGGTAAGCCAGCATGCGCTTGGTGAACGGGCTGCCATCGACGGCGACGAGGATCTTCATGGGGGGTCTCCTGCAAAGGTGTGTGTCCAGGGCAGTGTGACACAGGGTCCGGTGCGCTTCTTGATGGAGGTCAAGCCTCGATCAGGCGCAGCGGCTCCCAGCCCAGGTGTTCTTCCTTCGCCGCCAGGCCGCGCGCCTGACACACCACGCGGGTGCTGCTGCCGTCGGCGTGGGCCACGCGGTAGTCGTGCCGGCAGTGCAGGTGGCCATGCAACCACAGCGACGCGCGTGGCAGCAGCTCGTCGTCGGCGTTGCAGAAGCTGGCGGTTCCCGGTTGGCGGCCATAGCGCGGGTCGGCGCTCAGCAGGCTGGGCGCAAAGTGGGTGATGGCGACGGTGGTGTCCCAGCGGCCCTCGGCCGGCTCGGCCAGGGCCTCGGCCAGCCAGGCGCGGCAGGCCAGGGCTTCGGTGCGCACCGCGGCGGCGTCGAAGGCCTGGCCATGTTGCGTGGCCTGCATCACCCGCTGGAAGTAGGCACCGGCCCGTTGCGCACGGTCACGTTGCGCCGGGCCGAAGAGGTCGAAGTCACACCAGCGCACCGTGCCGACGAAGCGGATGCGCCGCCCGTCGGCGCCGGCCAGCACCGCGCTGCGGCGCTCCAGCCAGGTGAAACCCAAGGCCTCGGTGCGGGCGCGCAGCTCAGCCGCGGCCTGGTCCACATCCCGCCCGTCGAACTCGTGGTTGCCGGGCGTGAACAGCACCGGCACCGGCCAGCCGGCAAAGCGCGCCAGGCCGGCCCAGCTGCTGTCGATGTCGCCCGCCAGCACCAGGGCTTCCGCGCCCGGTGCCGGCTGGGGGTGAAAGGTCTCGGACTCGAGGTGCAGGTCCGAGAGCAGTTGCAGCTTCAAGCCGCCAGTTTCGCCTCGATGCGCTGGCGGGTCTGCTCCAGCTCGGCCGGCAGGTGGTAGGCCAGCGTGCGGAACAGCTCGTCGTGCAGCTTCATCTCCTGCTGCCAGGCGGCGTGGTCGATGGAGCTGACGCTGTCGTACTGCGCGCGGCTGAAATCCAGGCCCTGCCAGTGCAGGTCGTCGTAACGCGGGCTGGTGCCGAAGACATGTTCGCTGCCGTCGGCCTGGCCGTCGACACGGCCCAGGATCCAGGCCAGCACACGCATGTTGTCGCCATAACCCGGCCAGACGAATTTGCCGTCGGCGCCCTTGCGGAACCAGTTCACGCAGTAGATCTTCGGCAGCTTGGCGCCGCTGCCTTGCAGTTGGGCGCCCAGGTTCAACCAGTGCTGGAAGTAGTCCGACATGTTGTAGCCGGCGAAGGGCAGCATCGCAAACGGGTCGCGGCGCACCACACCCTGCTGGCCGGCGGCGGCGGC
>CAYTWU010000345.1:0-3973 GCA_964442175.1 uncultured Rubrivivax sp.
GGTCGGCTACTTCATCCTCGGCGCCGTGATGGACGAGCTGGCGATGATCCTGCTGACCGTGCCCATCGTCTTCCCGGCGATGACGCAGCTGGGCTTCGACCCGGTGTGGTTCGGCGTCATCGTGGTGATGGCGGTCACCTTCGGCATGATCTGCCCGCCGGTGGGCATGAACGTGTTCGTGATCAACTCGATCGCGCGCGACATCCCGCTGGGCCGCATCTACCGCGGCACCATGCCCTTCATCGCGGTGGACCTGGTGCGCCTGGTGCTGCTGTGTGCCTTCCCTGGACTGGCGCTGTGGCTGCCCAAGGTGATGGGGCTCTGAACCTGCGGTCTGCCCGTGCCGGCGGCTGACGATCTGCGCCTGCCCTCGCTGGACGCGCTGCGCGCCTTCGAGGCTGCCGCCCGGCTGGGCAGCTTCGAGCGTGCGGCCGACGAACTCGCGGTCACCGCCAGCGCCATCGGCAAGCGCGTCGCAGCGCTGGAAACCTTGATCGGCACCGAGCTGCTGGCGCGTGGCGGCAAGGCGCTGCAGCTCACCGCCACGGGGCGCGACTACCTGGCCCAGGTGCGGCCGGCGCTGACGCTGCTGGCGGCCGTGCCGCAGCACCGCCGCCAGCGCCAACGCACGCGCAAGCTGCGGGTGAGCGCGCCGCCCACGTTCGCACGCCAGGTGCTGGTGCCCGAGCTGGGCGACTTCAGCGGCCTGCACCCGGACATCGAGCTGGAGGTGGTGCTGTCCATCCCCTTCCTCGACCTGCGTCCCGGCGAAGCCGATGTCGAGGTGCAGCACGCCGACCCGGCCACGCCTGGCCTGCAGGTGCTGATGCACGACGTGCTGGTGCCCGTGGCCGCGCCGGCACTGCTGCAGCGCCACGCGCCGCTGCGCCAGCCGGCCGACCTGGCCACGCTGCCGTTGCTGCGCACACCGCTGGAGCCGTGGACACCGTGGTTCCGCGCCGCCGGCCTGGCCTGGCCCGAGCCCGCCAGCGGCCCGATGCTGGTGGACCTGGGCCTGACGCTGGAGGCCGCCGTGGCCGCGCAGGGCGTGGCGCTGGCACGGCCCACGCTGGCGCGCAGCTGGCTGGCCAGCGGCACGCTGAGGCCGCTGTTCCCGCTGACCGCCACGCCAGCCCGCCAGTACTGCCTGCATCACACCGCGCACGACGACGCCCGCTGTTTTGCCGCCTGGCTGGCCCAGCGCTGCAGCCAGCGCGCGGCCGACGCCCTGGCGCTGCTTTCCGGTCCGGCCTGACAAACTTTCCGCTTCGCGCGGCGGCCCGGTCGTTAGCATCCGGCACCGAGGAGATCCCCATGCCCACCACCATCACCAACATCGAAGACCTGCGGCAATTGGCGCAAAAGCGCGTGCCGCGCATGTTCTACGACTACGCCGACAGCGGCAGCTGGACCGAAGGCACCTACCGCGCCAACGAAAGCGATTTCCAGAAGATCAAGCTGCGCCAGCGCGTGGCCGTCAACATGGAAGGCCGCAGCACCGCGACGAAGATGATCGGTGTGGACGTCGCGATGCCCGTGGCCATCGCACCCACCGGCCTGACCGGCATGCAGCACGCCGATGGCGAGATCCTGGCGGCCAAGGCGGCAGAGAAGTTCGGCATCCCGTTCACGCTGTCCACGATGAGCATCTGTTCCATCGAGGACATCGCAGCGCACACCACCGCGCCGTTCTGGTTCCAGCTCTACGTGATGAAGGACCGTGCCTTCATCGAACGCCTGATCGCCCGCGCACAGGCCGCCAAGTGCGGCGCGCTGGTGCTGACGCTGGACCTGCAGATCCTCGGCCAGCGCCACAAGGACCTGAAAAACGGCTTGTCGGCGCCACCCAAGATGACGCTCGCCAACCTGATCAACCTGGCCAGCAAGCCGCGCTGGTGTCTGGGCATGGCGGGCACCAAGCGCCGCCAGTTCGGCAACATCGTCGGCCATGTGAGCGGTGTCGAGAACATGGGCAGCCTGTCGGAGTGGACGGCCAAGCAGTTCGACCCGGCGCTGAACTGGGGCGACGTGGAGTGGATCAAGAAGCGCTGGGGCGGCAAGCTGATCCTGAAGGGCATCCAGGACGTGGAGGACGCCAAGCTCGCGGTGGCCAGCGGCGCCGATGCGCTGATCGTCAGCAACCACGGCGGCCGGCAGCTCGATGGCGCCGAATCCAGCATCAACGCGCTGCCCGCCATCGTGGCCGAGGTCGGCCACCAGATCGAGGTGCACATGGACGGCGGCGTGCGCTCCGGCCAGGACGTGCTGAAGGCCGTGGCCCTGGGCGCCAAGGGCACCTACATCGGCCGCGCCTTCCTGTACGGCCTGGGCGCAATGGGTGAAGCCGGCGTCACCAAGGCGCTGCAGATCATCCACAAGGAATTGGACCTGACCATGGCCTTCTGCGGCCGCACGCAGATCGCGCAGGTGGACCGCAGCATCCTGCTGCCGGGCACGTTCCCCGGCTGAGGCGCAGTACCTACTGCAGGATCATGCGCAGGCTGGGGCCACTTTCGTAGTCGGCAAACAACGTCACAGCCAGTTCACGCAGCGGGTCGCTGGCACTGCCATGCGCCATGGCCAGCAGTTCACGTGCATAGCGGCGGTCCAGGCACATGCGGCCCAGGTCCACCGCCCAGCCCTCTTCGGCCATCAGGCACTTGAAGCGTGCCAGGCGGATCATCGGGGCAGCACACACGAGCACACGCGGTGGTGCCGGTTCAAAGCACGTGGGTCTGGGCTGAGGTGTCATGGCAGTTCCTGCAAACGACGCCGACCAACTGGCGGCAGCGCCCATGCTGCGCGCGGCACGTCGCGGCAAGCGGCCGATGAAGCACGGCTTCCGCCGCCAGTTCCGGCGTGGCGGCCCTACAGCGTCTTCGCGTCGAAGCTGTTGCAGCCGGCCACCCGACCATCCTTCAAGCCGCGGCTGAACCAGCGCATGCGTTGCTCGCTGGTGCCGTGCGTGAAGCTCTCGGGCACCACCGTGCCCTGCGATTGGCGCTGCAGCGTGTCGTCGCCGATGCGCGAGGCAGCGTTCAGCGCCTCCTGCACATCGCTCTGCTCCAGCCAGCCCTTGCCCTGCTGCGAGTGGTGAGCCCACACGCCGGCCAGGCAATCGGCCTGCAGTTCCACCCGCACCGAGAGTGCGTTCATTTGCGCCTGCGAGACCTTGCCGCGCATTGCGTCGACCTTCTGCGTCACGCCCAGCAAGCCCTGCACATGGTGGCCCACCTCGTGGGCGATCACGTAGGCCTGGGCAAAGTCACCCGGTGCGCCCATCTGGCGCGACAAGGTCTCGAAGAAGCCCAGGTCGATGTAGACCTTCTGGTCGGCCGGGCAGTAGAACGGCCCCATCGCCGACTGCCCGGTGCCGCAGGCCGTGGGCGTGGCGCCGCGGAACAGCACCAGGGTCGGCTCGCGGTAGCTGCCGCCGCCGGCCTGGAACTGGGCGCGCCAGATGTCCTCGGTGTCGGCCAGCACGGTGGCGACGAACTGCGCCTCGCGGTCGATGGGTACGGGGGTGGCGGCAGGCGCCTGCGCCACCGGGCCGGTGTCCACGCCACTCAGCAGGCCGAGCACCGTCATCGGGTTGACGCCGAAGATCCAGCCCGCCACCAGCGCGATCGCGATGCCGCCCAGGCCGATGCCACGGCCTCCCATGCGCGGGCCCGCGCCCGAGCCACCGCCGCCACGCCGGTCCTCGACGTTGCTGCTCTGGCGGTGCCCTTCCCACTTCATGTCTTGGGCAGCGTCACACCGCGTTGCCCCTGGTACTTGCCGCCGCGGTCCTTGTAGCTGACCTCGCAGACATCGTCCTTGTCGCTCTCGAAGAACAGCACCTGGGCGCAGCCTTCACCGGCGTAGATCTTGGCCGGCAGCGGCGTGGTGTTGCTGAACTCCAGCGTCACGTGGCCCTCCCATTCGGGCTCGAACGGGGTGACGTTGACGATGATGCCGCAGCGCGCGTAGG
>CAYTWU010000346.1:0-3638 GCA_964442175.1 uncultured Rubrivivax sp.
ACGGGAAACACAGGACGTTGTTGACCTGGTTCGGGTAGTCGGTGCGGCCGGTGGCCATGATCACGTCGGGCCGCACGGCATGTGCTTCTTCCGGCAGGATCTCGGGCGTCGGGTTGGCCAGCGCAAAGATGATGGGCTGCGCCGCCATCGAGGCCACCATCGCCGGCTTCATCACGCCGCCGGCCGACAGGCCCAGGAACACGTCGGCGCCCGCCACCACCGCGGCCAGCGTGCGCAGCGGGGTCTTCTGCGCGAAGAAGGCCTTGTCATCGTCCATCAGCTCGGTGCGGCCCTCGTAGACCACGCCGGCCAGGTCCGTCACCCAGATGTTCTCGCGCCGCACGCCCAGCTTCACCAGCAGGCCCAGGCAGGCCAGGGCCGCAGCGCCGGCACCCGAGGTGACGAGCTTGACCTCGGCGATGGCCTTGCCCGTGACCTTGAGTGCGTTCAGCAGCGCGGCGCCGACCACGATGGCGGTGCCGTGCTGGTCGTCGTGGAAGACCGGGATCTTCATGCGCTCGCGCAGCTGGCGCTCGACGTAGAAACAATCCGGCGCCTTGATGTCCTCGAGGTTGATGCCGCCGAAGGTGGGCTCCAGCGCGGCGATGATGTCGACGAGCTTGTCCAGGTTCTTTTCGTTCACCTCGATGTCGAAGACATCGATGCCGGCGAACTTCTTGAACAGCACCGCCTTGCCTTCCATCACCGGCTTGCTGGCCAGCGGGCCGATGTCGCCCAGGCCCAGCACCGCGGTGCCGTTGGTGACCACGGCCACCAGGTTGCCGCGTGCGGTGTAGCGGAAGGCGTTGGCCGGGTCGGCCACGATCTCTTCACAGGCCGCTGCCACGCCCGGGGAGTAGGCCAGCGACAGGTCGTGCTGGTTCACCAGCTGCTTGGTCGCCTGGATCGCGATCTTGCCCGGTACCGGGAACTCGTGGTACTCCAGGGCGGCTTTGCGCAGCGTGGCGCGCTTGTCTTCGGCTTGGGACATGGGATGGGGCTTTCCGCGCTGGAGTTGTGCAGGAAGGGACGCAGGATGCGACGTCGGGCCGAGAGTGTGCGCGATCACGGCCCGCTCACCCATGCGCGAAACTGCTTATCACTCCTGACCCGGGGGCCACTATTCTCGCTGCGCCACCCATGACACCCGCCGAATCGCCCCCCGTCAGCCGCTGGCGCCGCCACCGGCGGGCGCTGCTGTGGAGCGCGCTGCTGCTGCTGCTGCTGGTGGCCCAGACCCTGCTGGTGGCGCTGACCGTCAACTACGAGGCCTCGCGTGCGCAGGAGGCCACCGACGCCGTGGCCGTGGAGGTGGCGGCCGAGGTGCGGCGCGACCTGGTCACGCTGCAGCAGCAGATGCAGTCGCTGGCGGCGCAATCGCCCAGCGCCTGGCAAGCGGCGGCACAGGAGCTGCTGCGCCAGCGCCGCTCGCTCGCACGGCTGGAGATGCGCGACGCCACGGCCCAGCCCGCCGTGTTTGTCGACACACCCTACGTGCCGCCGCTGTTCTCCTTGATTGGCCGCGTCGACAGCGATGTGGAGACCGAGGTGGCCTGCGCGTCGGCGCGCCGCATGCTGGTGCCCAGCTTCTCGCGCAGCTACTTCGTGCCGCTGCCCGGTGGCCTGGGCCAGGAGCTGATGGACCTGTGTGTGCCGCTGGCGGGTGCCGGCCAGGTGCATGGTTACATCGTCGGCGCCATTGCGCTGGCCCCGCTGCTGGAGCAGGCCGTCACCTCTGCCCAGGCGCGTGGCCATGAGTTGTCGTTTGTCGAAGGCGACGGCACGCGCCTGGCCCGTACCGGCCTGCCACGCGGGGCCGGTGTGTTCCGGGCCGAGCGCCTGGTCGACCTGCCGGGCGCCACGCTGCAGCTGCGCGTGGACAGCGCCACCGGCGCGCCGCGCCTGATCCCCAACCTGTCCACGGCCCTGGTGCTGGGGCTGTCGATGGCCCTGTTTGCGCTGGTGGCGCTGCTGGCCTACGACGTGCGCCGCCGCGCCCTGGCCGAAAGTGCGCTGGCCGAGGCCCTGGCCTTCCGCAAGGCGATGGAAGACTCACTGGTCACCGGCCTGCGCGCGCGCGGGCTGGACGGCCGCATCAGCTACGTGAACCCGGCCTTCTGCGCGATGGTCGGTTTCACGGCCGACGAACTGCGCGCCGCGGCCGAGCCCCCGTATTGGCCGCCCGAACACCGCGAGGAGTACCGGCGCCGCCAGGCCCTGCGCCTGCAGCCCGAGGCGGCGGCGCTGAACGCCGCGGCACGTGAGGGCTTCGAGACCGAGTTCATGCGCAAGGGCGGCGAACGTTTCCCGGTGATGATCTACGAGGCGCCGCTGGTCGGCGGCCAGGGCGGCCAGGGCGGCCAGACCGGCTGGATGAGCGCGGTGCTGGACCTGTCGGCCCAGCGCAGCGTGGAAGAGCTCTCGCGCCAGCAGCAGGAGCGGCTGCAGGCCACGGCCCGCCTGGCCACCGTGGGCGAGATGGCCTCGTTGATGAGCCACGAGCTGAACCAGCCGCTGGCCGCCATTGCCAGCTACGCCAGCGGCTCGCTGAACCTGCTGGAAGAACCCGACGAGCACACGCCTGGGTTGTTGAAACAGGCGCTGGAGCGCATCAACGAGCAGGCCGAGCGGGCTGGCCGCGTGATCAAGAGCGTGCACGACTTCGTGCGCCGCCGCGAGCAGCTGCACGAACCGCTGGGCGCCGACGGGCTGCTGGACGCCGTGCTGCCGCTGATCCGGCTGCAGGCGCGCAAAAGCGGCACCCGCATCGAGCTGGACCTGCCCAGCCCGGCGCCCCGGGTGATGTGCGACCGCACCATGGTCGAACAGGTGCTGCTGAACCTCACACGCAACGGCATCCAGGCCATGGAGGCCGCCACCCTGCCTGTGGACCGCCTGCTGCGCCTGGTGGTGCGGCGCACGCACGAGCGCTGGGTCAGCTTCAGCGTCATCGACGCCGGCCCGGGCATCGCGCCGGACGTGGCGGCGCGGCTGTTCACGCCGTTCTACACCACGCGCCGCGAAGGCATGGGCCTGGGCCTGAGCCTGTGCCGCACCGTGATCGAACAACATGGCGGCGCGCTCGACTTCACGCCCGGCCCCGGTGGCGTGGGCACCGAGTTCCGCTTCACGCTGCCCACGCCACGCCCGGCGCCGCAGCCGGCCGCCGCCGTCACCACCACCGCCCCATGAACCTCGACCCCTCCCTCGGCCTGCCCGTGGTCTACCTCGTCGACGACGAGGACGTGGTGCGCGACGCCCTGGCCTGGCTGCTGCGCTCGCGCCGGCTGCTGTCCGAAGGTTTTGGCAGTGCCGAGGCCTTCGAGGAACACATGGCCACCTTGCCGCAGCCCTGGCCGGCGGCACCCTCGTGCCTGGTGCTGGATGTGCGCATGCCGGGCACCAGCGGCCTGGTGCTGTTCGAGCGCCTGGCGGACCGCGGCCTGCTGCCGGCGCTGCCGGTGATCTTCCTCACCGGCCATGGCGACGTGCCCACCGCCGTGGCCGCCGTCAAGCGCGGCGCCTTCGACTTCGTCGAGAAGCCGTTCTCCAACAATACGCTCGTCGACCGGGTCGAACAGGCGCTCGCGCAGAGCGCCGAGGCACTGGACGAGCGCCTCGGCCGCGATGCAGCCGCC
>CAYTWU010000346.1:3648-3961 GCA_964442175.1 uncultured Rubrivivax sp.
CCAACAACGGCCTGGTCGACCGCGTGCAGCGTGCGCTGGAGCAGAGCGCGGCCACGCTGCTGGCCCGCCGCGGGGCCGCAGGCGTGCAGCGCCTGCTGGCCGAGCTGACCGACCGCGAACAGGACGTGATGCGGTTGGTGGTCGAGGGCCGGCCGAACAAGCTGATCGCCGACGAGCTGGGCATCAGCGTGCGCACGGTGGAGGTGCACCGCGCGCGGGTCTTCGACAAGATGAACGTGAAGTCGGCCGTGGAGCTGGCCAACCTGTTGCGCGCGGGCTGAGCGGCCGCCGGTCAGCCCTGTTTCAGGCGGCG
>CAYTWU010000347.1:0-3960 GCA_964442175.1 uncultured Rubrivivax sp.
GCTGGGTGCGCACCTACCGCTGGTCGGGCGTGGCCGTCGAGGGGCTGCCGCACCTGCGCCGCTGGCTCGATGCGATGAAGGAGCGCCCGGCGTGCCGCCGCGGCATCGAGATCCCGGCCAAGGCGCCCGAGGCGCTGAAGGACGAGCAGGCGACCCGTGCGTTCGTCGAACGTGCGCGCGCCAGCGTGCAACGCTGAAGCGAACCGAGGAACCATCCGTGCTCACCCTCTACGACTGCGCCACTGCCCCGAGCCCGCGCCGCGCGCGCATCCTGCTGGCCGAAAAGGGCGTGGCGCACGCCACCGTCAACGTCGACCTTGCCAAGGGCGAGCAGCTCGGCGAGGCGTTTCGCGCCATCAACCCGCAATGCACGGTGCCGGTGCTGCAGCTCGAAGACGGCCGCGTGCTCACCGACAACGCCGGCATCGCCGCCTACCTCGAGGCGCGTTTTCCCGAGCCGCCGCTCTTTGGCCGCACGCCCGCAGAGAAGGCCGAGGTCGCGAGCTGGCACTGGCGCGCCGAGTTCGAAGGCCTGATGGCGATTGCCGAGGCGCTGCGCAACGGCAGCCCGGCGATGGCGCACCGCGCGCTGCCCGGCCCGGTGGACTACGAGCAGATCCCGGCGCTGGCGGCGCGCGGCCTGCAGCGCCTGCAGCGCTTCTTCGACACCCTCGAGGCGCACCTCGAAGGCCGCGACCACGTGGCCGGCGGCGGCTTCTCCATCGCCGACATCACCACCGTGGTGGCCGTGGACTTCGCGCGCATCGTGCGCGTGAAGCCGGGCGAGCAGCACGTCAACCTCAAGCGCTGGCGCGCGCTGATGGGTGAGCGGCCGGCGATGGCGCTGTAGCGGGCACGGAACGGCCCACGACCCGGGCGGGCGCCGCCCGCGGCGGGCGCGGTGCGCTCAGTAGCGGCCGGACAACAACTCCCCGGCGTTGGGCACCACCGCCTTCAGCCCGAGCGTGCGCAGCATCTGATAGGTCGTGCAGACGGCCGCCGAAAGCACCGGCAGGCCGAGCCTGTCCTGCACGGGCTGCACCGACTCCAGGGACGGCATCTGCACGCAGGCCGAAATCACCACCGCATCGCAGTTGGCGGTGTTCAGGCGCTTCGAGATCTCGATCGGTGCGCGCGGGTCGCGCGCGCCCACCGCCAGGTTGTCGGCAATCTCCAGCGACAACGCGTCCAGCACCTCGAAGCCCTCGTGCTCGATGTAGTCCGCCACCAGCGCGGTGAGCGGCTTCATGTACGGCGTCAGGATGGCGATCTTCTTCGCGCCGATGCGTTGCAGCCCATCGATCAGCGCGCCCGCGCTCGTCACCACGGGGGCGCTGCCCCCGTTGGCCACCGTGCGCTCGTGCAGGCGCTGCTCCGACTGGCGGTGGTAGCCGCGCCCCATGCTCATGATGGCCACCAGGCAGGCATAACCGAGCACATCCACGCGCGCGTCGGAGAGCTCCAGCGCACAGCGGTCGGAGTCGGCGTCCATGCGCGCGAGTTCGTCCTTGGTCACCTTCATCATGCGCATGCGGGCCGAGTGGAAGCTGAAGCGCTCCGGTTCCAGCGCCTCGCGCGCGCGCAGCATGGCCGGGATCTCGGTCTCCATCGTGGTGTTGGAGCTGGGCACGATCTGACCGATGCGGTAGGTCTTCATGGGGGTCAGTCCGCCGTGATGTTGCGGGCCTTGATCAGGCGGCCCCAGTAGGTGGTGTCCTTCTCGACCAGGGCGGCGAGCTGCGGCGGCGCCAGGTAGCGCACTTCGATGCCCTGCTTGGCGACGTTGGCCTTGGCCTCGGGCGTTTCGAGCGCACGCCGGACCGCATCGCTCAGTTGCGCGACGATGGGCGCCGGCGTGCCGGCGGGTGCGAACAGGCCGACCCAGGCCTCGAGCTCGAACCCCGGCAGGCCGGCCTCGGTGGTGGTGGGAACGTTCGGCAGCCCGGGATGACGGCTCTTGCCGGTGACGGCGAAGGCCTTGAGCTTGCCGGTGTTGACGTGTTGCATCACCGAGGGCGGTGTGGTGATGAAGACCTGGACGTTGCCGGCCAGCACGTCGGCGATGGCCGCGCCGGAGCCCTTGTAGGGCA
Source organism: uncultured Rubrivivax sp. (assembly GCA_964442175.1). Classification (GTDB taxonomy): domain Bacteria; phylum Pseudomonadota; class Gammaproteobacteria; order Burkholderiales; family Burkholderiaceae_C; genus Rubrivivax. The sequence continues at coordinate 2,091 of CAYTWU010000347.1, forward strand.
CGTGAACCATGTCGGTCCCCGTGGCCTGTTCCCACAGCGCCGTGCCCACGTGCGACAACGAACCGTTGCCCTGCGAGGCGAAGTTCAGCTTGCCGGGGTGGGCCTTGACGTAGGCGATGAACTCCGCCAGCGTGTTGGCCGGCACCGACGGATGGGCCGTGATCACGTTGGTCGCGGCCGTGAGCAGGGCCACCGGCACGAGGTCCTTCTGCGCCCAGGGCAGCTTGGCGAACATCGCCGGATTGCCCACGTGGTAGGCCGAGTAGCTCACCAGCAGCGTGTGGCCGTCCTTGGGCGCCATCGCGACCTGCTGGTAGGCGATGTTGCCGCTGGCCCCGCCCTTGTTCTCGATCACGATCGTCGCGCCCAGCAGCTTGGCCAGCGGTTCGGCCACGATGCGCGCGCTGGTGTCCACCAGGCCGCCCGGCGGGTTGGGCACGGTGAACGTGATCGGCTTGCTCGGCCAGGCTTGGCTCCAGGCGCCGGGCGCCCAGGCCGCCATCAGGCCCAAGGTGGCGATCAGTACAAGGCGGCGGTTCTTCATGCGCGTCTCCTGGTGGGGTGCAGTGAGGGCAGTGTTGCGAGGGCGTGGGCCCGTCGGTACGCATGTCATTGACACATCCTCAACCCAGCGTTGAAGATGCGCCGATGGCCATCAATCTCACCCGCTTCGACCTGACGACGCTGCGCCTGTTCGTCATGGTCGTCGACGGTGGGAGCCTGACCGCCGGCGCGGCGGGCTTCGGCATCTCGGTGGCGGCGGCCAGCAAGCGCGTCGCCGAGCTGGAAGCCCATGTCGGCCAGCCCCTGCTGGAGCGCAGCAAGCGCGGCATCGTGCCCACCGCGGCGGGCCGCACGCTGCAGCGCCACGCGATCGAACTGGTGGGTCGGCTGGAACAGCTGGCGGTGGCGATGGACGACTTCCAGCGCGGTGCCGGCGGCCACCTGCGCCTGTGGGCGAACACATCGGCGTTCAGCGGTTTCCTGCCGGACCTGCTGGCCGTGTACATGAAGGCCCACCCGGACGTGGTGATCGACCTCGAAGACGCGCTCAGTGAAGACGCCGCGCGCGCCGTGGCCACCGGTGCTGCAGAACTGGCGGTGATCGGCGAGAACACGCTGACCGACGGGCTGCACAGCATCGTCTGCGACACCGACGAGCTGGTCTTGCTCGTGCCGGCCACGCACCGCCTGGCACGCATGAAGCGCGTCGCCCTGGCGCACGCGCTCGAGCACGATCTCGTGGCGCTGGGCCACGCGACATCGCTGACGCGTCACATCGCCGCGGCGGCCGACGCGGCCGGCTGCCGCATGCGCATCCGCGTGCAGGTGCGCAGCTTCGACGCCCTGTCGCGCATGGTGGCTGCCGGCCTGGGCGTGGCCATCCTGCCGCGCGCCGGCGCCGCGCCGCACGCCGCGGCGATGGGCCTGCGCCTGGTGCCGCTGGAAGGCGCCTGGGCGCAGCGCCGGCTGCGCCTGGCGATGCGCGATCGCCGCCAGTTGTCCGGCCCGGCGCGGGCCTTCGTCGAATTGGCGGAGCGGCGCGTTCACTCGGCAGGCGCCGCCCCCGCGGCCTGAATGCACCGCCCGCGCGACGCGGTTCGCCGCGAACGAGTGCCGCTTGCCGGCAGCGGCCGCAGCGCGTTGACCGGTATCGTGTGGCCCTTGCCGACCATCCGATGGATTCATGGAAGCCCGCCAAACGATTCCGCTTTGGACCTTGCTCGCGGTAGGGGCCGCGCTGGCCGCCAGCGCCGTGGGTTGGGGCTTGGTGGTGTTCGGTGCCGAGAGCGCGGCGCCGGTGCCGGCGACGGCGCGGTGGGCCTCCGGCGGCGCTCGCACCGGGGATTGGTCGCGCGTGCTGGGCGCC
>CAYTWU010000348.1:0-1944 GCA_964442175.1 uncultured Rubrivivax sp.
ATGCCCTCGCGCTCCAGCGCGCGGGCCGCCTGGATGCCCTCCCAGGTGGCGGCGATCTTGATCAGCACCCGGTCGCGGCCGATGCCGGCCTTTTCATACAGCGCCATCAGGTGGCGCGCACGCGCCACGGTGGCGGCGGTGTCGAAGGACAGCCGGGCGTCCACCTCGGTGCTGACCCGCCCGGGCACGACCTTCAGGATCTCCAGACCAAAGCGCACCAGCACCTCGTCCACCACCCCGGCCAGCGGCGCGGTGCGGTGGGCGGCCACCGTCTCGGCCAGCAGCGGCGCGTACTCGGGCTGCTGCACAGCCTTCAGGATCAGGGTCGGGTTGGTCGTGGCGTCGCGCGGCGTGTACTGCGCCAGCTGGCGGAAGTTGCCGGTGTCGGCGACCACGGTGGTGAAGGATTTGAGGGCGTCGAGCTGGTTCATGGCCGGAATTAGACCGCAAGCGCAACCGCAGGCGGTGACGAAGCGGTTACGGCAGGTGGCCGTGGCTGAGATACTTCTCCCCATGCGCGCCTTGTTTCCGTTGTTTCTGATGCTCTGTGCGGCCTCGGCCGCCCCTGCCGCCACACTCGTGGTCGGCCCCGGCGGTGCCCCGCTGGACCTGGCCCAGGCCCTGGCACAGGCGCAGGATGGCGACGTGATCGAGCTGCTGCCCGGCCGCTACAAGGGCGAGCCCATGCTGATCAACAAGCGCCTGACACTGCGCGGCGGCAACGCCACCGGCACCCGGCCCATGCTGGTGGCCGACGCCCAGGATGCCGAGTTGCGCGCGATCTGGACGGTGCGCGACGCCGATGTCACGGTGGAAAACATCGAGTTCAGCGGCGCCCGTGGCCGTAGCGGCAGCGCCGCCGGCATCCGGCTGGACAGCGGCAAGCTCAGCTTGAAGCGCTGCGCCTTCTTCGACAACGAGGTTGGCGTGATCACCGGCAACGCCGAGACGGCGGAACTGGTGGTGGAAGACAGCGAGTTCGGCCGCACGCCGCAGGTGGTGGGCGGGCTGTTCCACCAGCTGTATGCCGGCCGCATCAAGAGCGTCAGCATCCGCGGCAGCCGCTTCCACAGCGGCTTCGAAGGCCACCTGATCAAGTCGCGTGCGCGCCAGACGCTGATCGCCTACAACCTGATCTACGACGGGCAGGACGGCCGCAGTTCCTACGAGGTGGACCTGCCCGCCGGCGGCGACGCCGTGCTGATCGGCAACATCATCGGCCAGGGGCGCGGCACGCAGAACCCGGTGGTCGTGGCCTACGGCGTGGAAGGCCGCACCTGGCCGCGCAACCGGCTGCTGCTGTCGCACAACACGCTGATCAGCGATGCGCCGTTCGCCTGGTACTTGCGCGCCTGGATCGACAAGCTGGTGCCGGGTGCGAACGTGCGCGCGGTCAACAACCTGACCGTCGGCCTGGGCGTGTTCACACTGGGCAGCAGCGGGCGCTTCGACGGCAACTGGCCCGCCCTGCGCAGCATGCTGGACGACCCGGCCATGCTGGCCTTCGAGCTGAGGCCCGACACCTCGCTGCGCGGGCGCGTGGACCCGCCGGGCCGCCTGGCCGGCGATGAAGCCGTGCCCACGGCCGAGTTCGTGCTGCCCATCGGCACACGCCCGCTGCCACCACCCAGCCATTGGAGCCCCGGCGCGCTGCAGCGTTGACCCGCCGCTGAAACTTCGGCATCATCCGGCGCGAAACAAAGTTACATCGCGCGGAGACTGCATGTCGTTCGACCTCGTGTTCTTCGGGGGCACCGGAGACCTCACCTGGCGCAAGCTGATGCCGGCGCTGTTCCAGGCCTTTCGCCACGGCAAGCTGCCCGAGGGCGGGCGCATCCTGTCGGTGGCGCGCGACGAACGCAGCGACGACGCCTACCGAGTCTTTCGCAAGATGCTGGACAGCGGGCATCCAGTATTGTAAAAAACATGCTAAAATTCACCAGG
>CAYTWU010000348.1:1954-3958 GCA_964442175.1 uncultured Rubrivivax sp.
ACGAGCGCAGCGACGCCGAGTACCGCGCCTTCATCCAGGAGCGGTTTGCCGAGGTCGACGCCTCCAAGCGCCCCAGCGACCAGGAGTTCGCGCAGTTCGCCGAGCTGCTGCACTACCGCCGCATGGACCTGTCGCAACCGGCGCACTACGCCGGCCTGAAGGACTGGCTGGACGCCCGCGGTGCCGACCAGGTGGTGCTGTACCTGGCCACCAGCCCCTACCTGTTCCCGGTGATCTGCGAGCAGCTGGGCGCCGCCGGCCTGAACGGCCCCAAGGTGCGCGTGGTGCTGGAAAAGCCGCTGGGCCACGACCTGGCCAGCGCGCAGCAGATCAACCGCGTGGTGCGTTCGGTGTTCACCGAATCGCAGGCCTTGCGCATCGACCACTACCTGGGCAAACCCGCGGTGCAGAACCTGATGGCGCTGCGTTTTGGCAATGCGCTGTTCGAGCCGCTGTGGCGGCGCGAAAGCATCGCCAACATCCAGATCACCATCGCCGAGGGCCTGGGCGTGGGCACCCGCGGCGACTACTACGACACCACCGGCGCGCTGCGCGACATGGTGCAGAACCACGCGCTGCAGCTGCTGACCATGCTGGCGATGGAGCCGCCCTCCACCAGCGACGCCGACGCCATCCGCGACGAGAAGCTGAAGGTGCTGCGTTCGCTGCGCCCCTTCACGCCCGAGACCGTGGCGCGTGACGTGGTGCGCGGCCAGTACCGCGCCGGCACCGTGGGCGGCCAGGCGGTACCGGGTTACCTGGACGAGGTGAAGGTGCCGCCCGACAGCCGCTGCGAAACCTTCGTCGCGCTGCGCACCGAGGTGCAGAACTGGCGCTGGGCCGGCGTGCCCTTCTACCTGCGCACCGGCAAGCGCCTGGCCGGCCGCGACGCGCAGATCGTCATCAACTTCCGCGCCGTGCCGCACCCGATCTTCCCGGGCACCACGCACGCCAACAAGCTGGTCATCAAGCTGCAGCCGGAAGACGGGCTGGAGCTGCACCTGCTGGCGGCCAAGGGCGGCGGCACGAACGAACGCTTGTCACCGGTGTCGCTGGACCTGGACTTCGACAAGGCCTTCCCCAGCGAACGTGTCGGCGCCTACGAACGCCTGCTGCTGGACGCCATCGCCGGCCGGCTGAACCTGTTCGTGCGCAGCGATGAACAAGAGCAGGCCTGGCGCTGGGTCATGCCCATCCTGGAGGCCTGGGCCAACGACCCCACGCCGCCCCGGCCCTATGCCGCCGGCAGCTGGGGACCACCCGCCGCCAGTGCACTCGTCGCCCGCGACGGCTGCGCCTGGGCCGAAGAGCAATAACGAACATGCTCGACCGCATCCGCGCCTCGATCCCTGCGCTGCCGCCGGCAGAACAACGCGTGGCGCGCCTGGTGCTGTCCGACCCCCGCAGCTTTGCCACGCTGCCGGTGGGCGAGCTGGCCGAGCGCTCCAACGTCAGCAAGCCGACGGTGGTGCGCTTCTGCCGCAGCGTGGGTTACGACGGGCTGGCGGACTTCAAGCTCAAGCTGGCTGGCAGCGTCAACGAAGGCGTGCCCTTTGTGCACCGCTCGGTGGACGACGACGACAAGGCCGGCGACCTGGTGGTCAAGGTCATCGACAACACCGTGAGTGCGCTGCTGAAGTACCGCAACGCCGCTGCCGCCGGTGCCATCGAGCAGGCCATCGCATTGCTCACCGAGGCCGGCAAGAGCGGCCACCGCATCGAGTTCTACGGCGTGGGCAATTCGGGTATCGTGGCGCAGGACGCGCAGCACAAGTTCTTTCGCCTGGGCGTGAACACCATCGCGCACAGCGACGGCCACATGCAAGTGATGAGCGCGTCGATGCTGGGGCCGGGCGATTGCCTTGTCGTGATCTCGAACTCGGGCCGCACGCGCGACCTGATGGACGCCTGCGACATTGCCCGCAAGAACGGGGCGACGACGATTGTGCTGACTGCCACCGGTTCGCCGCTGGCGTCAGCCGGCCACATCCATCTGGCCGCCGA
>CAYTWU010000349.1:0-3953 GCA_964442175.1 uncultured Rubrivivax sp.
CTTCGACCTCGGCACCGCGCAGGAAATCGCCGCCGAGAACGATTTGCGCGCCAAGCGCATCGCGCTCGACACCCTGGTGGGCCGCACCGGCGTGACGCCCAAGGCACTGCGGGCGCCGGTGGTGCTGCCCGCGGTGTTGCCGGCGGACCCGGAGGTCTGGGTCGGCATTGCCGATGCCCAGCACCCCACGATCCGCCGCGCCCAGGCCGGCCTGGAGATCGCCACGCTGGAGATCGCCCGTGCACGCGCCGCCGATGGCCCCACCCTGGACGCCGTGGCCTCGGTGGGCCTGGCCAAGTACGCCGGCCGTTACCCTCAGGGCACACCCGGCTCCCCCACGCGCACGGCCAGCGTGGGCCTGCAGTTCAACCTGCCGCTGTACACCGGCGGCGCCACCGGCAACCGCATCTCCGAAACGCTGTCGCTGGAAGAAAAGGCGCGCAACGACCTGGCCGCGGCCCGCCGCGGCGTAGGCCAGGGCACCCGCGTGGCCTATTTCGGCGTGCAGTCGGGCATCGCGCAGGTGAAGGCGCTGGAAGCCGCCGAGTCGTCCACCAAGCTCGCGCTGGAGGCCACCCAGCTGGGTTACCGCGTCGGCGTGCGCGTGAACCTGGACGTGCTGAACGCGCAGACCCTGTTGTTCCAGACCCAGCGCGACCTGGCCAAGGCCCGCTACGACGTGCTGGTGAACGGCCTGCGCCTGCAGCAGGCCTCGGGCCAGCTGGACACCGGCGACGTGGACGCGGTGAACACGCTGCTGGCCCCGTAAGGCCGGAACGCATCACACGGCCGGCACGGCGTTGTAGCCGGCCAGCAGGGCCACCCAGTCGCCCTCCTGCCAGTGCCAGGCCGCCAGGCGGCCGCGCTCCTTGCGCAGCGAGCGGCGCAGCCGCTCCAGGTTGGCCTGTTGCCAGGGGCCGGGTGCACGCACGGCGCACTTGTCGAAGTCGATGATCCAGACCCGGCCCTGCGCGTCGCGCATCAGGTTGTGGCAGTTCAGGTCCGAGTGGTGGACACCGTGGCGGTGCAGCCGCGCGATGGCTGCGCCCACGGCCTGCCAGTCTGCGGCCGGCAACGGCGAACGCTGCAATTGTTCGCTCAGGTCCTCGGCGCCGGGGATGCGCTGCACCAGGATGTCGGCCCGGTAGAACAGGCCGGCGCGCTGCCAGCGTGCGGCGGCGGCACGCGGCACGTCCAGGCCCCAGGCCACCAGGCGCTGCAGCAGCGCAAACTCGGCCATCGCGCGCGTGCGGGCCAGGGGTTCAGGGGCGTAGCGGTCCTGCACCAGGCGGCCCACCAGCCCGCCGCGGCGGTAGTGGCGCAGCACCAGGGGGTGCACACCGACGGTCTGGAACCACACCGTGCCACGGCCGCTGCCCGGCGCACGGGCATGGCCGCGCGCGGGGTCGAAGTGCGCCGGTTCGGGTGCCGGCAGCAGCGCCGGGTCGGCCCAGGCCACACCGTCGGGCAGTGGACGCTCGGTGCGCGCCGCGCGGGCGTCCAACAGCGCCAGCAGCGGTGCCAGCGTGCGCGCGGTGGCACCGCCCTGGCGGGCAAACAGCGCCTGGCCACGCGCGCCCAGGGCCCGGGCCGTGACCGGGTCCGCACGCAACTGCGCCAGCGCCGCGCCCAGCGCGTCGCCATCCGCGATGCGCAGCACGGCCTGTGCGGCGTCCAGCTCGGCAAAGGCCGCCGCGAAGTTGAACACCTGCGGGCCAGCGATCAGCGGTACGCCGAACTGCATGGCTTCCAGCGGGTTGTGGCCGCCCACCGGCACCAGCGTGCCGCCGATGAACACCGCTTCGGCCAGCGCCAGCCAGGCGGTGAGCTCGCCCATGCTGTCGGCCAGCAGCACGGCGGTGTCGGCCGACACCGGCTGGCCGGCGCTGCGGCGTTGCCAGCGCAGGCCGCTGACGTCCAGCAGCGCCGCCACCGCGTCAAAACGCTGCGGATGGCGTGGCACCAGCACCAGCAGCGCGCCGGGATACGTCGCCTGTTGTGCCACCTGCGCCGCCAGCACGGCGGCCTCTTCGCCCTCGTGCGTGCTGGCCGCCACCCACAGCGGCCGCGGCCCCACCCAGGCGCGGAACTGCGCGACGCGTGCGTCTTGATCCGCCGGCAGCGGGGTGTCGAACTTCAGGCTGCCGGTGACCCGCGTGCGGGCCGGCGCAGCGCCCAGTTGCAGGAAACGCTCGCGCACCGCGTCGTCCTGCACCAGCAACAGGTCGATCGCGTTCAGCACCGCTGCCGTGGCGCGCGCGAAGCGGGCATAACGCCCGGCCGAGCGGGCCGAGAGCCGTCCGTTGGCCAGCACCACGGCCGTGCCACGCGCCTGCGCCGCGGTCAGCAGGTTGGGCCAGAGTTCGGTCTCCAGCACCACCAGCACGCGCGGCGCCAGCGTGTCCAGGAAGCGCCGCACCGCGCCGGGGGTGTCGAAGGGCATGTAGACATGGTGCACCGCCGCGCCAAAGGTCTCGGTGATGCGCGCCGACGCGGTGGGCGTGGTGCAGGTGAAGACCACGGGCAGCCCCGGCCGCGCGGCGCGCAGGGCCTGCACCAGCGGCACCGCGGCCCCGACCTCGCCCATCGACACCGCATGCACCAACACGCCGCCACGGGCGGCGGCGGGCAGATCGACCACCCCGCGCCGCTCGGCCCAACGGTCACGGAAGGCCGGCACCCGGCGGCCCAGCCACCACATCGCGGGCCACGCGGCCGCCCGGGCTGCGTGCACCAGGACGGAATACAGCCTCAACGGCACATCAGCGCCAGTGTTCGGCCACCCAGGCGGTCGGCAGCACGCGCCGGTACCACTTGCCGCTGATGCCGGCGATGGCATCGGGCGGGTTGGGTTTGCCGTGGAAGGCGATCACCTTGGCGCCGGGCGGGATCTGCGGCGGCAGGAACCATTGCAGCGGCCCCCGGCGCACGCAGTGGCGCTTGAAGCTGCGGCACCAGGCGTCGGGCCAGTAACCCAGCTTGCCCTGGCGCGAGAGCGTCTGCGTCACGTACTCCTGCTCGTTGCGCACCTGGGCCAGCACGGTGTCCTTGTGCTGCGCCAGGTGCGTGATCAGGTCGGCGTGTGCGCCGATGGTGTAGCGGTAGACGCTGGTGTTGCCGGTGTCGTCGCGTTTGTCCCATTCCTTGATCACCAGGAACTCGCCCGGGTGGTCAAAAAACGGGCCCAGGTCACCGACGATCACCACGTCCAGGTCGATGAACAGCGTGGGCCCGCTGAGGTCGTACAGCGGCGCCGCGAAGCTGGTCACCTTCAGCCAGCCGTGGCCCTTGGTCCAGGGCAGGCGCTGGTCGAAATCGGCAAAACCGACGGCCGGCAGGTCGAAGACCTCGACACCGGCCGCGATGCCTTGCGGGTCGTCCGTCAGGCAGACAAAGCGGAACGGCCGCTGCAGGTGCCGGCCCACCATCGAGCGCAGGCGGTTCACATAGTCCGCGCCGTACTTCGTGCCCCACTTGATGCACAGGACATTGACCGGTGCGACCGCCATGTCAATGCGCCGCGGCTGCGACCTGCGCGTCGGGCTTGACGGCGCGCAGTGCCGCCATCATCGTCTTCTCGATGCGCTTGAGCGCGGCCTTGCTGTGGCCCTCGAAGCGCAGCACCAGCACCGGCGTGGTGTTGGAGCCGCGGATGAGGCCGAAGCCGTCCGGCCAATCGACGCGCACGCCGTCGATGGTGCCGACCTCCGCACCATCGAAGGTCAGCCGGCCGTCGGCCACACGCGCCTGCAGCTCGCTCACCACGCGGTGGTGTTCACCTTCGGCGCAGTTCACGTTCAGCTCGGGCGTGCTGTGGCTGGTGGGCAGCTGGTTCAGCACCCGGCTGGGGTTCTTGGCGCGCGACAGGATCTCCAGCATGCGGGCTGCCGTGTAGGTGGCGTCGTCGAAGCCGTACCAGCGCTCGCCGAAGAAGATGTGGCCGCTCATCTCGC
>CAYTWU010000350.1:0-1407 GCA_964442175.1 uncultured Rubrivivax sp.
ATGCACAAGCAGTGGCCCTTCTTCCGCACGCTGCTGTCGAACATGGACATGGTGCTGGCCAAGAGCGACCTGCGCATCGCGGCGCGCTACGTGGAGCTGGTGGAAGACAAGAAGCTGGCCAAGCGCCTGTTTGCGGCCATCAAGGCCGAATGGGAACGGGCCGGCGAGGCGCTGACGCTGATCACCGGCGAAACGCAGCGCCTGCAGTCCAACCCGGCGCTGGCGCGGTCCATCGAGCACCGCTTCCCCTACCTGGACCCGCTGAACCACCTGCAGGTGGAACTGCTGCGCCGCTACCGCAGCCAGCGCGAACCGGCGGCCAGCCAGGAGCGCTTGCAGCGCGGCATCCACATCTCGATCAACGGCGTGGCGGCCGGCCTGCGCAACACCGGCTGAGCCCACCCCGCATTCAGGGGGGGGGCTCCGCATCCAGCGCCGCCGCGCGGCGTATGGGCCCTGGACCCCGCACCACCGCCGGTGCGGGGCATGTCTGTCCAGGAGGAAACCCATGAACCGTTCAATGACTCGTCTGGCCCGCCTGACCCTCGGCGCCAGCTTGGCCCTGGCCGGCCTGACGGCCCAGGCCGTCACGCTCGTCGGTCTCACCAGCGCCGGCGAAATCGTGCGCTTCGACCCGATGGCGCCGAACACCGGCACCCGCACCACCATCACCGGCCTGGCCGACGGCGAGCGCCTGGTCGGCATCGACACCCGGCCCAGCGACGGCCTGGTCTACGGCATCAGCACTGCGCAGAAGATCTACACCGTCGACGAGATGACGGGTGCGGCCAGCTTCGTCCACATGCTCAGCGTGCCGGTGATCAACAGCAGCCGCGGCTATGGCATCGACTTCAACCCGGTGGCAGACTACAACGGCGCCACGTCGCTGCGCCTGGTCAGCACCTCGGGCGACAACTTCGCCATCAACGTGGGCACCGGCGTGGTGGGCAACACCGGCAGCAACATCGGCGCGGGCTACAGCGCCGTGGCCTACAGCAACAGTGCGCTGAAGATGCCACCGGCGCCGACCTCGACCACGCTGTATTACATCGACAGCAACACCGACATGCTGCGCATGGCCGGCTCGGCCTTCAACACGCCGACGATCATGGACGTCGGCAGCCTGGGCATCGACGTGCTCAAGGCCAACGGCTTCGAGGTGCTGGCCAATGGCATGGCGTATGCCGCACTGACGATGGACGACGTGTCCCTGGCCACCGGCATCTTCGGCATCAACCTCGCCACCGGCGCCGCCACGATGCTGGCCAGCTACGACGGTACCCTGTCGGGCCTGACGGTCAGCGCCGTGCCCGAGCCTGCGAGCACGGCCCTGCTGCTGGCCGCGCTGGGCGTGGTGGCGGTACGCGCGCGCCGGAGTTTCTGGCAATCAACCCCAACGGACATGTG
>CAYTWU010000350.1:1417-3949 GCA_964442175.1 uncultured Rubrivivax sp.
GAAGCCCAGTGGAGCAGGTTCATGGCCCATTACCGCGCCGCCGGGGGGCCTGCCCGTCTGGGCTCTGGCGCCGCCCGGGCCTGCCGCACGGGGGGCTGGTGGCGCCGCGACACGGCCAGCCATTCGTCCACGGGGGCGAGCCGCACGGCCCAGCCATCGTTGTCGCCATCGGCGTCCGGGCCGCTGCGCCGCTGCAGCTCGCGCACCGCGGCCTTGGCCACCAGCGCATTGCGGTGGATGCGCAGGAAACCGTCGCCCAGGCGCTGCTCCAGGTCGGCCAGCGCATCGTCCAGCACGTAGGTGGCGCCGGCGGTGCGCAGCGTCACGTACTTCAGCTCGGCCTTCAGGTACAGCACCTCGGCCAGCGGCAGGCGCAGCACCCGGCCGCGGTCGCTGACCACCAGCACCGGGCCGTCGGGCAGCGCCGGCCGCAGCGCCCGCCGCTGCGCCACACGCTGCAGCGCGGCCTGCAGGCGGTCGCGCCGCACGGGTTTGGTGAGGTAGTCCACCGCGTCGAGCTCAAACGCCGCCAGCGCGTGCTCGGCATGGGCCGTCACGAACACCACGGCCGGTGCGCCGGGTGCGGCGGCAAAACGCGCCGCCAGCTGCAGGCCGGTTTCACCCGGCAGGCCGATGTCCAGCAGCACCAGGTCGGCCGGTGTGCGGGCCAGCTGCTGCAGGGCCTGGGCCGCATGGTCGGCTTCACCCACGACGGTGTGCGGCGGGTCGCCCAGCTCGTCCAGCAGGCTGCGCAGGCGCAGGCGGGCCAGCGGTTCATCGTCCACGAGCAGCAGCCTGATCACAGCGGTATCACGATGCGCGCGTGGTGCACCCCGCCCTCGCGCCAGGTCTCGAACTGCGCTGCCACGTCGTGCAGCAGGCGCAGCCGCTCGCGCACGTTGTGCAGCGCCATGCCGTGGCCGGGCACCGGGGGCTCGTCGGGCACGGTGTTGCTGACCTGCACCACCACCTGGCCCCTCAGCAGCTTGGCGCGGATGTCCACGCGCGCGCCGGTGGGCGACGGCTCAACGCCGTGCCGCACGGCGTTTTCCACCAGCGGCTGCAGCATCAGGGGCGGCACGCGTGCACGGCCGACGCCGGTGGCGATGTCCCAGTGCAGCTGCAGCCGGCTGCCGAAGCGCACCTGCTCGATCGCCAGGTAGGCCTTGGCCAGGTCCAGCTCTTCGTCCAGCGAGACCGAAGCCCCGGCGTCGGTGAGCGCGACCCGGAACAGCTGCCCCAGATCCTCCAGCACCTGCTCGGCACGTGCCGGGTCCACCCGCACCAGGGCCAGCGCCGTGTTCAGCGCATTGAACAGGAAGTGCGGGCGGATGCGCGACTGCAGCTCCGCCAGCCGCACGCGGGCGTCCACCGGCGCCCAGATGCGGGCGCGCAGGTCCAGCCAGGCCCAGAGCAGCCCGGCCAGGCCGGCCCCGGCCAGGCTGAGACCGAGCACGCGGGCCGGACCGGGCGCCGCGGCCAGGTCCAGCGCCCACAGCGGCGCCAGCCCGAGCCAGGCGGCCACCGCCCCGAGCACCAGGGCCACGCCGGCGCGCGGCAGGGGCTGCAGCGCCCGCAGCGGCCGGCGCAGCGCACACACGGTCACCAGCCACAGCAGCGTGGCCAGCAGTCCGGCAAACGCCGCCACCGCAACCGGGCCCAGGGCGCGCAGCCAGCCGCCCTCACTGGCCAGCAAGGTGCCCGACACCAGCACGCCCTGCACGCCCAGCACCGCACGCAAGGCCAGGCCCGGGTGGCAGACATCGAAGGCCGTGGCCGCATGGGCATCGGCACGGCGTCTTTCTTCGGCCAGCGGGTCGAAGCGGGAGGCCGCAAAGGTGCTGGGCAGGCCTTCAGGCGGGCGCAGCGTGCTGGGCCAGACGCTGGCCGGACGGGTGTCGCTGCCGTCGCGGGTGTCGGCAAAGTCAGCGGGCGGCGGGGGGGTGAGGGGTCGCATCGGGGCCCGCCGATAATACGAAGTCCCATCTGCCCCCGCCCTCCCGATGTCCACCAATCCGCTAGCCAACAAGGCCCAGGCCTGGTCCGCCCTGTTTTCCGAACCCATGAGCGAGCTGGTGCAGCGCTACACGGCCAGCGTCGGCTTCGACCAGCGCCTGTGGCGGGCCGACATCGCCGGCAGCCTGGCGCATGCGCAGATGCTGGCCGCGCAGCAGATCATCAGCGCCCAGGACCTGGCCGACATCCAGCGCGGCATGGCGCAGATCACGGCGCAGATCGAGGCCGGCAGCTTCGAGTGGAAGCTGGAGCTGGAAGACGTGCACCTCAACATCGAGGCCCGCCTGACCGAGCTGGTGGGCCTGGCCGGCAAGCGCCTGCACACCGGCCGCAGCCGCAACGACCAGGTGGCCACCGACGTGCGCCTGTGGCTGCGCGGCGAGATCGACGGCCTGGCGCCGCTGCTCACCGAGATGCAGCGCGCGCTGGTGGAACTGGCGGCGCAGCACAGCGACACCGTGATGCCTGGCTTCACGCACATGCAGGTGGCGCAGCCGGTGAGTTTTGCGCACCACC
>CAYTWU010000351.1:0-3897 GCA_964442175.1 uncultured Rubrivivax sp.
GGTGCCGACCTGCGCGCCGTGCAGATGCTGCTGGGCCACGCCGACATATCCACCACGACGATCTACACCCACGTGGCCCGTGAGCGGCTGCGCCAGATCCACGCGGCGCACCACCCACGGGGCTGAACGGCTGCAGGGCCGGGCACAAAAAAGCCGGCGCTGGGGCCGGCTTCATGGTCAGCGCAGGGCCGATCAGAAGTTGTGGCGCAGGCCCACGGCCATGTGGCTGCGGTCGCCGTACAGGCCGGCGGCACCGTCGCTCACCTTCGAGTAGTAGGTGTACAGCTTGGTGCGCTTGCTCAGGTTGTAGTTCAGGCCCAGCGTGTACTGGTTGGCGGCGGAGTTGTCCAGGTCGCTGTAGTCGCCGGCACGGCCGTAGTTCAGGTGCAGCTCGGTCACGCCCATGGTGTACATGCCCGACAGGCGGAAGCTGGTGCGGCTGCCCGGGCCATACACGTCTTCGTCGCGCTGCAGGTAGCCGCCGACCGTGAAGGCGCCCAGCTCATACAGGCCACGCACGGCGAACTGGTTCAGGTCGCCCGTCTTCTGGTAGCCGGCACCCAGGTGCATCGGGCCGGCATCGTAGAAGGCCGCGAGTTCGACCGTGCGGTCGGCTTCGCCCATGTCGCGCATGTTCATCGCGGCATGCAGCACCAGGCCGCCCATCGCGGGCGAGGTGTAGCTGATCTTGTCCGATTGCGCGAAATAACGCGTGTCGGCGTAGAAGGCATCCGACGAGGTGCCGGTGTCGTGGTTGTGCATCGACACGTAGTCGGCGGTGGCGAAGTAGGCCTCGCTGGTGTAGTTGCCCAGGCGGATCGTGCCGAAGCCACCGCTCAGGCTGACCTCCGACTGGCGGCCCCAGAAGTTGCCGCCGGCAGCGCCGGTGGTGGAGTCGAAGCCGTGCTCCAGCACGAAACCGGCCTTCAGGCCGCCGCCCAGGTCTTCCGTGCCACGGAAGCCGATGCGCGACAAGTTGTTCAGCATGTCGGTGCTGCTGACGCCGTTGATCTTCGAGCGCTCCACCGTGGTGTTCAGGCGGCCGTAGATTTCGACGCTGCTCTGGGCGTAAGCCGAGCCGGCGAACAGCGCGGCGAGGGCAAGGGCGATGGGTTTGATCTGCATGGAAAAACTCCCGTGGGTGGCTTCTGGCTGAAAAGCGCGATGCCGCGCTGCAACCGTGAGTCTGGGCGCGTCATTCGGGCAAACCCGGGGCTGACGGTGGTTTTGCGCATCGGCCGGCCGCAATCTGCAGCATCTGCGCAACAGTCCGGCCGGGTTGGGCCCTGGCAGACAATCCGGCGATGGACCACACCTTTGTTTCCGCCCTGGTGCTGCTGTTGCTGGTGCTGGACCCGTTTGGCAGCCTGCCCATCTTCATCTCGGTGCTGAAGGAGGTGCCACCCGCGCGCTGCCGTGTGGTGGCAGTCCGCGAGGTCATGATCGCGTTTGCCGTGCTCGCCGTCTTCATGGTCGGGGGGCAGGGATTCCTGCAGGTGATGCGCTTGTCCGAGCGCTCGCTGGAGGTGGCCGGCGGCGTGATCCTGCTCATCATCGCGGTGCGCATGGTGTTTGCCAGCGGGGGCGAGGTCTATGCCTCGGCGCAGGGGCGCGAACCCTTCATCTTTCCGCTCGCCGTGCCGCTGCTGGCCGGCCCCTCGGCGATGGCCACGGTGCTGCTGTTGGCCTCGCGCCAGCCCGAGCGGCTGTGGACCTGGATGGGTGCCTTGACGGTGGCGATGGCGGTGTCTGGCGCCGTGCTGCTGGCGGCTGACCGCATCCGGCAGCTGCTGGGCTCGTCGATGGTGGCCGCGATCGAGAAGCTGATGGGCCTGGTCCTGACCGCGATCGCGGTCGAGATGATCCTGGCCGGGCTGAAGCAGTACTTCTTCAGCGCGCCGTGATCAGCGGCCCCGCAGGTGCGCGGGGGCTTCCAGCCGTTTGGCGAGCAGCGAG
This sequence comes from uncultured Rubrivivax sp., assembly GCA_964442175.1. Taxonomy (GTDB): domain Bacteria; phylum Pseudomonadota; class Gammaproteobacteria; order Burkholderiales; family Burkholderiaceae_C; genus Rubrivivax. The sequence goes on from CAYTWU010000351.1 coordinate 1,957, forward strand.
AGCGTGAGCGTCAAGACGAGGTACAGCGCCGAGATCGCCAGGTACGGCTCCCAGTAGCGCGAGTAGGCACCGGCCACCGTGCGCGCCGCCAGTGCCAGCTCCGCCAGGCCGATGGCCGAGACCAGCGAACTGTCCTTGATCAGCGTGACACCTTCGTTCACCAGGGCCGGCACCATGCGCCGGAAGGCCTGCGGCAGGATCACGTAGCGCATGGCCTGCACGTGGTTCAGCCCCACGCTGTAGGCGGCCTGCACCTGGCCACGGTGGATGCTCTGGATGCCGGCGCGGAAGATCTCGCTGATGTAGGCGCCGGCGTTCAGGCTCAGGGCCACGCAGCCCGAGAAAAACGCACCGTGTTCCTGGCGGAACGTGCGCGCCAGCTCGCCCGCCAACAGCAGGCCGTGGTCCGGGTGCACCAGCGCCGGCATCAGCGCAAAGTGCACCAGCAGGATCTGCACGAACAGCGGCGTGCCGCGGAAGAAGGTCACGTAGGCCAGCGTGAACCAGCGCAGCAGCTTCAACCCCAGCGCCATGGCCGGTGCCTTGGGCGGGGGGGCGTCGGCCGAGCTGCTGACCAGCCCGAAGGCCGCGCCCAGCACCAGCCCGACGCCGATGGCGACCAGCGTCAGCTGTATCGTCATCCACAGGCCGCTGGCGAACAGCGGCCCGTAGCCGGCGAGGATCTCCCAACGCAGATCCATCGCCGGTCTCCTTGCTTACTTCGACGCTGCCGAAGCGGGCGCCGCAGCGGCCGGCGGTGCGCCGAAGTTCTTGGCGTAGATCTGGTCGTAGCTGCCATCGGCCTTGATGGCCTTCAGGCCGTCGTTCAGCTTGGCCAGCAGTTCGGCGTTGCCCTTCTTGACGGCGATGCCGTACTGCTCGGGCACGAACTCCTTGTCCGAGACGGTCTTGAACTTGCCGCCCGGGTTGTTGGCCACGTAGTGGTTGACCACGCCGTTGTCGGCCACCACGGCGTCGAGGCCGCCGGCTTCCAGTTCCTTCAGCGCCAGCGGGGTGCTTTCGAAACGCTTGACGTTGGTGTTGGTCTTGCCCAGCAGCTTGCTCACGGCCTCGTCGCCGGTGGTGCCGGTCTGCACACCGACCTTGAGCTTCTTCAGGTCGGCAAACTTGGCCACCTTGCTGCCTTCCTTGACCGCGATCAGCTGCACCGCGTCAAAGTAGGGCTCGGTGAAATCCATCGTGCCCTTGCGCTCTTCGGTGATCGTCACCGCCGAGACCACCAGGTCACGGTCGCCCTGGCCCAGCGCGTTGAAGATGCCTTCCCAGGGGGTGTTGACGAACTTCACCTGGATGCCGGCCTTGGCCGCGATGGCGGTGACGACGTCGATGTCGAAGCCGACGATCTCGCCCTTTTCATTCTGGCTTTCGAAGGGTGCGTAGGCGGCGTCGGTGCCGACCACGTAGACCTTGGCCGGCGCCGGGGCGGGAGCCGAGGCCACCGGGGCGGGCGCGGGCGGCTCTTCCTTCTTGCCGCAGGCGGCCAGCAGCACACCTGCGAGCAGCAGGCCGGAGGTGTTCAGGAAGCGACGTTTGTTCATGGCGCAGGGTCCTCGGAGGATGTTTGTAGGGCAGAGTTTACGGCCGGCGCTGCAGGGCGGGCGGCAGATGGCGCCAGGGCAGGTCGGCCGGGTCGGCTGCCATCGGGCCCGGGGCCTGCGCGACCAGGATGTGGGCCGCGATGGGGGCAAAGGCGGCGCGGAAGTGCACCGAACTCTTGTTGACCATCAGCTTCATCGCCGTGGGCTCGACGCCCAGGAAACGGTAGAGGTCCAGGTCCAGCATCTGCGTCTTCGCAGTGCTGACCAAGACCTGCACGCCGGCCACGTCCAGCCGTGCGCACGGCCCCAGCGTGGCGGTGTTGCCGGCCGTCATCGGGCCGTGCAGGGGCACCACCCCGTCGCTCAACGCGACGACGCGCGC
>CAYTWU010000352.1:0-3893 GCA_964442175.1 uncultured Rubrivivax sp.
CGGCTTCGGCATGGGGGCCGATGCCTTCCACATGACGGCGCCCAACGTCGACGGGCCCAAGCGCTCGATGAAGGCCGCGCTGCGCAACGCGGGTGTCAACGCCGACAGCGTGGACTACCTCAACGCACACGGCACCTCCACGCCGCTGGGCGACGTGAACGAGACCAACGCCATCAAGCTGGCCTTCGGCGACCATGCCAAGAAGATGGTGGTCAACTCCACCAAGTCCATGACCGGCCACCTGCTGGGCGGCGCGGGCGGCATCGAATCCTTGTTCACGGTGCTGGCATTGCACCACCAGGTGTCACCGCCCACCATCAACCTGCACGAGCCCGATCCGGAGTGCGACCTCGACTACTGCGCCAACGAGGCGCGGGCCATGAAGATCGAGGTCGCGGTGAAGAACAACTTCGGCTTCGGCGGCACCAACGGCACGCTGGTATTCCGGCGCGCCTGACCTGCAGCATGCAAGCCCCTGCGGCGGTCTCCAGGGACGGTCGTGACGGCGGTGCCTGGCGCACCGCAGAGGCGCTGCTGCACGGGTGGGCGCTGGGCGCGGTGCTGGCATGGGCCGTTGCACCGGCGGCTGCGCTGGCGGCGTTGCCCGTGGTGGCCCTGATGGCGCTGCGGCAACCCGCGGACACGGCGCCACGCCTGGCCTGGGACGGCCGGGTGTGGCGGCTCGACGAGGCCGAGGTTCAGCCGCACATCGCAATCGATCTCGGCGGCTGGATGCTGCTGCGGGTGTGCGCCGGGCGGCGCACCCGCTGGTTGCCGCTGTCGCCCGCCGGCGCGCCGGAGACCTGGGCGGCACTGCGCGCCGCGCTCTACGGCACGGCCAGGCCGGGCGCCTGATGTCGGAAGCCGATGCCGATGCGCTGCTGGTCGACCGTGTCAAACGCGGCGACGTGCGCGCCTTCGAGCTGCTGGTCGTCAAGTACCAGCGCCGCATCGAACGCCTGATCGGCCGCATGGTGCGCGACGTGGACATCGTGCAGGACATTGCGCAGGAGACCTTCATCCGCGCCTACCGGGCACTGCCGCAGTTTCGCGGCGAAAGTGCCTTCTACACCTGGCTGTACCGCATCGCGGTCAACACCGCCAAGAAGTCCTTGATGGACCTGAAGCGCGACCCGCTGGTGACGGAATCCGCACTCGCGTCGCGCGATGACGACGGTGATGAAACTTCCCGCGTCGAGAACGAACTAAGCGACGGCGAGACCCCGGATGCCTTGCTGGCCAGCAAGGAAATTGCCCAGGCCGTGAACGCGGCGATCGAGGCCTTGTCAGAGGATCTGCGGCAGGCGATCACCCTGCGCGAGATCGAAGGACTGAGCTACGAAGAGATTTCCGACGTGATGAACTGTCCGATCGGCACCGTGCGCTCGCGGATCTTCCGTGCACGCGAGGCCATTGCAGAACGTTTGCGTCCCCTGTTGGACACCAAGGACGGCGCCCGTTGGTGAGCACCGCCCGCCTGTGACCCTGAAAGCCCGACCATGAACCGACCCGTCTCCGCCCAGGACAGCGCCCCGGACATCGCGCCCCCCCGGCAATGGCTCTCCGACCTGGCGGACGGGCAGTTGCAGGGTGATGCGCTGGGCGATGCCTGCCGGCGCTGGGGCGACGATCCCGAGGCGCGCCGCACCTGGCACGCCTACCACTTGATCGGCGACGTGTTGCGTGCCGAAGACCTCGCGGCCGACGCGCGGCGTGATGCCGCCTTCCTCAGTGCGCTGCGCACGCGGCTGGAGGCCGAGCCTGTGGTGCTGGCGCCCGGCCCGGCCGCTGCACCGTCGGCCGCGGTGCGGCAGCGCCGGCTCCGCCAGGTCTGGTGGACACCGATGGCGGCGGCCGCAGGTTTTGTGGCGGTCGCCGGCGTGGTGGTGGTGTTGCGCCAGGCCGCACCAGAAACCGGGGCCGGCCCGCAGCTGGCGGCCGGTGGTGGCACGCCGGCCCCGCTGCGCGTGAGCACTACGCCGGCGGGTGCGGCACCGTTGATCCGCGACCCGCGCATTGACGCCTACCTCAACGCCCACCGCGAGGCGCTGGCCGGCTCGCCGCCCGCGCTGCCCGGCGGTGGTGTGCGCAACGTCGACTTCAACGTGCCCCAGCGCTGATGCAGGCGGCGCAGATCCGGCCCGTGTGGCGTGCGCCGGCGTGGCGCTGGTTGGCCTTGGGCCTGCTGTGCACGGCCGTCCTGCCGGCCGCCGCCGGCCCCGCCGCGCCGACCCTGGACGCGGCCGCCTGGCTGGCCCGCCTGAACACCGCCGCCACCGACCGCAACTACCGCGGCACCATGGTCTACACCGCTGGCGGCGGGGTGGTGAGCAGTTCGCGCGTGGCGCACCTGAGCGTCGGCGACCAGGTCTACGAGCGCAGCGAGGCCCTGGACGGCCAGCAGCACCGGGTCTACCGCCACAACGACACGGTGCACTCGGTGTGGCCCCACAAGAAGGTGGTGGTGGTCGAGCAGAAGGCCGCCACGCCCAGCGGGCTGGTGTCCACGCGCCGCCGCGTCGAACCGCGGGCCCTGGCGCACTACACGCTCAGCATGAAGGGCAGCAGCATCGTGGCCGGCCGTCCCGCCCAGGTGCTGCTGCTGCAGCCGCTGGACGGCCTGCGGTTCGCGCAGCGCCTGCTGGCCGACGAGGCCACCGGCCTGCTGCTGCGCACCGATGTGCTCGCGCCCGATGGACGTGTGCTGGAGTCTTCCGCCTTCACCGAGGTCGAGATCGGCCAGCGCGCCGACCCGGCCAGCGTGCTGGAAGGCATGAAACCCGCGGGCTACCAGGTGCTGCCTTCGCGGCGCGAGCCCGTGGACTGGGCCGGCCAGGGCTGGCGGCTGAAGGCCGAGCTGCCGGGTTTCCAGATGGTGGGTTGTGTGCAGCGCCCGGCCCTGGCCACGGGCACCGATGCGCGTGCGCTGCAGGCCATGTTCTCCGATGGCCTGAGCTTCGTCTCGTTGTTCATCGAACCCTTTCACGAGCACGCGCACACCCGGGCGCTGGCAGCCGAAGCCGGTGCCACCCACACGGTGATGCAGCGCGTGGGTGACCACTGGATCACGGCCATGGGCGATGTGCCGCACCAGACCCTGGAGCGATTTGTCGCAGCGCTTGAACGGCGCCGCTGACCCCTTGTGACCCTCGGAGACTTTTGAATGACCCCTGCTTTCCTGAACATGTCCGTGGCCCTGCGCCGCCGCGTGGCGCTGGGCCTGGCCGTGGCGGCGCTGCTGGTGCCGCCCGTGCTGCAGGCGCAGACTCCCACAGTGCAGTTGCCCGACTTCACCGAACTGGTGGAGCGCGTGGGCCCGTCGGTGGTCAACATCCGCACGCTGGAGCGCGCGGGCAGCAACAACGCCGCGGCCGGCGGCCGTGGGCAGATCACGCCCGACATCGAAGAGTTTTTCCGCCGCTTCGGCATCCCGCTGCCCAACCGCCCGGACCGCGGACAGCCCAACCCGCAGACCCCGCGTGGCGACGATGACGACAACGAGCCGCAGCAGCGCGGGGTCGGCTCGGGTTTCATCCTCAGCGCCGATGGTTTCATCATGACCAACGCGCACGTCGTCGACGGCGCAGACGAGGTCATCGTCACGCTCACCGACAACCGCGAGCTGAAGGCCCGCATCATCGGCGCCGACACCCGCACCGACGTGGCCGTGGTCAAGGTCGATGCCACCGGCCTGCCGTTCGTGAAGCTGGGTGATGTGAACAAGCTCAAGGTGGGCGAGTGGGTGATGGCCATCGGCTCGCCCTTCGGGCTGGACAACACCGTGACCGCCGGCATCGTGAGCGCCAAGCAGCGCGACACCGGCGACTACCTGCCGTTCATCCAGACCGACGTGGCCATCAATCCCGGCAATTCGGGCGGCCCGCTGCTCAACC
>CAYTWU010000353.1:0-3884 GCA_964442175.1 uncultured Rubrivivax sp.
GGCAGCGACACCGAGGTGCTGATCAACGTGCTGGCGCACGAGCTGGAGCTGGCGGCGCGCGACCTGCCGCTGACGCCGGCCGCGATCTTCCAGGCCGTGGCGGGTGTGCACCGCCGGGTGCGCGGCTCCTACGCGGTGATCGCGCTGATCGCGGGCCACGGCCTGCTGGCCTTCCGCGACCCGTACGGCATCCGCCCGCTGAGCCTGAGCGAGGTGCAGGGCGAAGCCGGTGCACGCGAGGTGATGGTGGCCAGCGAATCGGTGGCACTGGAAGGCACGGGCCACCGCGTGGCACGTGATGTCGCGCCGGGCGAGGCGGTGTTCATCTCGCTGGACGGCGAGGTGCACGCTCAGCAATGTGCGCCCCATGCGCGCCACTACCCCTGCATGTTCGAGTTCGTCTACCTCGCGCGGCCCGATTCGGTGATGGACGGCATCTCCGTCTACCAGGCCCGGCTGAACATGGGCGAGACCCTGGCGCAGCGGCTGGTCTCGACCATGCCGCCGTCGGAGATCGACGTCGTGATCCCGATCCCGGAATCGAGCCGGCCCAGTGCGATGCAGCTGGCGCAGAAGATCGGCAAGCCCTACCGCGAGGGCTTCGTGAAGAACCGCTACGTGGGCCGCACCTTCATCATGCCGGGGCAGGCGGCGCGCCAGAAGAGCGTGCGCCAGAAGCTCAACGCCATCGAGCTGGAGTTCAAGGACCGCAACGTGCTGCTGGTGGACGACTCCATCGTGCGTGGCAACACCAGCCGCGAGATCGTGCAGATGGCGCGGGAGGCCGGTGCGAAGAAGGTCTACCTGGCCTCGGCCGCGCCGCCGGTGCGCTTCCCCAATGTGTACGGCATCGACATGCCCACGCGCGAGGAACTGATCGCCCACGGCCGCACCATCGAGGAAGTGCGCCAGTACATCGGCGCCGATGCGCTGATCTACCAGGACGTGGATGCGATGAAGCGGGTCGTGAAGGCGCTGAACCCGCAGGTCGATGGCTTCGAGGCCTCGTGTTTCGACGGCGTCTACATCACCGGCGACATCAGTGCCGCCGATTTCAGCGCGCTGGAAACCCAGCGCCGCAGCCAGCCCAAGGAAGACGAAGACGGCCCGGGCCGCTCGCGCCTGGCGCTGCAGGGCGCGGAGGAGCGTTCATGAGCATCCCGCGCGTCGATCTGCCGGCCGATGCCCGGCTGGACACGCTGGCCGTGCGCGAGGGCCTGCCCCCTTCGGCCTGGGGCGAAAACTCCGAGGCGCTGTTCCTGACCAGCTGCTTCGTGCACCCCGATGCCGCCACCGCGGCGCGGCGCTTCGCGAACGAAGAAGACGCCTTTGTCTACAGCCGCTTCTCCAACCCCAATGTCACCATCATGGAGCGCCGGCTTGCAGCGCTGGAGGGCACCACGGGCTGCATCGGCACCGCCAGCGGCATGGGCGCGATCCTGCTGATGATCATGGGCCTGCTGAAGGCCGGTGACCATGTGGTGTGTTCGCAGAGTGTGTTCGGCTCCACGATCAAGCTGTTGCAAGGGGAGTTCGGCAAGTTCGGCGTCGAATCCAGCTTTGTCAGCCAGACCGATGTGGCGGAATGGCGCGCCGCTCTGCGGCCCAACACCCGGCTGCTGTTCGCTGAAACCCCGACCAACCCGCTGACCGAGGTCTGCGACATCCAGGCCCTGGCGGACATCGCGCACGACGCCGGCGCGCTGCTGGCCGTGGACAACTGCATGTGTTCACCGGCGCTGCAGCAGCCGGTGAAGTTCGGCGCCGACATCGTGATGCACTCCGGCACCAAGTTCCTGGACGGCCAGGGGCGGGTGAACGCCGGTGCACTGTGTGCGCCGCTGGAGATGGTGGAGGGCCAGTTCGTGCCGGTGATGCGCAGCGCCGGCATGAGCCTGTCGCCCTTCAACGCCTGGGTCGTGGCCAAGGGGTTGGAGACGCTGTCGGTGCGGGTGCTGGCGCAGAGTGCCAGCACGCTGGCGCTGGCGCAGTGGCTGGAAGCCCACCCGGCCGTGGCCCGCGTCTGGTACCCCGGCCTGGCCTCGCACCCGCAGCATGAACTCGCGATGCAACAGCAGAATGGCAGCGGCGGCGCCGTGTTGTCCTTCGATGTGAAGGGCGGCCGCGACGCCGCGTTCGGCGTCATCGACGCCACGCGGGTGTGCAGCATTGCCGCCAATTTCGGCGACGTGCGCAGCATCATCACCCACCCCGCCAGCACCACCCACGGCCGGCTCAGCGAGGCGCAGCGCCAGGCCGCGGGCATCGGCCAGGGCATGATCCGGCTGGGCGTGGGCCTGGAACACCTCGACGACCTGAAGGCCGACCTCGCGCGTGGCCTGGACGCGTTGCTCGCCTGACCCCATGACACAGAAGATCCGAACCCGCATTGCCCCGTCGCCCACGGGCTTCCTGCACCTGGGCACGGCGCGCACCGCGCTGTACTCGTGGGCCTACGCACGCCACCACGGCGGGCAGTTCGTGCTGCGCATCGAAGACACCGACGTGGCCCGCTCCACGCAGGATTCGGTGGACCAGATCCTCGCGTCCATGGCCTGGCTGGGGCTGGACTACGACGAAGGCCCCGTCTACCAGATGCTGCGGCTGGACCGTTACCACGCGGTGGTGGAACAGCTCATCGCCGCCGGCCGCGCCTATCGCTGTTACTGCACGCCGGAAGAGCTGGACGCGATGCGCGAAGCCCAGCGCGCACGTGGTGAAAAGACCCTGTACGACGGCCGCTGGCGCCCGGCCCCGGGCAAGACGTTGCCGCCTGTTCCGGAAGGCGTCAAACCCGTTGTTCGGTTTGCCAATCCGCCCGACGGTGAAGTGACCTGGGACGATCTGGTGAAGGGCCCGATCACGATTGCCAACCGCGAGATCGACGACCTGATCATCCTGCGGCCGGACGGCGTCCCGACCTACAACTTCGCCGTCGTCGTCGACGACTGGGACATGGCCATCACCCATGTCTTCCGTGGCGACGAGCACATCAACAACACGCCCTGGCAGATCAACATCTTCCGTGCGCTGGGCGCGCCGCTGCCGCTGTTCGGCCACTGCCCCGTGATCCTGGGCGACGATGGCCAGAAGCTCTCCAAGCGGCGCGGCGCGGTCAGCGTCACCGCCTACCAGGAGGCTGGTTACCTGCCCGAGGCGATGCTGAACTACCTGGCCCGCCTGGGCTGGAGCCATGGCGACGACGAGCTGTTTTCACGTGAGCAGCTGGTGCAGTGGTTCGACGGCAGCCACCTGAACCGCAGCCCCGCGCAATGGGACCCGGCCAAGCTGGCCTGGGTGAATGCGCACTACATCAAACAGGCCGACGATGCGCGCCTGGCAGAGTTGATGGTGAGCTTCGTTGCTGCCGCCCGCGATCACACCGATGCTGATCGCCTGCCGGCGCTGTGCGGCCTCTACAAGGACCGCTGCAGCACGCTGGTGGAACTGGCCGACTGGCTGGGCATCCACTTCGCCGACGTGGCGCCCAGCGAGGCCGACCTGAGCACCCACGTCACGGAGGCCGTGCGGCCGGCGTTGGTGGCCCTGCGCGAGCGCTTCACGTTGATCGATTGGGACAAGCCCGCCATCGCCGCGGGGATGAAGGCCGTGCTCGCCGAGTTCGGCCTGAAGATGCCGCAGCTCGCACCCGCGGTGCGCGTGCTGGTCTGCGGCCGTGCGCAGACCCCGTCCATCGACGCCGTGCTCGCGCTCTTTCCGCGTGATGTCGTGCTCAGCCGCTTGCAACGTCTGCAGTAAAGCTGATATAGTCATGGACTCGCTTGAACGGCGCGAACGCGGTACCAAGTCGGCAAATTGTGGCAACACGAAACCGGGGGTATAGCTCAGCTGGGAGAGCGCTTGCATGGCATGCAAGAGGTCAG
>CAYTWU010000354.1:0-2001 GCA_964442175.1 uncultured Rubrivivax sp.
CTCGGTGTACTTGTCGAAGGCGTGCAGGCTCTTGTCGCGGCCGTTGCCACTTTGGTTGTAGCCACCGAAGGGCACGGTGATGTCGTCTTCGTCGTACTGGTTCACGTGCACGGTGCCGGCGCGCAGCGCACGTGCCACGCGGTGCGCGCGGTGCACGTTGTCGCTCCACACGCTGGCCTGCAGGCCGTAGGCACTGGCGTTGGCCAGCGCGATGGCCTCGGCTTCGGTCTCGAAGCGGATGATGCTGAGCACCGGGCCGAAGATCTCTTCGCGCGCGATGGTCATGCCGTTGAGCACACCGTCGAACACCGTGGGCTCGACATAACAACCCCCGGTTTCGCTGCGGGCCTGCCGGCCACCGGTGACCAGGCGCGCACCTTCGCCCAGGCCGGCGGCTATGTAGCCCAGCACGGTCTTCAGCTGCGTGCCGTCCACCAGCGCACCCATCACGGTGGCCGGGTCCAGCGGGTCCGCGGGTTGGTACTGCGGGGCTTCCCCGGCGACGATCTCGACAAAGCGGTCGGCGATGCTGGCGTGCACCAGCACACGCGACGGGGCGTTGCAGCTTTCGCCCTGGTTGAAGAACATGCTGCCGGCCACCGTCTTCGCGGCGCGCGACACATCGGCCACGTCCGGGAACACCACAAAGGCCGACTTGCCGCCCAGCTCGTTGTAGACCCGCTTCAGGTTGCTGCGGCCCGCGTACTCCAGCATGCGCCGGCCCACGCGCGTGGAGCCGGTGAAGCCGATGGCATCGACGTCCATGTGCAGCGCCAGCGCCTCGCCGGCTTCGTGGCCAAAACCCGGCACGACGTTGAACACACCCGGCGGGATGCCGGCGTCCACCGCCAGCTCGGCCAGGCGCAGCGCGGTGAGCGGGCTCTTTTCGCTGGGTTTGAGCACCACCGAGTTGCCGGCCGCGAGCGCGGGGCCCAGCTTCCAGGCGGCCATGATCATCGGGTAGTTCCAGGGCACGATGACGCCGATCACGCCCATGGGCTCGCGTGTGATCAGCGCCAGCGCGTTGGCGGCTGTGGGCGCGATCTCGTCGTAGACCTTGTCCACCGCCTCGGCGTACCAGGCGATGGTGCGTGCCGCCGCCGGCACGTCCACGGCCAGCGCGTACTGGATGGGCTTGCCCATGTCCAGGGTTTCCAGCAGCGCCAGCTCGTCGCGTGCGGCGAGGATCTTCTCGGCAAAACGCTGCAGGATCTTCTTGCGCGCAGCGGGTGGTTTGCCGGCCCAGCGGCCATCATCGAAGGCCGCGCGGGCGGCTTTCACGGCGGCATCGATGTCGGCCGCCTGGCCACGTGCGATCGGCCCCAGCAGCCGGCCATCGATGGGCGAGTGTTTGTCGAAGCTCTGGCCGTCCAGCGCCGCCACGCGCTGGCCGTTGATGAGGATGCGGCCGTCGATGGGGACGGCCGCGGCGCGGGCGCCCCAGTCGGCCGCGCCCATCAGAAGGTCACCACCACGGCCGTGCCGAGCAGGTGGTTGGTCTTGCGGTAGTTGCCGTTGACGCCGATGAAGGCATCGCCATTGGCACCATCGAGCCGGTACTCGACCTTGAACGTGGTGTTCATGCCATACAGGTAGGACATGCCCATCGACAGCGCATAGCGGTTCAGCCCCTTGCCGGAGGGATCGGCGCCCCAGGTGGCGGTGGTGTCGTCGAACACCATCTTGGGGCCGAAGCCGTTGCGGCCATCGGCCACGCACAGGCCGGTGTCTTCGTCGCACACCGGCACCGAGCCGAACATGCCGCCGCCATTCTTGTCGTTCTTGACGTAGTCGGCGCGCACGGTGCCCTTCAGGCGCGGCGTGAAGGCATAACCCACGAGGCCGGAGACGCCCACCCAGGAGGCATCGCCGTTGGCCGCGCCGTTCTCCAGCCGGCCCCAGCCGAGCTGGCCCTGCAGCGTCCAGTCGCCACGCATGTAATACCCGTCGACCTCGAACAGGTCGATGATCGTGTCGTCGTTCAGCCGCACCGAGGCGAAC
>CAYTWU010000354.1:2011-3868 GCA_964442175.1 uncultured Rubrivivax sp.
ATGCACGCCGGCAAAGCCGAAGCCGTCGAACTCGCCCTTGGAGTAATCGACGCGGTAGGCCAGCACCGGCGCCTTGTTGTCGCGGTCGTAGCGGCTGGCGTTCATGTTGCCCAGGAAGACCCGCGTCCACCACTTGCCACGCGTGATGTCCAGCGCCGCGCCCGTGTAGAAGCTGGGGATGCTGAAGTCGAACAGCAGGTTGTGCGTGATCAGCGATTGCTGGTGCGCCCAGATGTACTCGTAGCCCGACCAGTCGGGGATCTGGCCCAGCCACAGCCGGGTCTGGTTGTCGGTGAGCTCGATCGAGACCGAGGCCTCGTGGATCACCGAGCCGACGTTGTAGCCCGACGAGGCGTTTTTCTGCGGCGCCAGCGTCAGACGCCACTTGGTGCCGTCTTCGGTTTCCTTCTGGATGTCGAGCATGGCCTGCCCGAAGTACGAGTTGTCGTAGCCGAACAGGTCGTCCGGGTAGGACAGGTCGCCGCCGTTGCCGCTGAAGCCGTTCAGGAAGGCGAAGCTGCCGCCGCGGGTCTGCGTCCAGATGAAGGTCGGGTCGATCATGCCGCTGACCACCAGGCCCTTGAAACCCTGGTCGGTGAAGCTGTCCTGCATCGACTCGGTCTTGATGGCGATGCGGTTGAACTCCGCGGCCTGCTCGGGTGTCATGCCCCACTGGGCTTGTGCGGGGGCGGCGGGTTTGGCTTCGGCGGCCTTGAGCTTGGCTTCCAGCTGATTGACCTTGTCGCGCAAGGCGCGCAGCTCCTTCAGGATCTCGTCGTTGCTGGTCTGCGCGAGGGCGGGCATGGTCGCGGGGAACGCGGCCAGCATGGCCAGGGCCAGCAGGGTGGGGCGGATGTTCTTCATCAGGCTCTCTCCTCTTGGGATGTCATTCGATCAGGCGCGGTTGGCGGCCGACATTTCCTGGGCACGTTTGCGTTCGGCGCGGGCGATGGACCAGCTGGCCAGCACCACGCCGATGGCGACCACGACGACGATCAGCGTGGCCACCGCGTTCACGCTGGGGTTCAGACCCAGGCGCGCACGCGAAAAGATCACCAGCGGCATCGTCGTCGAACCGGGGCCGGACAAAAAGGCCGACAGCACCACGTCGTCCAGCGAAATCGTGAACGTCAGCAACCAGGCCGACACCAGCGACTGCGCGATCATCGGCAGCGTGACCAGCCAAAAGACTTGGGGCGGGCGCGCGCCCAGGTCCATCGCAGCTTCTTCCAGTTGCGGGTTCAGATCGCGCAGCCGGGCCTGGATCACCACGGTGGCGTAGGCCATGCCCAGCAGCAAGTGGCCGAACCAGATGGTCATCATGCCGCGCTCGGGGAAACCCAGCGCACGCTGCACGCTCACCAGCATCAGCAGCAGCGACAGGCCGACCACGACCTCGGGCATCACCAGCGGTGCGTTCACCATGCCGGCAAACACCGTGCGGCCGGTGAAACGTTTGTACTTGACCAGCGCAAACGCCGCCAGCGTGCCCAGCACCACCGAGCCGCAGGCGGTCATGAAGGCGATCTTCAGGCTCAGCCAGAAGCCGGCGATCATCTCGCGGTCACCGGCCAGCTGGGCGTACCACTTGAAGGTGAAACCGCGCCACGCGTTCGGGATGGGCGAGTCGTTGAACGAGAAGATGATCAACGCCGTGATCGGCAGGTACAGGAACAGGTAACCCGCCGACAGCCAGCCGCGTGCGAACCAGGTGTTGACGCGGGAGGCCTTCACTTGGACGTCTCCTGGCTCTCCGCCTGGTATTTGTTGAAGATCGCCAGCGGCACGATGATCAGCAGCACCATCACCACGGCGACGCTCGAGGCCATCGGCCAGTCGTTGTTGCTGAAGAACTCG
>CAYTWU010000355.1:0-3830 GCA_964442175.1 uncultured Rubrivivax sp.
GGGGGGGGGGGGGGCCCCCCCGGGGGGGGGGCGGGGGGGGGGTGGGGCGGGGGGGGGCCGGGGCGCCCGACGGCGCCGCGGTGGCGTCGCCGGCCTGAGCGCAGGCTCAGCCGCGCCGGCGCGCGGCGCGGCGCGCGGCCGCCGCCGCCCGCAGCCCGGCCCGGCCCACCAGGGCCAGGCCCGCGGGCTCGGGCACGTCGTGCGGCAGCGGCGGGGGAGGCAACTGGGCGTCGTGGAAGCGGATGTTGTCGAAGAACACGTCGCCCGTGACACCGCCCGAGCCCACGTAGTCCTCGAACATCAGGCGCACGGTCTGGCCGATCTTCGACGTGAAGGTCAGCGAGTAGGTCTCCCAGACACCGGTGTCGTAGAGGTTGATGAAGGGCGTGGTGTAGTTGTCCAGCGTGCCGGCGATCCACTGGTGGTTGCCGGGTGTGCCCTGGCTGATGCCGAAGAAGCCGCCCAGGTCACCCAGGCGGCTGCCAGGCTTGGGCAGGCCCAGGTAGTCGAAGCTGACGGTGAATTGCCCTGACGCGGTGATGTAGTCGGCGCTGTAGATGCTGCCGCCGCTGCCCAGCTGCGGGAAACCCAGCACATGGTTGCCGCTGTTCAGCGGGTCGTTCACGATGGCGGCCTGCGTGATGGGCCCGCCGCCAATGCCCGTCCACGCACTGAGCGTGCCTTCGAAGTCTTCAGCGAAGGTGGACACGGTGGCCGCCCCCGCAAACAAGGGGGCCAGCAGGCAGGCGCTGGCGATCAGCAGGGGCAGGCGTTGGGTCATGGCAGTCCTGGTGGTGACGGGGATGCACCCCCAGGGGCAAGAGCTGTGCCAGCTGCGAATTTGTGGCTGTTCACAGGCACTTGGCGTGCTTGGGCCCGAGGCGGTGGTCACGGACTGTCAACTTCTCCGACAACGCCCGTTCTGCCACCGATAAAAAACGTTACGCAGCGTGGCCTGCACGAAAGGATCACCGGGTCTGGGCTGGGCACGATGGCTGCACCCTCACTCCTCACCCAAGGAAGCCCCCCATGAAGACCTGGATCAAACGCAGCCTCATCGGTGTTGTCGCCGCCACCGTGCTGCTCGGCGGATTTGCCGCCTACGCACACCGCCAGAGCGGCTGGCACGCCATGAGCACCGGCGACCTGGCGCAGGCCAAGACCCGCGTGCTCGACAAGGTGGCCGAGCGCATGGACCTGGACGCCACGCAGAAGGCCAAGCTCGGCGTGTTGGCCGATCAGCTGCTGGCCCAACGCACCGCACTGATGGCCGGCGGTGACCCGCGTGCCCAGGTGCAGGCCCTGGTGGCCGGCAACAGCTTCGACCGTGCCGCGGCGCAGGCGCTGCTGGACGGCAAGACGCAGGCCGTGCAGGCCGGCGGGCCGGCGCTGATCGCGGCCTTTGGCGATTTTTACGACAGCCTGCAGCCGGCACAGCAAGCCCAGCTGCGCGAGCTGATGCAGCGCGGCCGCCACCGTGGCGAACATGGCGAACGCCGCGGCCGTGATTGATACAGTGCGCTGATGCACGCGGTGCTGCTGATCGACGACGACGAAGAACTGGCCGCACCGCTGGCGGCCTACCTGCGCCGCTTCGACCTCGCGCTCGAAGCGGCGCACCGCCCATCCGCCGGCCTGGCACGGCTGGCGCAGGGCGGCATCGAAGCCGTCATCCTGGACGTGATGCTGCCGGAGATGGACGGTTTTGAGCTGCTGCGCCGCATCCGCAATGGCAGCGACATCCCGGTGCTGATGCTCACCGCGCGCGGCGAGCTCAGCGACCGGGTCGTCGGCCTGGAACTCGGCGCCGACGACTACCTGCCCAAACCCTTCGAGCCGCGCGAGCTGGCGGCGCGGCTGCAGACCATCCTGCGCCGGGTGCGCAGCGCACCCAGCGGTGCGGTGCTGCGTTTTGAAGGCCTGCGCATCGACACCGACCGGCGCGAGGTGCACCGCCAGGGCGAACTGCTGGCGCTCACCGGCACCGAGTTCGAGTTGCTGGTGATGCTGGCGCGCGAGCCGCAGAAGGTCTTCAGCCGCGACCAGATCCTGAACCACCTGCGCGGGCAGGACGCCGAGCTGTTCTCGCGCGCGGTGGACATCCTGGTCAGCCGGCTGCGCCGCAAGCTGGAGCCGCTCGATCCGATCAAGACCCTGCGCAACGCCGGCTACACGCTGGCCTTGCCGCGGCTGCCGTGATGGGCGCCGCCTGGCGGCGCTGGCGGCGCTCCATCGGCTGGCGCCTGGTGGCGCTGTTCCTGGTGCTGGCCGTGGCGATCAGCGCGGTGTTCCTGCTCGGCCTGCAACGCGCCCTGATGGGCGGCTGGCAGGGTTATGCACGCCCCTTGATGACCGACTACGCCGACCGGCTGGCGGCCGAGATCGGCAGCCCGCCCAGCCAGGCGCGGGCCGAGGCCATCGTCGCCCGGCTGCCGGTCACGGTGCAGATCGAGGGCCCGCTGCTGCAGTACAACTCGCACCCGCGCCGGCGCTGGGGCCGGCACGACGCAGACGACCCCGACGACGACCGCCACTTCGGCCTCACCCGCCGCACCGCCGACGGCCACCTCATCCGCTTCGGCCTGGCCGAGCCCGACCGGCCGGACCGGCCCCGCTGGTGGGGCTGGATCACGCTGGCGCTGCTGCTGGGCCTCACGGCCGCGGCCTACGCCTGGGTGCGCCGCTGGCTGAAGCCGCTGGACGACATCGGCGCCGGCGCCGAGCGTTATGGCCAGGGTGATTTCAGCCGGCCCATCGCCGTGCGCCGCGACGACGAGCTGGGTGATCTGGCCGGCCGCATCAACCGCATGGCCAGCAGCCTGCACGGCATGCTGGACGCCAAGCGTGCGCTGCTGCTGGCCATCAGCCACGAGCTGCGCAGCCCCTTGACCCGGGCGCGCCTGAACCTGGAGCTGCTGCCCGAGGGGCCGGAACAACAGGCCCTGGTGCGCGACCTGGGCGTGATGCGCGACCTGGTCACCGACCTGCTGGAGAGCGAGCGCCTGGCCGGCGGCCATGCCGTGCTGCAGGCCGAAACCACCGACCTGGCCGCCCTGGTGCGCGCGCAGCTGGCCGATCAGCCGGTGCGTCTGGCGCTGGACGCCGGCCTGCCGCCGGTGCCCCTGGACCCGGTGCGCATCCGGCTGCTGCTGCGCAACCTGGTGGACAACGCGCTGCGCCACGGCGCGGGCGGGCCGCCGCCCCAGGTGAGCCTGCAGCGGGAAGCCGACCACCTGCTGCTGACGGTGCGCGACCATGGCCCCGGCGTGGCGCCGGAGCACCTGGCGCACCTGGCCGAAGCCTTCTACCGCCCCGACAGCGCGCGCACCCGCGCGGCGGGCGGTGTGGGCCTGGGCCTGCACCTGTGCCGCCTGGTGGCGCAGGCGCATGGTGGTTCACTGGTGTTTCAGAACGCCCAGCCCGGCCTGGTGGTGCTGCTGCGTCTGCCCCTGCGGTCGCCGCTCACGCAGTAAATCAGGGTTTCGGTTACACCAGCGTGCCGGATCTGGCAGGAGCCGGGACAATACGGTCTCATGTCTGCTCTCGCCCCGCCCCCGCCCAAGCCCCTGACCGGCTACAAGCCCTACTGGGCCAAGCGCTTCGGGCCGGCGCCGTTTCTGCCGATGAGCCGGGCCGAGATGGAGCGGCTGGGCTGGGACAGCTGCGACATCGTCGTCGTCACCGGCGACGCCTACGTGGACCACCCCAGCTTCGGCATGGCCGTGATCGGCCGCACGCTGGAGGCGCAGGGTTTCCGCGTCGGCATCATCGCGCAGCCCGACTGGCAGAGTGCCGAGCCCTTCAAGGCGCTCGGCAAACCGAACCTGTTT
>CAYTWU010000356.1:0-3189 GCA_964442175.1 uncultured Rubrivivax sp.
CGCCCTTGAGCCAGCCCACCAGCGCCAGCGCGAAGTTGTAGATGCGGTTGGTGATGCCGGCGTTGTTCATCAGGTTGCCGGCCAGGATGAAAAACGGCACCGCCAGCAGCGGAAAACTGTCGATGCCGCCGATCATGCGGTGCACGACGGCAAAGCCCGGCAGGTCGCCGCTGATGAGGATGTAGACCAGCGACGACCCGGCCATCGCGATGGCCACGGGCAGGCCGCTGGCCATCAAAAAGAGAAACAGTACCTTGAGCATGTCAGCGGTCGTCCATCGTGGTTTCGGGGCGTTCCAGGACGGAGTAACCGCGCTGCCAGTGGATCTTCGCGACCCAGACCGAGCGCACACTCATCGCCGCAAAACCGAACAGGCACACGCCGTAGACGATGTTCATCGGCAGGTCGATGATGGTCATCTGGTAGCTGCCCATCTTTTCCATCATCAGGCCGGTGTAGACCGTCATGGCGGCGAAGAACACGGTGCGCACCGCATCCACCGCGGTGGCCAGCGCGCGTGCCACCGGTGCGGGCAGGTAGCGGTACAGCAGGTCCACCTGGATGTGGTTGTTCTTGGCCACGCCGATGGCCGCGCCCACGAAGACGGTGCCGATCAGCAGGTAACGTGCAATCTCCTCCGTCCACGAGGCCGAGTTGTTCAGCGCATAACGCGTGAAGAACTGCAGGAACACGACGCCGGCCAGGGCCCAGAACAAGGCCAGGGCCACCCAGGCTTCCACCGGTGTGCCCGACAGGTCGATGGCTTCGTCGACGGCGTGAAACTCGCCGTCGTCGCCCATCACCTTCGGGCCGGCGTCGATGTCCATGCTCATGGTCGTTGAGCTTTACTTGACCGCGACGATGCGGTCGTAGTCCTTCTGGTCGAAACCCATGCTGCTCAGCGGCTTGGCTTTCAGCACGGCATCGACGAAGCTCTGGCGGTTCACGGCGTGCACGCCCAGGCCCTTTTTCTTGAACTCGTCCACCAGCTCGGCCTCACGCGCCTTGATCTTGTTCGACGCACGCGTGGCGGCCTCTTGTGCCACGTCGGTGAACATCTTCTTCTCGGCGTCACTCAGCTTGTTCCACACGTGCGGGGCCACCTGCGTGGTCAGGCCGTCCACGATGTGGCCGGTCAGCATGATGTGCTTCTGCACCTCGTAGAACTTCTTGGCCTCGATGGTGGGCAGCGGGTTTTCCTGCGAATCGACGGTGCCGTTCTGCAGCGCCAGGTAGACCTCGGCAAAGGCGATCGGCGTCGGGTTCGCGCCGCAAGACTCGGGCATCGCGCGGTAGGCCGGCACGTCGGGCACGCGCATCTTCATGCCCTTCAGGCCGGCGCAATCGGTGAAGGCCTTCTGCGCCGTGGTGTGGCGCGCGCCGTAGTAGGTGTAGGCCAGGATCTGGATGCCGGTCTTGGCGCGGTAGCCGTCGATCATCTCCTTGAAGACATCGCTCTTGCCGTAGGCCAGCAGGTGGTCGCCATCACGGAAGATGAAGGGGTAGTACGCGATGCCGATGCGCGGGTAGCTGCGCGCGGCGAACGAGGTGCCGCTGATGATCATGTCCACCGTGCCCAGGGTCATGCCCTGGTTGATGTCGGTCTCCTTGCCCAGGCTGCTGGCCGGGAAGACCTGGATCTCGAACTTGCCGTTGCTGCGTTTCTTGATCTCTTCGGCGGCCCAGACAGATTCGGTGTGGTACGGCTCGCTGGTCTCGTACACATGGGCCCACTTGAGCTTGGTCTGCGCCATCACGGGCAGGGCCAGGGCCACCGCGGCGGCGGCCATCATCGACTTCAGGAAGATGCGTTTCATGGTCTTGTCTCCTTCGTGGTTGAACATCAATCGGCGGTGACCTGCACCTTGGTGCTGCGGGTCTTGTCGGCGGCCAGCTCGAAGGCCTCGAGCGAACGGGACAGCGGCATCTGCGCCGTGATCAGCGGGCGCACATCGACACGGCGGCTGCGGATGGCCTGCACCGCCCAGTCGAACGCCAGGTGGGCGCGGAACACGCCGCGGTAGTCCAGCTCGCGCGCCATCACGCTGTTGGCCGGGAACGGGATCTCGGCCGGCAGCGTGCCGACCTGCATCACACGCCCGCCGCGCTTCACGGCCTTCAGGCAAGTGGCCAGGGCGGCGGCGCTGCCGGCGGCTTCGATCACCACGTCGGCGCTGTCGGCGACTTGCTGCAGATCGGCCTGGTCGCTGCGCAGCACGCGGTCGGCGCCGACGGTGCGCGCCATCTCCAGCGGCCGGTCGTGGATGTCGCAGACCGTGATGTGGGCGGCGCCGGCCAGGCGCGCGGCCAGCACGCTCATGCAGCCGATGGTGCCGCCGCCGGTGATCAGCACCGTCTCGCCCAGCACCGGGCCTGCGCGGTGCAGCGCGTGCAGGCCGATGGACAGGGGCTCGGCGCAGGCGATCTCGCCCAGCGAGATGTGGGCCTCGGTGATCGGCGTCAGCTGCGCCTCGCCCATCACAAACGCCTGCCGGAACATGCCCTGGGCGTGCGGGAACACACTGGCGCTGCCCAGGAAGAACATCTTGCGGCACAGGTTGCCGCGTCCGCCGCGGCAGTAGTCGCAGACCCCGCAGGGGTGCGAGGGGTTGATGGCCACACGGTCGCCCGGCACCACACGCGTCACGGCGCTGCCAATGGTTTCGACCACGCCTGAAGCCTCGTGCCCCGGCACCAGCGGCTCGCGCACGACAAAGGCGCCCACCTTGCCGTGTTGCCAGTAGTGCAGGTCAGACCCGCAGATGCCGCCGGCGCCCAGGCGCAGCAGCACGTCGTGCGGGCCCAGCGCGGGCGCCTGTTCCGGCTCCAGCCGCAGGTCGTGGGCGCCGTGGATGCGGCAGGCGAGGGTGGTGGTGCTGTTCATCGTGAGGGTGCTCCCAGGGCTTCGCTCGGCGGCCAGTTGTCGGCAAAACGGTCGTGTGAGTTCTTCAGGTGCGTCTGCATCGCGGCGCGCGCGGCCTGCGGGTCCTGCGCGGCAATCGCGTCGATCACGGCCCGGTGTTCGGCCACCGCACGCGACCAGCTCTCGCGGTTCTCGAAGTGCTGGCCCAGCTGCTCGAACAGCGGGTTGTTGCGTTCGTCAAAGAGCTCGGTCACGGTGCGCAGCAGCGGGCCGTTGTCGGCCGCCTCGGCGATGCGCAGGTGGTACAGCCGGTCGCCGCGGATGGG
>CAYTWU010000356.1:3199-3830 GCA_964442175.1 uncultured Rubrivivax sp.
GGACAGCGCCGACTGGCCCGTGTCGCTGAACGGCCGGATCTCGTCTTCCATCAGCGCCAGCGCCTCGTGCAGGCCGGCCACCTGATCAGGCCCCATGCGCGTGGCGGCGAGTGCGGCCAGTTCACCTTCCACCACCTGGCGGGCGCTGATGATCTCGAAGGGGCCGAAAGCGCCGGGCTCCAGCGGCGGTTTGGCGGAGTCGCGGGCGATCACGTGGATGCCGGAGCCCACGCGCACCTCGACCAGGCCTTCCACTTCCAGCGCGATCAACGCCTCGCGCACCGAGGGGCGTGACACGCCCAACTGGGCCGCCAGGTCCCGCTCGGCCGGCAGCCGGCTGCCGACGGCGTATTCACCCGCCGAGATCAGCGCACGCAGCTGGTCGGCGATCTGGCGGTACAGCCGGCGGGGTTCGATGGCCTGGATCGGCATGGTCGGAAGGTCAAGTGGTCAGGCCAATTTGCGCCGACGATACCCGGGCGGCGACTGCCGCGCACCCAGGATTACCCGGGGCGGCCGACCAGGGCCACGTGGGCCAGCTGCTCCTGGGCCTGCACCAGCGACGGCACGAACTTGGCGCCGTGGCCCAGGGCACTGGCGATGGCCAGCGACTGGTGCACCGCCTCGCCGA
>CAYTWU010000357.1:0-3829 GCA_964442175.1 uncultured Rubrivivax sp.
GCCGCCGGTGTGCCCTACCCGGGGCACACCGAGATGCTGCAGGCCCTGGCCGACCCTGCGGCCCCGCCGCCGGTGCGCATGATGCTGGCCAACCCCGAGCTGCGCGTGGTGCTGGTCACCATCCACGTGTCGCTGCGGCAGGCCATCGAGGCGCTGGACTTCGACGCCGTGTTGTCCACGCTGCGCATCGCGCACCGGGCGGCGCGCGCCTGGGGACAGGTGCGGCCGCGCATCGCGGTGGCCGGCCTGAACCCGCATGCCGGGGAAGGCGGCCTGTTCGGCGACGAGGAAATCCGCTTCATCGCGCCCGCAGTGCAGGCTGCACGCGCCGAAGGCATCGACGCCCAGGGCCCCTTCGCGCCCGACACGGTGTTCATGCGCGCCCGCCGCGGTGCCTTCGACCTGGTGGTGGCGATGACCCACGACCATGGCCTGATCCCGGTGAAGTACCTGGGCGTGGAAGACGGCGTGAACGTCACGCTGGGTCTGCCCTTCGTGCGCACCAGCCCCGACCACGGCACGGCCTTCGACATCGCCGGCACCGGTCGTGCCGACCCGGCCAGCCTGGTGGCGGCGCTGCGCATGGCGCGCCGCCTGAGCGATCCGCCGGCCAGCCCTCAGGCCGGCGCGCCCAGCGACGAGAGCTGACGCCGCGCCCGTGCGGTGGCGCGCTCCATCAGGTAGGCGCTTTCGAAGGCGCGGAAGCGCCCGGTCTCGCACAGCCGCGCGAGCATGCGGTGCGTCAGCGAGATGGTCTGCTGGTGGCGCTTGCCACGCGAGAACACGAAGAAGGTGCGGCCCGGGCTCACGTGCGAGAGCTTCACCTTCTGCCAGGCGCCGTCCACGTTCATCTGGTACGGGTACCCCAGTTCCACGTGTTCGACCAGGGATTTGCCGTGCAGCGGCTCCACCGGCTCGGGCGCTGGCAGGCCCTGGATGCGGATGTCCTGTTCGTTCAGCGGTGGTTCGGCGCTCAGGTCGATGTCGATCTGGGCCGACCAATCGACCTTGTTTTCTTCGACCAGGCCGACACGGGCCGCTTCTTCGGGCGTGAAGCGCGGCTCGGGCACGGCGTCGTTGAGCACCGGGGGCGTGCTGTCGGGCGGCGGCAGGTCGGCCTTCTTGGGCAGCGGGGTCTGGAAGGCGCCGTCCACCTGGCGCGCCAGCAGGTTCCAGTCCAGCGTGCTCAGGCTCTGCGGCGCCTTCAGCGATTCGGCATGGGCGGGCAGCAACTGCCCGAAGAAGGCCTTGCGCGCCGGCTCGGGCCAGGCGATCAGGTCCATGCCCTCGTTCAGCCCTTGCATCAGGCGCGGCAGCGTCCCGAGGAACTCCTTGCGCTGCAGCGGTGTGCCCTTGGGCTGCACGCTCATGTAGAGGTCGCGCGCCACGGTGCGCAGGCGGGTGAAACGTTCGCCGTCGGCGCCGTGTCTCAGCGCGGCCTGCACCAGCACCTGGCTCCAGACGTCCACCAGGAAATCGCGCACGAAGTCGTGGCCGTTCAGGTCCTTCAGCTCGGATTGCAGCTGCTGCGCGTAACGCTGCGCGAGGCGGACCTCGGTTTCCTTCTCACCCAGCATCGCCGCCGGGTCGCCATGGGCCTGCACCTCTTCGGTGGTCAGCTCGGCAATGAACTGCTCCAGTTCGGCGAGCTTGTTCTCGTAGAGGTCGATCTGGTCGAAATCGCCCTCGACGATGTCGTTCACCAGCGCGCGCACGCGGCCCAGGAAACGTTTGCCGTCGTCGTCGCCGAAGTCCTCCACCGCGGCACCCAGCGACGCGATGCGGTTCACGAAGCGGCGCACCGGGTGCCGGCGCGACGAGAAGAAGGTCGGGTCGCCCAGCGCTGCACGCAGCACCGGCAACTGCAGCCGCGCGATCTGGCGCGCCATCTGCGGCGGCACCTTGGGGTCCGACAGGATCTGGTCGAACAGGCTGCCGATGACGTCGATCACCATGTGGTCGATCGAGCCATTGGCCGCCTGGCGCAACTCTTCGCGGTGGGCGCGGATCAGGTTGGCCGGCATCGCGGCCGCGTGGCCGCCGCTGCCGGGGCCGCTGTCGTCCCAACGGCTGCTGCCGCCCGACGCATGGCCGGGCATGGCCTGCTCCACATGGGCCAGGCGCCGGATCAACGACATCATCTGGGCATCGACGCGGCCAAAACTGCCGCCGCCACCGCCCCCACTCCCCACGCCCGCCCCGCCGCCGCCCATGCGCATGCCGGAGCGTGTGCTGCCACCCTGCGCCGACGGGCCGCCGCCGTAGTGGCTGCGTCCGGTGGACGCGGCGTAGCCGCGCCCCTGGCCGGTGGTCGGGCTGTCGTCCAGCGTGTCGTGGCCTGAGCCCTGGGTGCTGTGGCCGCCCTGTCGGCTGTGCTCGCGGCTGCCGCGCACGCTCAGGCCAGCCGGCTGCACGCCAGCCTTGCGCAGATCGGCCACGATGGCGGCGTAGGTGGCGCGCATCTCCAGCGCCAGCACACGCCCGAGCTCGCTGAGCAGCAGGGTGCGCACGTCCATGCGCTCGCTGGCTGCTTCAATGCCCTTGATCAGGGCCATGCCCACCACCTCGGGCCGCAGCGGGTTGCGCTCCTGGGTGGCACCGAGCAGCGAGCCCATGTAACCCTCGAGCTCGCGCAGTTCCCACTCGCAGGCGTGTGCGATTTCCATGCCGAAGCGGTCGGCGGAGATCTTGCGTTCGACCTCCAGGTCGTCCACCAGGACCAGCGAGTCCCAGGCGGTGGCGGCCCCACTGCGGGAGCGCGGCGCCGAATCCAGCTTCAAGCGCTCGTCCAGGCTTTCGTTGAAGGCCATGACGAACATGGCCGACTTGCGGTTGAGTTCGAACTGCGCGCCCAGCAGGCCATCCCGCTGGAAGATGTTCGACGAGGCCAGGGCTGCGAGGCCCAGGCTTTCGATGGTGCGTTCAACCGCCGCACGCGCCGCCAGCTTCAGGCGGTGCGCAGCGGCTTCGATCAGGGCGGGCAGGCGGTGGACGGGTGTCGGGTTCATGGGGCGGACATTCGCGAACGCAGTATGCGGCGCCGCCCCCCGCGGCAAAGCCCCCGGCAGCGGGCATCAAGCCCGGCTTTTCAGCGCATCGCGGATCTCGCGCAGCAGCACGACGTCTTCCGGCGTCGGGGCCGGCGGCGCCGGGGGTGCGGCCGGGGCTTCGCGCTTGAGCCGGTTGATTTGCTTGACCATGACGAAGATGATGAAGGCCAGGATGATGAAGTTCAGCAGCACGGTCATGAAACTGCCGTAAGCAAACACAGCGCCTGACTTCTTGGCCTCTGCCAGCACGGTCGCGGTCTGGCCCGCCAGCGGGATGAAGTAGTTGCTGAAATCCAGGCCACCGAAGATGGTGCTGACCACCGGCATGATCACATCGTCCACCAGCGAGCCCACGATCTTGCCGAACGCGCCGCCGATGATCACGCCAACGGCCAGATCGACCACGTTGCCCTTGCTTGCAAATTCCTTGAATTCCGTCATGAAGCCCATGGCTTTCTCCTCCGTGTTGAACGCCCGGATTGTGCCCTCGGGGTGCAGGCAGGTGCCTGGGCTAGAATCCCGGGTTGACCCGAATGACCTTTGAACCCCCACACGAGGATCTTCATGAGTGACGCCGTGAACAGTGCCGTGAAAGGCGCCGTGAATGACGCTGCAGTCGACCGCGGCCGCCGCACCTGGATCGCCATCACCTGTGGTGCCGGTGCCGTTGGCGGTGCTGCCGTCGCCGTGCCTTTTGTCAGCACGTTCACGCCTTCCGAGCGTGCCAAGGCCGCCGGTGCGCCGGTGCGTGTGGACATCGGCGCCCTGCAGCCCGGCGA
>CAYTWU010000358.1:0-3828 GCA_964442175.1 uncultured Rubrivivax sp.
CAACATGGGCGCCGCCGGCACCCCGCTGACTACGGGTGACAAGGCGCTGCTGTGCATCGACGTCTGGGAGCATGCCTACTACATCGACTACCGCAACCTGCGCCCCAAGTTCGTCGAGACCTTCCTCGACAAGCTGGTGAACTGGGAATTCGCCGCCGCGAACTTCGCGTGACGGCGCGGGCGCCCTGCGGCGCCTAGCCTTTGAACGGGGCCCCGCGCAGGCGGGTGCCCGGTTTCAAGCCGCGTTTGGCGAACCAGCCCTGGTTCATTTCCAGCGCAAAACGCACCGGCTCGCTCGCGCAATGCGAGCTCTCGTCCAGCGGCTTCATGTCCGCCATGTTGACGATGCGGCCATCGTCGGCGATGAAGGCGATGGTCAGCGGCAGCAGCGTGTTGCGCATCCAGAAGCACAGGCGGTGCGGTTCGTCGTAGACGAAGAGCATGCCTTCGTTGGTGCCCATGGTGCGCCGGTGCATCATGCCGATCATCTGCTGCGTGGGCGTCAGCGCCAGTTCGGCCTGGATCACGTGCATGCCGGCCGTCAACGCGGTGGTCTGCAGCCTGGGCTGCGGCCCGTCCTGGGCACGCGCTGGCGCGGTGGGCCCGGCCAGGGCCACGATCAGGGCGAGCAGGGCAGCGGTCTTGACATAGATCATGTTGAGCGGATGACAACGGCGTAGAGTCTGCGAGCATCGCACAGCCTGCAGTCCGGGCCCTGCGGTGCCCGCATGAACACCGCCCACGCGCCTGCCCTTCCGCACGAACCGCCCGCCCCGGCGACGCCCGCCGTGCTGGACGACCCCCTGGAGCTGGCACGCTATTCGCGCCCCCGCGTCGGGCCTGGTGGGCGGGCAGAGCTGGAATCCGGCCTGCAGATCTCCGGCATCACCTGCGCGGCCTGTTCCAGCCTCCTGGAGGCGGCGCTGCAGCGCGTGGACGGCGTGCTGGAGGCCCGCGTCAGCGCTGCCGCGCAACGGGCCAGCGTGCGCTGGGACCCGGCCCGCACCCAGGCCTCGGCGCTGATCGCCGCCATCCGCGGTGCGGGTTATGACGCCGTGCCCGACGCCGCCGCCCCGGCGCGCGAGGCGCGGCGCGCCGAACACCGCCGCGCGCTGTGGCGCTGGTTCGTGGCCTCGTTCTGCGCGATGCAGGTGATGATGCTGGCCACGCCCAGCTACGTCTCGGGCCCGGGCGAGCTGGCCAACGACATGCGCCAGCTGCTGAACTGGGGCCAGTGGGTGCTGACGCTGCCGGTGGTGCTGTTCGCCGCCGGGCCGTTTTTCCAGGCCGCCTGGCGTGGCCTGCGCCAGCGCCGCATCGGCATGGACGTGCCGGTGGCCCTGGGCGTGGCGGTGGCCTTCGTGGCCAGCAGCGGCGCCAGTTTTTCGCCCGGCGGGCTGTTCGGCACCGAGGTCTACTTCGATTCGCTGACCATGTTCGTCAGCTTCCTGCTCGGGGCGCGCTACCTGGAACTGCGGGCGCGCCACCGTGCCCAGGCCGAGCTGGAAGCCGCCACCGCCAGCCTGCCGGCCACTGCACGCCGCGAGCGTGCCGACGGCCACCTGGAGACGGTGAGCACGCTGCGCCTGGTGCCCGGCGACCGCGTGCTGGTGCCGGTGGGCGAGGCCTTCCCGGCCGACGGCCACCTGCTCAGCGGCCCGACGCTGGCCGACGAAGCCTTGCTCACCGGTGAGTCCACGCCAGTGGCCAAGGCCGTCGGCGATGTGGTCGTCGCCGGCAGCCGCAACACCGGCGCGCCGGTGCGGCTGCAGGTGGAACGTGTGGGTGCCGACACGCGCTACGAGGCCATCGTCGCGCTGATGCACGAGGCGCTCACGCAACGGCCAGCGTCGGCCCGGCTGGCCGACCGCTGGGCCGGCCCTTTCCTGTGGGCCGTGCTGCTGCTGGCGGCCGGCAGCGCCGCCGTCTGGAGCCTGATCGACCCGGCCATGGCGGTGCCCGTGGCCGTGGCCGTGCTGGTGGTGACCTGCCCCTGCGCCTTGTCGCTGGCCGCGCCCGCGGCGCTGGTGGCAGCGGCGGGGGGGCTGGCCCGGCGCGGTGTGCTGGTGCAGCGCCTGGACGCCATCGAGGCCCTGGCGCAGGTGGACCGGGTTTTCGTCGACAAGACCGGCACCTTGACCGACGAGGGCCAGGCCGTGGCCGAGTGGCGCGCTGCACCGGGGCAGCCGCCGGCCGCCGATCTCTGGCGCGCGGCCGCCGCCGGCCTGGCGCAGTGGTCTGCGCACCCGGTGGCGCGCGCCATCTCCGCAGAGGGCACGGGGTTGCCGATGCATGCCGTGCAGGAGTTGCCCGGCATGGGGCTGCAGGGCCTGGACGAGCAGGGCCGCTGCTGGCAACTGGGCTCGGCCACCTGGCTGGGCGTGCACGCCGACTGGGCCGATGGCGCCCGCAGCGTGCTGGTGTGCGATGGCACGCCGGTGGCGGCGGTTGACCTGCTGGAGCCGCTGCGGCCCGGCGTGGCCGAGGGCCTCGCGGCGTTGCAGGCCCAGGGCCAGGCACCGACACTGTTGTCCGGCGACCAGCCGGCCCGCGTGCAGGCGCTGGCCCGCCGGCTCGGCGGCATCGCCGCCATCGGCGGCGCCAGCCCGCAAGACAAGCTCGACGCCGTGGCCACCGCACAGGCCGCCGGACAGCGCGTGATGATGGTCGGCGACGGTGTCAACGACGCCCCGGTGCTGGCACGGGCCGACGTGTCGCTGGCGATGGGGCAGGGCGCCTTGGTGGCGCGTGCGCAGGCCGATGCCGTGGTGGTGTCGGGCCGCTGGGGCGATGTGCAGCGGGCCCGCATCACCGCGCAGAAAACGATGCGCATCGTGCGCCAGAACCTGGCCTGGGCCGCGGCCTACAACGCCGCCTGCATCCCGCTGGCCGTGGTGGGCTGGTTGCCGCCCTGGGCTGCGGGCCTGGGCATGGCGCTGAGCTCGCTGCTCGTGGTGCTGAACGCCGCACGCGCGGCCCGCGAAGACGCCTTGGGCGCCTGAGATGGAAATCCTGTACCTGCTGATCCCGCTGTCCGCCGTGCTGGTGCTCGGCATCCTGGGCATCTTCGGCTGGGCCTTGTACCGCGGCCAGTTCGAGGACCTGGAGCTCGAAGGCGAGCGCATCCTGGAGCCGGCCCCCGTGTTGGTTGATGACGATCAAGCCATGTTGCAGGTGCACGCAGAACAATCACCGCCAACAAGCCAACGTTCCTTGTGAGGAGAGGTCTTATGTCTAGCAGAACCGGGGGAGCCGCCACCGCGGCTCCAGTCTTCACCGACGCACCCGTGCGGTGGTTCGCCCTCGCGGCGGTGCTGTGGGGTGTGGTGGGCATGCTCGTGGGCGTGGTCATCGCCGCCCAGCTGACCTGGCCCGAGCTGAACCTGGGCATCCCCTTCCTCAGCTACGGCCGCCTGCGCCCGCTGCACACCAATGCGGTGATCTTTGCCTTCGGCGGCTGCGCGCTGTTTGCGACCAGCTACCACGTGGTGCAGCGCACCTGCCAGACGCCGCTGTTCCTGCCGGGGCTGGCCAAGTTCACGTTCTGGGGCTGGCAACTGGTGATCCTGGCCGCCGCCGTGTCGTTGCCGCTGGGCCTGACCCAAGGCAAGGAGTACGCCGAACTGGAGTGGCCCATCGACCTGTTGATCGCGGTGGTCTGGGTCAGCTACGCGGTGGTGTTCTTCGGCACCGTGGGCATCCGCAAGATCCGCCACATCTACGTGGCCAACTGGTTCTTCGGCGCCTTCATCATCGCCGTGGCGCTGCTGCACATCGTCAACAGCGCGGCGATCCCGGTGAGCCTGACCAAGAGCTACTCGGCCTATG
>CAYTWU010000359.1:0-3784 GCA_964442175.1 uncultured Rubrivivax sp.
ATCAGCGCGCGCTCCTTGGCGCGCGACACCTTCATGCGCAGCGGCTTGGCCTTGGCCTTCTCGCCATCACCGGCGTCGCCGGCATCGCCATCGGCTTCCGGTTCGGCATCGGCCGCAAACTCGGCTTCGAGGTCGATCTCTTCTTCTTCGACGACCGCGGCCTTCTTGCTGTCACCCTTGCCCTTGGCGGCGGGGGCCTTGGCCGCCGCCTTGCCAGCCGGCTTGGCCTCGGTCTTGGCTGCGGCCTTGGCGGGCGCCTTTGCGGCCTTCGCGGGCTCTGCGGCCTTGGCAGCAGCCTTCTTCGGCTCGACCGCCGTGTCGGCCTTCTTCTTGGTGTCCTTGCTGTCCTTGGCGGGCGCGGCGGCGGTTTTCTTCGCGGTCATGCGGTTCCTCGATGATGGGGGACGAAGCGCCCAAGCAGCAGCCCGCCGTTCGGCGCCACGTCAGAAAAAAACTTGTGGCGGCTCAGAACGGCCAAGGCACTGTCGGGCGGGCAAGCTCGCGTGGACGTTTGAAAATGCAGCCCTGGCGGAGGGGTTTGGCCTTTGGGTGACCCGTATCAGGGGTGGCCGGGGTCCGGAGGTGCTGCTGTCACTCTTGCCGCTGCAACAAACCCTCGATTATCGGTCAAGGCGGCCCATCCGTCAAAGACGGCCGAGCAACGCTGCGGCCCCCTGTTGCCTTTGCGCCGATTCGCCCTGGGCCAGCGCCTGCTGCAGGGTCTCCAGCGTGGCGTCGGGCAGCACCAGGGCGTTGTCCATCTTGTCGCGTGCGGTGTCGGCCCAGGGCTCGTCGGCCAGCGCGTCGCGCAGCCCGGGCCAGGGCAGGGGGCCGTGCTCCGTGAGCTGGCGGTCCACCCAGGCAAACACCGCACCGTGCCAGCCGGGCAGGGCCACCAGCCGGTGGTGGGTTTCGCCGTCGAGCTCCAGCCACAGCTCGCATTGCTGCAACACGATGCGCGCCACCTGGTCCCAGGGGCTGGCGGGCGCCTGGCGAGAGCTGGCCCGCCGCACCTTGGCCGCCAGGCCACCGCTGCCACGCCGCGGCCCACCGGCGCTGCGCAGGCCCCAGCGCAGCTGCAGGTCTTCGGTGGGCATGCGCCCACGCTCGGCCAGGTCGGCCAGCACCTGGTCGCGCAGCGCGCCCTGCGGCAGCGCCTCCCACAGCGGCTTGGCCAGCGCCAGCATCTTGGCCCGGCCTTCGGCGGTGCCCAGGTCCAGGCCGTCGGCGGCGTGGTCGATGAGCTGGCGCGACAGCGGCACGGCCTCGGCCACACATTGTTCGAAGGCTTCGGCGCCCCGCTCGCGTACAAAGGAATCGGGGTCGTGCTCTGGCGGCAGGAACAGGAAGCGCACGCTGCGCAGGTCGGTGGCGTGGGGCAGCGCCGCTTCCAGCGCGCGGCCGGCGGCGCGGCGGCCGGCGGCGTCGCCGTCGAAGCTGAAGACCACCGAGTCGGTGAAGCGGAACATCTTCTGCACATGCTCGGCCGTGCAGGCCGTGCCCAACGTGGCCACGGCATTGCCCAGGCCCGACTGCGCCAGGGCGACCACGTCCATGTAACCCTCGACCACGAGCACGTAGCCCTTCTCGCGCAGGGCCTGGCGGGCCTCGAACAAGCCGTACAGCTCGCGGCCCTTGCTGAAGACCGGCGTCTCCGGCGAGTTCAGGTACTTGGGCTCGCCGCCGTCCAGCACCCGCCCGCCGAAGCCGATGACCTCGCCCTTGACGGAACGGATCGGGAACATGATGCGGTCACGAAAGCGGTCGTAGCGTTTCTGCTCCGGCCCCTCGTCGCCCTGGGTGATCACCAGGCCCGCTTCGGCCAGCAGTGGGTCGTCGTAGCGCGCGAAGGCGCTCGCCAGACTGCGCCAGCCCTCAGGCGCGTAGCCCATGCCAAAGCGGGCTGCCACCTGCCCGGTGAGGCCACGCCGCTTCAGGTAGTCGATGGCGCGCGGGCTGGCCTTCAGCGCCTGGCGGTAGTGGCCGGCGGCCTTTTCCAGCACGTCGGTCAGCGAGAGTTGTCGGGCCTTGGCCTGCTGGGCACGTTCCCGCTCGGCCGGGTCGGTGTCGTCCTCGGGCATCGGCAAGCCGACCTGCTGCGCCAGCTCGGTCACCGCCTCGCGGAAACCCATGCCCGAGAATTCGACCAGAAACTTCACGGCGTCGCCCGAGGCGCCGCAGCCAAAGCAGTAATAAAACTGCTTGGCCGGGCTGACCGAGAAGCTGGGCGACTTTTCGCCGTGGAAGGGGCACAGCCCCATCAGGTTGATGCCGCCCTTCTTCAACTGCACGTGCCGGCCCACCACGTCGACGATGTCGACGCGGCTGAGCAGGTCCTGCAGAAAATCGGCGGGGATCACCCGGCCGAGTCTAGCGTCCCGGTTCCGGTGACCCTGGGTGCGGCCGGCGCGGCGGGCGTCAGGGCGAACATGCCGCCATAGCCGCGCACCCAGTCGGCCACCCCGCTGGCGGGCATGGGTGCGCCGATGCCGGTGCCCTGGCCGATGTCACAGCCCAGGTCCAGCAGCATGCGGGCCTGGGCCGGGGTCTCGACACCTTCGGCCACGACCGAGCAGCCGAAGGTGCGGGCCAGGCCGATCACACCCTCCACCAGCGCGCGGTCCTGCGCGTCGTCGAGCATGTGGTTGACGAAGCTGCGGTCGATCTTCAACACGTCCACCGGCAGGCGCTGCAGGTGCGTGAGCGTGGAGTAGCCGGTGCCGAAATCGTCCAGCGCCGAGCGCACGCCCAGGGCCCGGCAGCGTGCCAGCAACTGTGACGTGGCCTCCAGGTCGGCGTGTGCGGCCGACTCGACCACCTCCAGCTTCAGCGACTCGGCCAGCGGTTCGGCATGGCGGGCCAGCAACTCCGACAGCCGCTGCACAAAATCAGGTTCCTGCAGGTGGCGCGCCGACATGTTGACGTTGACCGTGATGTCCAGCCCGTTGCGGCGCCATTGCGACAGGTGGTCCAGCGCCTGGCCGAGCACCCAGTCGCCAATGCGGGCCGACAGCCCGGTGTTTTCGATCAGCGGCAAGAACTGCAGCGGCGCGATCATGCCCTGCTGCGGGTGTTCCCAGCGCAGCAGCGCCTCCATGCCCAGCACACGGCCGCTGCGCATGTCCACGATGGGCTGGTAGAACAGCACGAACTCGGCCCGGTCCAGCGCCTCCTGCACACGCCCGATGGCCATCACGCGTTCTTCGGTGCGGCGGCGCAGTTCGGGGTCGAAGAACAGGTAGCCGTTGCGGCCCGACTGCTTGGCGCCGTACATCGCGTGGTCGGCGTGGCGCAGCAGGGTGTCGGCGTCGCTGCGGTCGATCGGGTAGACCGTGGCACCCACGCTGGCGGTGATCTGCACCGGCTCCTGCGCGGCGTCGATCACGTAGGGCTGGGCCACCACGCGCAGCACACGCTCCACCGCCAGCCGGGCTTCTTCCAGCGTGCCGGCGCGCAGCAGCAGCACAAACTCGTCGCCGCCCAGGCGCGCGGCGGCGTCGGCCCAGAGGTCGCGGCTGCGCAGCGCACCGCGCAGGCGGCCGGCCAGCTCGACCAGCAGGCGGTCGCCGCCGGCATGGCCGTAGCGGTCGTTCACGGGTTTGAAGCGGTCCAGGTCGAGGTAACACACGGCGAGCAGGTAGCCGTCGCGGTCGGCGGCACGCATCGCGTCGGCCAGCAGCTGGGTCAACCGCGCCCGGTTGGGCAGCCGCGTGAGCTCGTCGAAGTGCGCCTGGCGCTCCAGCTTCTCGCGCTGCAAACGTTGTTCGGTGATGTCGGAGATGGC
>CAYTWU010000360.1:0-3765 GCA_964442175.1 uncultured Rubrivivax sp.
CCTGCGACATGTACAGCGTGCCGCGCAGGCTGACGTCGAGGATGCGGTCGTAGTCGGCGCCGGTGATCTCCAGCGTCTTCACCGGCTGGGTGATGCCGGCGTTGTTGACGAGGATGTCGATGCGGCCGAAGGTTTTCAGCACCGCGGCCGCTGCCGCCTCGCAGGCGGCCTTGTCGGTCACGTCAGCGACCAGACCGAGATGAGCTTCACCCAGCCGCGCAGCCGCAGCGGCCGGCTCGGCACGCGCCAGGTCCAGGATGACGACGCGGGCACCCTGGGCGGCCATCTGGCGTGCGGTGGCATAGCCGAGTCCATTGATGCCGGCACCGCCGGTGATGATGGCAACCTTGTCCTTCAGCAGCATGTGGATGTCTCCGTTCGTGGTTGATGACGAGATGTTCGATGGCGACGATGCTGATGGCAAACGATTGTTCGTCAGGCTAGGATGACGGATCGTCATGTTCAGACCGGGTGAACCCTATGACCGCTCTGCCCCCGCTGGTGAACCTTCAGGCTTTCGAGGCCGTGGCGCGCCGCCGCAGCTTTGCGCTCGCGGCGTCCGAACTCCACGTCACCGCGTCGGCCATCAGCCACCAGGTGGCGCGGCTGGAAGCCGACCTGGGCGTGCGTCTGTTCGAGCGCAGCGCACACGCCGTGCGTTTGAGCACGGCTGGCGAGCGTTACCTCGAGCGTGTGGCCGGCGCGTTGTCAGCGATCTCGGCGGCGACGGAGGACCTGCGCAAGGGCGTCGGCAACAGCCTGTACGTGCACTCGGCGCCGAGCATCGCGAGCCTGTGGCTGATGCCGCGGCTGCGCGGCTTTGCACAGGCCCATCCGGACATTGCGTTGAATCTGTCTGCAGCCCACACGCCGAGCGACTTTGCGTTGGGCCAGGCGGATGTGGACATCCGCTACGGCGTGCCGCAGTGGGGTGACCTGGTGGTGGAGCCGCTGTTCGAGGAGCGCATCCTGCCGCTCGCCAGCCCGGCCTTCATCCGTGAGCATCGGCTGAAGCGGATCGAACAGCTGCTCGAGGTGCCGCTGATCCAGAGCAATGTGAGCGTCGTGCAGTGGTCGGACTGGCTCAGGGCGTTCTCCGGCAAACGCTCGCCCGAGCGGTTTGCACTGCGATTTGATCGTGCCCAGATGTCACTCGACGCCGCGATGCAAGGCCTCGGCGTGGCGCTGGAGAGCGCGATCAACGCGGGGCCGCACCTGGCCAATGGCAAGCTGAAGGCCGTGTTCGGTCCGGACAAGGCGGTCCGCATCAAGGCGCACTTCGTGGTGTATCCCGCCAAACATGCCCGGCGGCCGCCTGTGGAGGCGTTTCTCGCATGGCTGCATGCGGAGGCCGCGCGTACCGAGCAATGACCTGGAGGCTTGCCGGGGCGCGGCAGCCAGGCACGGCCCCTATCTGCCCGAGGCCGGCACGCCAGTCGGCTCGCCAGGGAACCGGCTCATGCGGAACTCGCCGACGACTTGAACAATTCCAGCAAGCGGCTCGTCGCCGGCGACAGGTAGCTGTTGGTCCGGTGCGTCACGACCAGGCGGCGGCGCATGGTGGCGCCCTTGACCGGCACCTCCTGCAGACCCGGGATGCGCGCCCGGCCTTGCAGGTGATGGCGCGAGATGAAGCTCAGCAGCCCGGTCTTCACGATCAGGGTCGGCAGCATCAGCAGCATGGTCGTCTCGACCTGCACATGCGGGCGGGGCAGGGCATGGCGATCAAAGGTATGGTCCAGCCAGTCGCGCGTGGGTGCGCCGGGTGGTTGCAGCGCCCACGCGTGCCCCACCAGGTCCTTGAGCGTGGCCCTCGACCTGAAGACCGGGTGGCGGTCGCTGGCCGCCACGACGATCATGTCCTCGGCCAGCGGCGTGGACACCCAGCCGGGTTCGGTGGTGCTTTCCGTTGCGACCATGAGGTCGAGTTCACCCGCGCGCAGCTGCGGCTTCAGGCTGTCGATCAGCCCGACCACCGTGCGCAGCGTGACCTGCGGCGCCTCGTGCAGCAACTGGCCGGCCACCGCCGGCAGCAGGAACTGGGCCGCGGTCGGCACGATGCCGATGCGCACATGGCCGGTCATGCCGGCGCCGATGGCCTGCAGTTCGCGCTTCGCATCTTCGACGTCGAAGCGCATGCGCTGCGCCCACTTCTGCAGCACCTTGCCTGCCTCGGTCAGCCGGATGCCGCGCCCGGATTTCTCGAAGAGTGCCGCACCGCAGTCGGCTTCCAGGCGGCGGATGCTGCTCGTCAAGGCGGGCTGGGTCCGGTGCAGCGAGGCCGATGCGCGACCCAGGTGCTGCAACTCGGCGATCGTCTCGAAGTAGCGCAGGTCACGCAGGTCCATCGCAAAAGCTCCATCTATGAATCTGAAGAAACTATCGATTGGACTTTAAGCCCTCCGGCTTGAATACTTCCGTCAGACCCAGCGCAACACCCTTGCCGTGCGCCCAGGGCACAGAACGGAGACATCCCATGCGACGCAACATCCTCACGTCCGCCCTCGCGCTGACCGCCCTGACCCTGAGCTTCGGTGCCATGGCGCAAGCCTGGCCGTCCAAGCCCATCCGCATCGTCGTGCCGTTCCCGGCCGGCGGTGGCACCGACACCATCGCCCGCGAGACCAGCCAGCGGGTCGCCGCCGTGACGGGCTGGACCTTCGTGATCGACAACAAGCCCGGCGCGGGCGGCAACCTGGGTGTCGATGCCGCCGCCAAGGCGCCGGCCGACGGCTACACGATCGTGATCGGCCAGACCAGCAACCTCGCGATCAACCCCACGCTGTACGCGAAGATGCCGTACGACTCGCAGAAGGATCTGGCGCCCATCGTGCTGCTGGCCAATGCGCCGCTGGTGATGGTCACCGGTATCGGCACGCCGCTGAAGACCCTGGGCGACGCCGTCAGCGCGGCCAAGGCCAAGCCGGGCGCGCTGAACTTTGCCTCACCGGGCAACGGCACCGTCGCCCACCTGACGAGCGAGATGTTCCAGAAGGCCGCCGGCATCCAGACGCAGCACATCCCCTACAAGGGCGCGGCGCAGGCCCTGACCGATGTGATCAGCGGCAGCGTCGAGCTCTACATGTCCTCCGTGCCGACGCTGATCGGCCAGATCCGCAACAACAAGCTGCGGCCGCTGGCGGTGACCTCGGCCAAGCGGGTGGACGACCTGCCCAACGTGCCCACCATCAACGAGTCGGGCTTCTCGGGCTTTGACGCCGTGACCTGGTTCGGCCTGCTGGCCCCGGCCGGCACGCCCAAGGACGTGGTCGCCAAGCTCAACGCCGAGTTCAACAAGGCGCTGCAGAACCCCGAGCTGCGCCAGAAGCTGGGCAACGAAGGTGCCGACCCGGTGGGCGGCACGCCGGAACAGTTCGCTGCGCTGATCAAGAACGACATCCCGCGCTGGGGCAAGGTCGTCAAGGAGTCGGGCGCACGCGTCGACTGACCCCCGAGCCCGCTCCCATCACCCCCACCCCCACCGTCAGCGTCCCAGCCCGCGGCTGGCGCTGATCCCGACTTCCCAGGAGATTGCCATGAGTCAGGCCGCTGCATTGCCCGATGTGATCCGTGACTTCGAGCGTGTCGACGCCGCTGTGGTGGCCGAGTCGGCCCGGTTCCCGTCGTCCATCCTGGCCGATGTCGCCGGGCGGCGCGGCGCGCTGCACGGCCGCATCGCGCCGCTGGCACCCAGCATGCGTTTTGCCGGGCCGGCGCTGACGGTCGAGGTGCGCCCGGGCGACAACCTGATGATCCACGCCGCGC
>CAYTWU010000361.1:0-3754 GCA_964442175.1 uncultured Rubrivivax sp.
CGTGGGCGCGGGCGATGTGGGTGGACGCGTTGCCGTGCTATTGGCGGCGAATGGCACGTAGGCACGGGCCACTTCGTGGTGGCCGCCGCGCATCAGGCCGAGTTCCACGTGGTCTTGCACGTCCTCGATGTGGAAGGTGCCGCCACCCGGGCGCGAGCGCAGCAGGGCGCGCACCACGGACTCGGTCAGGCCGTCCACCGTCTCGCGCACGCTGGCCGAGGCCGCACCTTGCGTGCCGTGCACGGCGAGGAAAGCCTTCATCAGCGCGACGGCGATCTTGTTGGGTTCGAAGGACACCACCGCACCGTTGCGGCGGATGATCTGGTAACCCGCGAAGGCAGACGCCGCGGCGGCCGCCTGGGCGGTGGCACGTGGTGTGGCCGGGAGGCTGGTGTGGGTGGTGGACGGCACGGTCTGCTGCATGGGTTCCCCTCTGTCTGGTCGCGCAAATTGGGCCGCCCGCGGCGGCGGCCAGCGGGCGGTGGATTCAGTTGGTCTGTCGGTGTGCCGCATCCCCGGCCGACAGCGCGTGAAAACGCGCTGCAAGCGGGCCTGTGGTGGCCTGCAGCCCAGCGGGCTGTCGGGGGTGAAAGTGGTTCGGCGCAGTCATCAGCTTATCACGAGCGGACACTATATCTGGGGTCCGCCACCCCTACAAGCCACTAGCGGTAGTGTGCAGCCGCGGGCTTCTACCAATGGCTGTGCGGGCCTGCCGATGCCGCCCCGGCGCCAACAGGGCCGCTGGGCCGAGCACCTGGATTCATGTGCCTCTGCGGCCCGAAATGCGCTGCCGGCCGCGCCGTTTCTGGGGTTCGCCAAACAACTGCAGGCGGCACGGGCCCAGCGCCGCACGAAGGGTGCGCCAGGCAAAGCCGGCGCCGGGGTCGTGCTTGCGGCCGGGCGCCACGTGTTCGTGGCCCACGGCCTCGCGCAGCGTGTAACGGCGTGTCAGCGCACGCAGCAGGCGCGCGAGCCGGCGGTACTGTGCCGGCTCGAAGTGCTGGCCTTCCAGGCCTTCGAGCTCGATGCCAATGCTGAAGTCGTTGCAGTTGTCGCGGCCCCGCCAGTGCGACCGCCCCGCGTGCCAGGCGCGGCGCTCGGTGCTGACGAACTGCTGCACCTCCCCCGTGCGGCGGATGACAAAGTGCGCGGACACCCGCAGTCCCCGCAAACCCTCGAAGCTCGGGTGGCTGCTGCAGTCCAGCCGGCCCAGGAACAGGTCCTCGACCGCCGGGCCGCCGAAGACCCCGGGGGGCAGGCTGATCGAGTGCACCACCACCAGGTCCACCGCCATGCCGGGCGGGCGTGGCCCGTGGTGCGGCGACGGGTGACGACGTGCATGCCACCACCAGCCGCCCGCCCAACCCGGCGTGCGCCGTTCAATCGTTGCCGCTGCCGCCACTGTCGATGCCCAGGCGGGCCATGCGGTACCGCATCTGCCGCAGCGACAAGCCCAGGCTGGCGCCGGCGGCGGTGCGGTTGTAGCGGTGTTTTTCCAGCGCGCGCAGCAGGATGTCGCGCTCCACCTCGTCCAGGTGCGTCTGCAGGTCGCGTGGCAGCACGACGTCGGCCGCGGGCGACACCGGGCTGGTGGACATCGGCAACGGTGCGGTCTCCAGCGCCATCGGCGCCGTCGCCTCGAACCCGTCTTCATCGGACAGCGCGAGGTCCTTGGCCGTGATCTGCTCCTGGCCCGACAACGCCAGCGCGCGGTGCAGCAGGTTCTCCAACTCGCGCACGTTGCCCGGGAAACGGTGGCGCAACAGCAGCTGCATCGCATCGGCCGTCAGCACCGGCGGCGGGCTGACGCCGGCGTCCTGCGCGATGCGACCCAGCACCGCGTTGCAGATGGCCGGCAGGTCGTCGATGCGCTCCCGCAGGGGGGGCACGCCGATGCGGATGACGTTCAGGCGGTAGAACAGGTCTTGCCGGAAGCGGCCGTCGCGCACCTCGTGGCCCAGGTCCTTGTGCGTGGCGCTGACGATGCGCACGTCGATGGCCACCTCGGCCACGCTGCCGATGGCGCG
Organism: uncultured Rubrivivax sp.; assembly: GCA_964442175.1. Classification (GTDB taxonomy): domain Bacteria; phylum Pseudomonadota; class Gammaproteobacteria; order Burkholderiales; family Burkholderiaceae_C; genus Rubrivivax. Next base: position 2,028 of record CAYTWU010000361.1, read on the forward strand.
TACCGCACGCTCCTGGATCGCACGCAGCAGCTTGCTCTGCATCGCCAGCGGCAGGTCGCCGATCTCGTCGAGGAACAGCGTGCCGCCCTGGGCGGCCTGGAAGAAACCGGCGCGGTCTTCCTGCGCGCCGGTGAAGGCGCCCTTGCGGTAGCCGAAAAATTCGGCCTCCAGCAACTGTTCCGGGATGGCGCCGCAGTTCACGGCCACGAAGGGCATGGCCGCACGTGGGGAGACGTCGTGGATCGCGCGTGCGACCAGCTCCTTGCCGGTGCCGGACTCGCCATGCACCAGCACCGGGGCCATGCTGCGCGACACCTTCTGCACCAGGGCCCGCACCTCGCGCATCACGGTGGAGTCGCCTGCCAGGCGGGCGAGCGAGTTCTGGCCGGCGCTGCCGGGCCGGACACGGCGCGTGGTCGCCGCATCGGCCTGCAGCGGCGCCGGTGCCGGCACGCGGCCCAGGGCCGAGGCCACGACCGCACGGAACTGCCGCAGGTCCACCGGCTTGGTGAGGTAATCGTAGGCGCCGGACTTCAGCGCTTCGACGGCGTTTTCTGGCGAGCCGTAGGCCGTGATCACCATCGCCTTCTCGGGCCGGCCGGCGGCCTCCAGGCGGGCGAGCAGATCCAGCCCGCTGCCATCGGGCAGGCGCATGTCGGTGATCAGCAGCTCGTAGCGCTGGCTCTCCAGCAGCCGCCAGGCCTCGGCCACGCTGCCGGCGCTTTCGACGTCGTAGCCCTCGCGCACCAGGGTGAGTTCGTAGAGCGTGCGCAGGTCGGGTTCGTCGTCGACGACCAACAGGCGGGGCGCGGTGGAAGGCAGGCTCATCCGTTCAGCGGCAGGACCGCATCGGGCGCGCTCAGCACGGCGCGCCGCATCGTGACCACGAACTCGTTGCGCAGGCGGTCGGCCCCGCGGCGGGGCCGGAAATCGATGCTCGCGCCGTAGCGTTCGCACAGCTCTCGGCAAATATACAGGCCCAGGCCCGAGCCCCGGCTGCGCGTGGAGAAGAAGGGCTCGAACAGGTGGCGTTCGACCTCGGGCGGGATCACGTCGCCGTCGCTCAGCACCTGCAGTTGCAGTTGGGTGTCGTCTCGCGTGCCCAGGCGCAGCAGCACGGCCCCCGGCGCCCCGCTGGCATGCCGCAAGGCGTTGTCCAGCAGGTTCACCAGCACACGGCGCAGGTGCTCGGCGTCGAACAGCGCGCCCAGTGGCGTCTCGGGGACCTCGGTGCGCAAGCGGCTGGCGGCGCCGAGTTCAAGGCCTGCGGTCTGCGCCCAGTCCGCCGTGGCCGCCGCGACGACCGCCCTGGCGTCGATCACCTGCGGCGAGGAGGCGCCCGCCGGCGCCAGCTCCATCACCTCGTCGACGATGCGCTGCAGCCGGCGGACGTTGTCGGCCACCATGCGTGCCAGGCGCTGCTGGGGCGGCGCCAGCGTGTCTTCCAGCATCAAGGCGTTGGCCTGCGCGATGGCCGCCAGCGGGTTGCGGATCTCATGGGCGATGCCGGCCGAGACCCGGCCCATCGCGGCCAGCTTCTCCTGCCGCAGCCGGGCCTGTGCCGTGCGCAGGTCTTCCAGCAGCAACACGCAGTAGGGGTCGACGGCGGCATCGGGCCCGTCCGTGGCCGGTGCCGGCGTGAACCGCACCTGCAGGCGCAACCTGCGCACCAGGCCGTCGTCGAAAGCCAGGTCCACCTCGCGCCCGGCCGCCGGCCAGCGCCCTTC
>CAYTWU010000362.1:0-3724 GCA_964442175.1 uncultured Rubrivivax sp.
TTGCCGCCGGCAGCACCGAGTTCCATGCCGAGAGCGATGGCAATGGCCCGGTGGACGCCAGCCTCAAGGCCATCGAGTCCAAGGTGCAATCTGGCGCCGAACTGATGCTGTATTCCGTCAATGCCATCACCAGCGGCTCGACAGAATCGCAGGGCGAGGTGACGGTCCGCCTGCAGCACGGTGGCCGGGTGGTCAACGGCGTCGGTGCCGACCCGGACATCGTGGTGGCGTCGGCCAAGGCCTACCTGTCGGCCTTGAACAAGCTGCACAGCAAGGCGGAAAGGGTGGCCGCACAGGGCTGAGCGGTTGCTGCCCACCTCGACTTGAAGAAACCAGCGCAAGTTCTTGATCTTGCGCTGTTTTCTGACCTAAACTCCCGGCGCGAGGTGGACATGCGGAAATTGGCTCTGAACGGTGTGCGGTCTGGGGGCGCCCTGCTGGCGTTGATGCTGGCCTTGGTCTTGGGTGCGCCTGCACCGGCCGATGCGGCGAGCAACACGAACAACCGCGCCAAGACCGCCGCGGCCAAGTCATCCGCCAAGACCACCAGCAAGGCCCAGCCGGTGCGCAAGACGCGCAAGGTGGCCGCCCGCAAACCTGCGGCCGTGGTGCCGGCCAAGTTGTCGTACGGCCAGATCGCGGGTCTGCATGGCACCGACGACCCCCTGAACCTGAAATCCAGCGTCGCCCTGGTCATCGACCAGGACACCGACGAGGTGCTGTTCAGCAAGAACTCCGACGCCGTGTTGCCCATCGCGTCGATCACCAAGCTGATGACGGCGATGGTGGTCGTTCAGGCCGGGCAGTCGCTGGACGACATGCTGACGATCACGCAGGACGATGTCGACACCGAGAAGGGCAGCGGCTCACGCCTGGCCGTGGGCACGCAGTTGTCACGCGGCGAGATGCTGCACCTGGCGCTGATGTCGTCCGAGAACCGGGCTGCCAACGCGCTGGGCCGGCACTACCCGGGTGGCATCAAGGCCTTCGTTTCGGCCATGAACGCCAAGGCGGGCCTGCTGGGCATGCACGCCACGCGCTACGTCGAGCCCACGGGCCTGTCCAGCGACAACCAATCCAGCGCCCACGACCTCGCCATGCTGGTGAAGGCGGCGTCCGAGCAGCCCTTGATCCGCGAGCTCTCCACGGCGCAGGAGGCGGCCGTGGCCATCGGGCGCCGGCAGCTGCAGTTCCGCAACACGAATGCCCTGGTGCGCGACCCGAACTGGTCCATCGGCCTGCAGAAGACCGGCTACATCTCGGAAGCCGGCCGCTGCGTGGTGATGCAGGCGCAACTGGCCGGCCGCAAGCTGATCATGGTGCTGCTGGATTCCGCGGGCCGCTACTCGCGCATCGGCGATGCCGAGCGCCTGCGCAGCTTCCTGTCGAGCGCGCCGGCTGCGCTGTCCGGGGTGGTTCAGCCCCGGTGACCCAGCGTGGCCGAGATCTCGGCCGCGGTTGATTTCACGTTTTCGAGCCAGCCTTCTTCCAGCCGGTCGGCCGGTGCCGACACCGACAGCCCGGCCACCAGCCGGCCCTGGTCGTCGTAGATGCCGGCGGCCATGCAGCGCACGCCGGGCTCCAGCTCTTCGTCGTCGCGCGCCGCACCGCGCGCGCGCACCGTCGCCAGTTCACGCTCCAGCCGCGGCAGTTCGGTGATGCTGGTGCGGGTGTGGCCGGCCAGGCCGGTGCGGGTGGCGTAAGCGCGCACCCGGGCCGGGTCGTCGTGGGCCAGGAACAGTTTGCCCACGGAGGTGAGGTGCAGCGGCGCCCGGCCGCCGATGGCGCGCACCACCTGCATGCCTGAACGTTCGCTGAAGGCGCGCTCGACGTAGACGATCTCGTCGCCCTGGCGCATCGACAGGTTCACCGGCTGGTGCGTGAGCTTGTGCAGTTCACGCATCGGGCCGATGGCGGCCTCGCGCACGTCCAGCCGCCCCTTCACCAGGTTGCCCAGTTCCAGCAGCCGCATGCCCAGCCGGTAGCTGCCGGCTTGTGGCCGATCAACGAAGCGGCCGATGGTCAGGTCGTTCAGGATGCGGTGGGCGGTGGAGGGGTGCAGCCCGGTCTCTTCGCTGATCTGCTTCAGCGACACCGGGTCCTGGTGCGCGGCCAGGGTGTCCAGCAGCGCAAAGGCCCGTTCCAGGACCTGGATGGTCGGGCTCTGGTCTTCGGGGGCTTTCATCGGGCGGCTTTCGACAGCATGGGCGCCATTTTGCATCGCGAAAGGCTGGATTGCATACCGGCATTGCGCCGCAGCACCTCAGACCTCGGACAGCAGCGCCAGTGCTGCTGCCCGGCCGGCGCGCACAGCACCTTCCAGCGTGGCCGGGTAGGGGCCTTGCACATGGTCGCCCGCGGCCCACAGCCGCGGCGCGATGGCGGCGGTCGGTCGGTCCAGGCCCGGCGTGCAGCGGAAGGTGGCGCGCTTTTCGGTGATCAGCTGCAGCAGCTGCAGGCCTTGGGGCCAGGTGCTGGCCGGGAAGGCCGCCCGGGCCTGCGCGAGGATCGCCTGCGCGATGGCCTCGCGCCCTTGTGCGACCCAGGGCGCGGCACCGCTGACGACAAAGGCCAACCGCCCCGCCGGCCCGCCCAGGGCACCGAGGTCGAACACAAACTGTGCCGGTGCGCTGTGGTCGTCGGCGCGCAGCGCCACCATGGGCGTGGGCAGGCGCACGCCATCGGCCTGCAGGTAGACGGTGACGATGGGCTCGTAGGCAAACGTGGCGGCGCGGGTCGACCATGCGGGCTGCACGTCGTGGGTCAGGCGGGCGGCCTCGGCGGCGCTGCAGGCCAGCACCACGGCCTCGAAGGGATCGCCGTCCAGCTGCCAGCCAGCGGCGGCGCTGGTCAGCTGATCAACCCGCCGGCCCAGGTGCAGCTCGGCACCCTGGGCGCGCAGCCATTGCCCGGCTGGTGTTGGCAACAGCTGGTCCAGCGTGTGCCGCGGCAGCAGCAAGTCGGCGGCGCCTGGCCCGCTGAAGAGTGCGTCGCGCAGCACGCGCAGCAGGACCTGAGCGCTGGCTTCGTGCGCCGGGGTGTTGAGGGCCGCGACGCACAGCGGGTCGATCAGCTCGTCGCGAACGCGGGCCGGCAGGCGCGCGCAGAGCTGGGCCACGGTGAGCGCCGCACTGCAACGGAAGCCGCGCAGGGCCCAGCCGGTGGCGGCGCGCAGCAGGGCCAGGCGCTCGCCCAAAGTCCAGCCGCGGCAGGCCAGCACGCCGCGCAAGAAGGCAGTCACCGCGGGGCCGGCCGGCAGTTGCAGGCCGTGGCCCTCGGGGTAGCGCAGGGTCAGCGGCAGGCGCTGCAGCAGGGCATCAGGGTCGGCACCGACCTGGCGCATCAGCGCCAGTGTCTGGGTGTAGGCACCGATCAGGATGTGCTGGCCGTTGTCGAGCACCGCGCCGCCGGCCTCGACCCGGCGTGCCCGGCCGCCCAGTTGTGGCGCCATCTCGAACAGCGAGACGGCGCGGCCCGCGGCGGTGAGTGTGACGGCCGCGGCCAGCCCGGCCCAGCCGCCGCCGACCACCGCGACGCGCTTCACCGGCCGCGCCAGTGGGTGCGCGTCGCGATCCACAGCTTGCGCAGCGGCGTCAGCGAGGTGCGCTGGTGCAGCACCTGGAAGTTGTCGCGCTTAATCTCGTCGAGCAGGGTACGGTAGATCGCCGCCATCATCCGGCCTGGGCCTTGCGACTTGCGGTCGATATCGGGCAACTGTGCGATG
>CAYTWU010000363.1:0-3693 GCA_964442175.1 uncultured Rubrivivax sp.
CTCGAAGCGCACGCCCTTGGCCGAGGCCTGCAGCTCCATCAGCCGCGCGATCTCTTCCAGCCCCTCGCGGAAGCGCATGGGCTCGACCTGCAGCGTCAGCTTGCCGGCTTCGATGCGGGCCACGTCCAGCGTGCCTTCGATCAGGCTCAGCAAATGGTCGCCGCCGCGCCGGATCACGCCCACGGCCTGGCGGCGGTGCTGCGGCATGGCCTCGTCCTCCTCCAGCAGCTGGGCATAACCCAGGATGCTGTTCAGCGGCGTGCGCAGCTCGTGGCTGATGGCAGTGACGTAACGTGTCTTGGCCTGGTTGGCGGCATCGGCCGCGGCCTTGGCCTGCTGCAGCGCCGCGTCGGTGCGGCGGTGGCTTTCGATCTCGTCCAGCAGGGCCTGGGTCTGGCGGTTGCTCTCCTCCTGCGCCACCAGCCGGCTGCGGTGCGCCAGCACCAGCCACCAGGCCACGATGCCCACCACCAGCAGCAGGCCCAGGCCCACGTTGAGCACCCCCTGGCGCAGCGCCGGCATCAGGGTCTCGGCCTGCGCGCCCAGCACACGTTCGCCCTGCTGGTACACCGCCCCCAGCAACAGCGCCACCAGCGGCAGGCCCAGGCCCACCAGCAGCAGGTAATGCGCCAGGCCGGCCTCCAGCTGCGGCGCCCAGCGCGCCGGCAGGCAGCGCCGCAGCAGCGCCAGCCACTGCGCCGACAGCGTGGCCTGGGGCTTGCACAGGTCGTTGCAGCGCGCGTCCAGCGTGCAGCACAGCGAGCAGATCGGGGCCTGGTAGGCCGGGCAGTGCGCGATGTCCTCGACCTCGTAGTCGCGCTCGCAGATGCAGCAGGTCTGCAGGCGTTTGTAGCCACCTTCCGGAGCCACCGGCACGATGGGAATCGTCTGCCGCGCGATGTACCAGCGGCCCTGGGTCGCCCACGCGATCAGCGGCGACATCACCAAGGCCGTGACCAGCGCGATGGCCGCCGAAAACGCCTGCGCCAGCGGGCCGAAGGCGCCCAGGTGCGCCGCCACGGCCACGACCGAGGCCACACCCATCGCGCCCACGCCCACCGGGTTGATGTCGTACAGGTGGGCGCGCTTGAACTCGATGCCGGGCGGCGACCAGCCCAGGGGCTTGTTGATGACCAGGTCTGCCACCACGGCCATCATCCAGGCGATGGCGACGTTGGCGTACAGGCCCAGCACATGGCCCAGGGCCTGGAAGACGTTCATCTCCATCAGCGCCAGCGCGATGGCGGTGTTGAAGACCATCCACACCACCCGCCCCGGGTGGCTGTGTGTCAGGCGCGAGAAGAAGTTGCTCCAGGCCAGGCTGCCGGCATACGCATTGGTGACGTTGATCTTGAGCTGCGAGATCACCACAAACAGCGCCGTGGCCGCCACCGCCCAGCCGTACTGGCTGAACACCAGCTCCCAGGCCACCAGGTACATCTGGTTCGGGTCCACCGCGCGGTCGGCGGGCACCATGTGCGAGATCGCCAGGTAGGCCAGCAGCGCACCGCCCAGCATCTTCAGCACGCCCGGCAGCACCCAGCCCGGCCCGCCGAGTGCCACGCCGGCCCACCAGCGCATGCGGTGCCCGGGCTGCGGCTCGGGCATGAAGCGCAGGTAGTCCACCTGCTCGCCCATCTGCGTGATCAGCGCGATGCCCACCGTGGTGGCGGCGCCGAAGGCCAGCAGGTCGAAACCCGGCTCGCCGCGGCCGTCACCCGGGTAGGCCACCAGGCCGGCCAGGATGCCGGGCTCGTGCCAGAACACCGCGACGAAGGGCAGCACCAGCATCAGCACCCACAGCGGCAGCGTCCAGGCCTGCAGCCGGCTGATCGCGGTGACGCCATGCGTGACCAGCGGGATCACGACCAGCGCGCAGACCAGGTAACCCCAGGCGGGTGGGATGTCGAACACCAGCTCCAGCGCGTAGGCCATCACCGCCGCTTCCAGCGCAAAGAAGATGAAGGTGAAGCTGGCGTAGATCAGCGAGGTGATGGTGCTGCCGATGTAGCCGAAGCCGGCGCCGCGCGTGAGCAGGTCCATGTCCACGCCATAGCGCGCGGCGTAGACGCTGATGGGCCAGCCGGCGAGTGCGATCACCGCACCGGTGGCCAGGATGGCCAGCGCCGCGTTGATGAAGCCGTATTGCACCAGCAGCGTGCCACCCAGCGCCTCCAGGATCAGGAAGGACGCAGCACCGCCAAAGGCCGTCTGCGCCACCCGCCACTCGCTCCACTTGCGAAAGGAGCGCGGCGTGAAACGCAGCGCGTAGTCCTCCATCGACTCGCGCGCGACCCAGCGGTTGTAGTCGCGCCGGAGCTTGACGACACGTTGGCGGGGTTCGGCGGAGGTGCTCACGCCCGGTGTGTGATCAAGAAGCGCGCCAGCATCGGCACGGGCCTGTCACCCAGGCCCGGGTGACATGGCACCCATCCTGCAATACGCTTGGCGCCATGGACCTGACACCCCGAGAGAAAGACAAGCTGCTGATCTTCACCGCCGCCTTGCTGGCCGAGCGCCGCAAGGCGCGGGGGCTCAAGCTCAACGTGCCCGAGGCCATTGCGCTGATCACCGCCGCCATCATGGAAGGCGCGCGCGACGGCAAGACCGTGGCCACGCTGATGAGCGAGGGCAAGACCGTGCTCAGCCGCGCCGACGTGATGGAGGGCGTCGCCGAGATGGTGCCCGAGATCCAGGTCGAAGCCACCTTCCCGGACGGCACCAAGCTGGTGACCGTGCACCAACCCATCCCATGAACATGAACATTCGCACCACTTTGATGCTTGCAGCCGCCCTGCCGATGGGCGCGTGGGCGCACCCCGGCCATGGCGAACCGGCGGCCGTGCACTGGCATGCGCACGACGCCTGGGGCTGGGCGTTGGGCCTGGCGGTGGCCGCGGTGTTGTTCTGGCTGGCGCGGCGCAAGTGAGCGGCGCCATGATCCCGGGCGAGTTGCTCACCGACGGCCCCGACCATGTGCTGAACCCCGGCCGGCGCACGCTCACCGTGGTGGTGCAGAACACCGGCGACCGGCCCATCCAGGTGGGCTCGCATTACCACTTTGCCGAAACCAACGCGGCCCTCGCCTTCGACCGCGCCGCTGGGCGCGGCATGCGGCTCAACATCCCCAGCGGCACGGCCGTGCGCTTCGAGCCCGGCCAGCAACGCACCGTGGAACTGGTGGATTACGCCGGGGCCCGTGAGGTCTGGGGCTTCCGCGGCCTCATCCAGGGAGCACTCTGAGCATGGCCACCATCAACCGCCGCGCCTACGCGGAGATGTACGGCCCGACCACGGGCGACCGGCTGCGCCTGGCCGACACCGGCCTGGTGATCGAGGTCGAACGTGACTTCACGCTGCTGGCCGGCGGCCATGGCGAAGAGGTCAAGTTCGGCGGCGGCAAGGTCATCCGCGACGGCATGGGCCAGGGCCAGCGCATCAACGGCATCGGTGCCGGCGACGCGGTGGACTGCGTCATCACCAACGCGCTGATCATCGACCACTGGGGCATCGTGAAGGCCGACATCGGGCTGAAGAACGGCTTCATCGCGGCGATCGGCAAGGCCGGCAATCCGGACATCCAGCCCGGTGTGGACATCGTGATCGGCCCGGGCACCGAAATCATCGCCGGCGAAGGCATGATCGTCACCGCCGGCGGCATCGACAGCCACATCCACTTCATCTGCCCGCAGC
>CAYTWU010000364.1:0-3685 GCA_964442175.1 uncultured Rubrivivax sp.
TCGCGCCGCCTGGGCGCCACCAGGCGCAGGGTTTCGTCCACCGACAGCGACGGCCACACCCGCCGGCCCTGCGGCACGTAGGCGATGCCGCGGCGCGTGATGCGGTCCGGCGGCAGGCCGAGGATCTCTTCGCCCAACAGCCGGATGCTGCCCTTGGTGGACGCGATGGCCGGCAGCAGGCCGGTGACGGTGTTGCACAGCGTGGTCTTGCCCATGCCGTTGCGGCCGACGATGCCGAGCACACCACGCTCCAGCGCCAGGCTCACACCTTGCAGCGCATGGGCATGGCCGTAGTAGACGTCCAGGCCTTCGATGACGAGCAGCGGGGTGGCCATCTCAGTGTTTCCCGCCCATGTAGATGGCCTGCACCTCGGCGTCGTTTTCGATCTGCTCGGGTGTGCCGGTCTTCAGCACCCGGCCGTTGTGCATCACGGTCACCTGCTCGGTGACACGCAGCGCGATGTCCAGGTCGTGTTCGATCAACACGTAGCTCATGTGGGCCGGCAACGAGCGCAGCAACGCCACCAGCTCGCGGCGCTCGGCAGGCGAGAGGCCTGCGGCCGGCTCGTCGAATAGGATCAGCCGCGGGGCGCCGGCCAGCGCCATGCCGATCTCCAGCTGGCGCTGCTGGCCGTGCGCCAGGTTGGCCACCAGCTCGTCGGCGATGTGGGCCAGGCGGGCACGCTCCAGCAGGTCTTGTGTGGCCTGCGTGGACGGGTGAGAGACACCCGGGCGCCGCAGGCTGAAACGGCCGTTTGCGACACCGCGCACGGCCAGGAAGAGGTTGTCCCGCACCGAGAGCTCGCGGAACAGCAGCGACGATTGGTAGGTGCGCCGCAGCCCCTTGCGGATGCGTTCGTGCGGCGGCAGCGCGGTGATGTCTTCACCGAAGAAGCGGATCACACCCGCCGTGGGCGGGAAGTCGCCGGTGATGGCGTTGAACAGCGTGGTCTTGCCCGCGCCGTTGGAGCCGAGCACGGCGTATTTCTGGCCGGCGGCCACCGCGAAGCTGACGTCGTCGACGGCGCGCAGCGCCCCGAAGGCGCGGGTCACGCCTTCGAGCACGAGCGCGTCGCCCGACGCCAGGGCCTTGGGCGCCCCCGCGTTCGCCGCCCCAGCGGCGGCGCCACGGCGCATCGGCATCACGGTGGCCACCGGCATCCCTCTTACGGGCAGTTGGGCACGTCGCGGGTGCCCATCTGGAACTCTTCTTTTTTCATGCCCAGCATCTGGTCGACGTTGTCGACCTTGCGGGCCACCTTGGTGGTCAGCTCGCCCCTGGCGTCCTTCACGACCTCGGTCACGAAGGTGGTGCCGATGGCCTGGCGGTTGCCGTCCAGCCGCACATCGCCGGTGGGTGTCTTCAGCACCATCTTCTGCAGCGCCTCGCGGTACTTGGCCTGGCCGCCGGACAGATCACCGTTCACCGCCGCCAGACCGTCCAGCGCCGCCTTCATGTTGGTGTAGTAGACGTAGGCAAACAGGCTGGGGCTGGGGAAGCCGCCGGCCGAGACCGGGTAGGTCTTCTGGTAGTCGGCCACAAACGCCTTCCACTCGGCGCCGTCGAAAGCATCGGCCACCGGGCCGGCGGAGAGCGTGCCCACCAGCGAGTCGCGGCGTTTGCCCTTGTAGTTCAGCACGTCCTGGCTGACGGTGATGGAGCCCCCCAGCATGGGTTTGTCACCGCCGGCGTTTTCGTACTGGGTCAGGAAGTTCACCGCATCGGCGCCACCCAGCACCACCAGCAGCGCGTCCACGTCCTTGGGGATGCGGGCGATCACGGACGAGTAGTCCTTGCCGCCCAGCGGCACCCAGGCCTTGACCGGCACCTTGCCGCCCTTGGCGCAGAACTCGGCCATGAAGCCTTGCACCTGCGAGTACGGGAAGGCGTAGTCCTCGGCGATCACCATCACACGCTTGTAGCCCTTGTCCAGCGCGGCCTGGCCCAGGCCCACCATCCACTGCGCACCCTCGGTGTTGAAGCGGAAGAAGTTGGGGCTGGGGCTGACCAGCGTGGTGGCCTGCGCGCCCGAGGCGCCGTTGATGAAGGTCACCTGCGGCTGGGTCTTGGAGTAGTCCTTGACGGCGATGCCTTCACCGCCGGACAGGGGGCCGACCATGATGTCGACCTTGTCCTGCTCCACCAGCTTGCGCGTGGCGTTGACGGCCACGTCGGGCTTGGCGTCGGAGCTGGCCTTGATGATCTGGATCTGCCGGCCGGCCACCGCACCGCCGCGTTGTTTGAGCGCCAGTTCGGCGCCACGCATGCCGTCGGCACCACCGGCGGCAAACGGGCCCTCCAGCGTGGCCAGCAGGCCGATCTTGATGGGCGCACCCTGCGCAAAGGCCGCACCGGCCACCGCCGTCAGGGCCGCGAGGGCCAGGGTCGAACGCAGCCACTGTTTCTTCGTCGTTTTCACGTTTGTCTCCTTGGGGTTGGCGAAGTCATGGTCTGGTTCGGGCCGAAGCGGGCGCGAAGCTTCGCCCACAGTCCGAGCAGGCCGTCGGGGGAAAGCAGCACGATGGCGAGGAAGACACCACCGATCACGAGGTTGAAACGTTCGCGGTCGATCAGGTCGATGGCGAAGGTCTGCAGCAGCACGAAGAGGATGGCGCCGATGAAGGCGCCGATGGGGTGCCGCATGCCGCCGAGCACGGCGATGACGAGGATGTTGATCAGCCAGCCGGTGCCCACCGAGCCGGGCGTCATCAAGGCGTTGTACCAGGCCAGCAGGATGCCGCCCACGGCCGCCAGCACGCCGGCAAATGCGTAGGCCGCCACGCGGTGCGCCACCACGTGGTACCCCAGCGCCTCCATGCGGCGCGGGTTGTCGCGGATGCCTTGCAGCGCCACGCCGAAGGGCGCGCGCACCACCCACTTGACGACGAAGTAACCCGCCAGCGCGCAGCCCAGGCACAGGAAGTAGAAGGGCAGCGGATCCCGCCAGTTCAGGCCGAAGAGCGTGGGCGGCTTGAGCTCGCGCAGGCCCTGGAAGCCGTTGAACACGCTGTAGTTCTGCAGCACCAGGTAGTAGAAGGCCACGCCGATGGCCAGCGTGATCATGATGGTGTAGATGCCCTCGGTGCGCACCGAGAGCCAGCCGATCAGCGTGGCGCAGAGCGTGGCGATCAGGATGGCAAAGGGCACCGCCACCCACCAGGGCCAGCCCAGGCTGATCTCGGCGCTGCTGCTGGTGCCCAGCACTGCGATGCCGTAGCCCGCGATGCCGGCCACCGTCATCTGCGCCAGCGACACCATGCCACCGTAGCCGCCCAGGAAGGTCAGCGACAGCGCGATCAAGCCCAGCACCAGCGACTGCGACGCGACCTGGAAGGTGATGAAGGGGCTGGCGACGAACGGGAACAACAGCACGAAGGCCAGCGTGAACACATGGCGTGCGTGCAGCGTTTGCCACAGGTACTTCAGCCAGCGCGGCGCAGCGCTGTCGGCGTACGGGTCCGGCGCTGCCGGCGTGGCTGGCACCGGCGATGCCGGCCGCGGCCGCACCGGCGTCGCCGTCTGCCGGTTCATCGCCCGGCGCCACTGGGCGGCGCTCATGCGGCCTTCCCCATGATTCCCCTGGGCCGGAAGGCCAGCACGAGGATCAGGATCACGAAGGTGAACACCACGCTGTAGGTGGGTGCGTAGGCCAGGCCGTAGGTCTCGGCCAGGCCCAGGATCACC
>CAYTWU010000365.1:0-3683 GCA_964442175.1 uncultured Rubrivivax sp.
GTAGGGGTCGTTGATCAGGCCCTTCCAGCCCACCGTGGTGCGCGGCTTTTCGAAGTACACGCGCATCACCACCTCCAGCTCGCCGGCGTGCTGCTCGCGCAGCGCCTTCAGGCGACGGGCGTAGTCCACGGCGGCCACCGGGTCGTGGATGGAGCAGGGGCCGATGACCACCAGCAGGCGGTCGTCCTGCCCATGCAGGATGCGGCGCACGGCCTGGCGTGTCTGGCCCACCAGCCGCTCCACCGGCGTGCCGGCGATCGGGAAGAAGCGGATCAGGTGCTCCGGGGGCGGCAGCGGCACCACGTCCTGGATGCGCTGGTCGTCGGTTTCGCTGGTCTTTTCGCTCAGGGCGATGCGGGGGTCGGTCATGGGGTGCTCCAGACAACAAAAAACCGCCGGGGTTGCCGGCGGTTTGGTGGGGTGCGTGTGTCTTGTCAGCCTACGCGCTTGCCTCTCCAGCCGCCGAGCGGTGCGAGAACCAAAAGGTCGTAAAGAAGACGGAAGCCAAACGCATGGCAGGAATGTAGCACGCGGTCCGTGACGCGGGGCTGACAGCCGGGTTCAGCTTCAGTAAGCGGCCGCCTCGAAGCCCGCGCCCTGCAGCGCCGTGATCACGGCCTGCACATGCGCCGGGTTGCGTGTCTGCAGCACCAGCTCGACCTCGACGTTCTGCGCCGACAGCATCGAAAACGCGCGTTGGTGGTGCACCTCCTCGATGTTGGCGCCGACCTCGGCCACCACCGCGGTGATGCGCGCCAGCACACCCGGCGTGTCGCGCGCGGCCACGCGGATGCGCGCCAGCCGGCCGGCCCGCACCATGCCGCGGCCGATGATGGCCTGCAGCAGCAGCGGGTCGATGTTGCCGCCGCACAGCACCAGGCCGACATTCTTGCCGGCAAAACGCGCCGGATCTTTCAGCAGCGCGGCCAGGCCGGCGGCGCCGGCGCCTTCGACCAGGGTCTTCTCGATCTCCAGCAGCATCACGATGGCCTGCTCGATGTCGCCTTCTTCCACCAGCACCAGGTCGTCCACCAGCGCGCCGATGATCTGGCGCGTCAGCTGCCCCGGCTGGCCCACCGCGATGCCTTCGGCGATGGTGCTGCTGCCCTGCGGGTGCGTGCTGCCCTTGACGGCGTTCACCATCGCCGGGAAACGCGCGGTCTGCACGCCGATGATCTGCATGCCGGGTTTCAGCGCCCGCACCGCGGTGCTGATGCCGGAGATCAAACCGCCGCCGCCCACCGCGATGACCAGCGTGTCCAGGTCCGGCTGGGCCTGCAGCATCTCCAGCGCGATCGTGCCCTGGCCGGCGATGACATCGGCATCGTCGAAGGGGTGCACGAAGCTCAGGCCCTGTTCGGCCGCGATCTGCAGCGCACGTTCACGTGCCGCGTCGAAGCTCTCGCCGTGCAGCAGCACCTCGGCGCCGAAGCCGCGCGTGCGCTCCACCTTCACGGTGGGCGTGAGCACCGGCATCACGATCACGGCCCGCAGGCCCAGGCGCTGCGCGTGGTGCGCCACGCCCTGTGCGTGGTTGCCGGCGCTGGCTGCGATCACGCCCTTGATCGGTTGCCCGGACGCGACCAGCGCGCTGAGCTTGTTCAGTGCGCCGCGTTCCTTGAAAGACGCGGTGAACTGCAGGTTCTCGAACTTCAGGAACACCCGCGCGCCCAGGATCTGGCCCAGCGTGCGGCTTTCGACACAGGGGGTGTCCAGCACCTGGCCTTGCAGCCGGGTGGCGGCGGCCTGGACGTGGGCCAGCGTGACGGGGGGTGGGGCGTTCATGGGGTGGTGGTTGTACCACCCCAGGCCGGTCAGCCCCGGTTCAGGCGGCGCCGGCCCAGCCACAGCAGGCCGGCCAGCATCAGCGCCCAGCTCTGCGGCTCGGGCACGGCGTTGACGGCCACGTCCAGCGTCAGCTGGTGGCCAGCCTGGCTGGCGGCAGCACCGATGGCGTCGTCGTCGCGCAGCAGGAACGTGTAGCGCGCCGCGGCCGGTGCGCTGCCGTTCAAGGCGAGTACCTGGCCTGACACGCTGGCGCCGGCGGCCAGGCCGTCGAAGCCCGCCAGGCCCAGGCTGAAGCTGCTGCAATCGCCGCTGCAGGACCAGCCGACCAGGTCCGCCCCGGTGGTGGCCGCGTCGCCCAGCGCGTGCAGGCTGAAGCTGGCGCTGCCGCTGGCGAGGTCCAGCAGCGCGCCGTCCTGCCGCCCGGCCGCGCTGAAGGACATCTGCGCGTGGCGCAGGTGGTCGTAGCCCCATTGCAGGCCGGCGGTCAGGCCGTCCAGGTCGGGGCCCGGGCTGGGGCCGGTGGTGTCCAGCACCGACGCGATGGCCACCGAGCCGCCACCGCCGTCGTTGATGAAGGCGCTGATCGCGGTGTTGATGTTCATCGCCAGCGGGCCGTTGCCGACAAAGCGATCCAGGTTGCTGCTGGCGTTGAACGACAGCGTGTTGAACTGCGTGCTGGTCACGACCAGCGTGTCGCGGTCCGACACGGCTTGGGCCAGCAGGCCCGTGCTCAGCACCTGGCCGGCCAGCGACCAGGTGGCGCGCAGCTTGGCTTCGCTGGTCCACTGGCCGCCGCTTTCGGTGCGGTAGGCCATCAGGCCGTGGCCGGGGTCCACCTGCAGCGTGCCGCGCGCGCCGGTCAACACGCCCAGGCTGGCATCGAAGCCACTGAAGCCCGGGGCGGTGTTCTGGCTGAGCACGGGCGCCGCACCGTCGGCGCTGGTGTCGGACACCGACAGCAGGTTCACGGGCAGCAGCACCTGGCTGGCCAGGGTCTGGGTCTGTGTGAGCGGGGCGGCGTGGGCGGCCAGGGTGGCGGCCGCCAGCGCCAGGGGCATCAGGGTCAACAAACGGGGGGTCATGGGCAATCCTCAGGGGTGATGCCCCGAAGGAACGCAGCCTCTGTGCCATCCCGCAGCCGCGGGGGTGGCCCCTGACAGATCAAGCACTTGCACGCGTCAGGCGCGTGCGCTCCGGTGGGGCTGGGGCATTTCCCCCACCCAAAAGACCAGGGTCAGGCCGTTCCGCCAACGGTGAGTCTGTCGATGCGCAGCGTCGGCTGGCCCACGCCCACCGGCACGCTCTGGCCTTCCTTGCCACACACGCCGACGCCGGTGTCCAGCGCCATGTCGCGGCCGATCATGGACACGCGGGTCATGGCCTCCGGCCCGTTGCCGATCAAGGTGGCGCCCTTCACCGGGTACTGGATCTTGCCGTTTTCGACCCAGAAGGCCTCGCTGGCGCTGAAGACAAAGCGCCCGCTGGTGATGTCGACCTGGCCGCCGCCGAAGTTGGTGGCGTAGAGGCCACGCTTCAGGCTGGCGATGATCTCGGCCGGGTCGCGCTCACCACCCAACATGTAGGTGTTGGTCATGCGCGGCATCGGCAGGTGCGCGTAACTCTCGCGCCGGCCGTTGCCCGTGGGTTTGACGCCCATCAGGCGCGCATTCAGGCTGTCCTGGATGTAGCCACGCAGGATGCCGTCTTCGATCAGCACGTTGCGCCCGCTGGCATGGCCTTCGTCGTCGACGTTCAGGCTGCCGCGGCGGTCCGGCAACGTGCCGTCGTCCAGCACGGTCACGCCCTTGGCGGCCACGCGCTGGCCGATGCGGCCGCTGAAGGTGGACGAGCCCTTGCGGTTGAAATCGCCCTCCAGCCCGTGGCCCACGGCCTCG
>CAYTWU010000366.1:0-3680 GCA_964442175.1 uncultured Rubrivivax sp.
CGGTCAAGCTGATCAACCCGATCGCGATGGAAGAAGGCCTGCGCTTTGCCATCCGTGAGGGCGGCCGCACCGTCGGCGCCGGCGTCGTGGCCAAGATCATCGAATAAGGATCTGCCATGTCGACCAAACAGAAGATCCGCATCCGCCTGAAGGCCTTCGACTACAAGCTGATCGATCAATCGGCGCTGGAAATCGTCGAGACCGCCAAGCGCACGGGCGCCATCGTCAAGGGCCCGGTGCCTCTGCCGACGCGCATGCAGCGTTTCGACATCCTGCGTTCGCCGCACGTCAACAAGACGAGCCGCGACCAGTTCGAGATCCGCACGCACCAGCGCCTGATGGACATCGTCGACCCCACCGATAAGACTGTGGACGCGCTGATGAAGCTCGATCTGCCGGCGGGTGTGGACGTCGAGATCAAACTGCAGTAAACTGGCGGGCTTACCGCAAGGCGGGTGACTTCGGTATAAACCGAAGTTCCCCGCCTTTCAATCGTCAGCCTCACCAATCGATGTGAGGCATTGGAGAAAAACCATGAGTCTGAGCAACCGTCTCGGATTGCTGGGCCGCAAGGTGGGCATGATGCGCCTGTTCACGGAAGATGGTGATGCCATCCCCGTGACGGTGCTGGATGTGTCCAACAACCGCGTCGCCCAGGTCAAGACCGAAGCCACCGACGGCTACAGCGCGCTGCAAATCGCGTTCGGCACGCGCAAGGCCTCGCGCCTGAGCAAGCCGGAAGCGGGCCACCTCGCCAAGGCGGGTGTCGAAGGCGCCGAGCTCCTGCAGGAGTTCCGCGTGGCCGCCGATGTCGCGGGCCAGTACGCCCCCGGCGCCACCTTGCCCGTCACGATGTTCGCCGCCGGCCAGAAGGTCGATGTGCAGGGCACGTCCATCGGCAAGGGTTTCACCGGCACCATCAAGCGCCACAACTTCGGCTCGCAGCGCGCGTCGCACGGCAACAGCCGTTCGCACAACGTGCCGGGCTCGATCTCGATGGCGCAGGACCCGGGCCGCGTGTTCCCGGGCAAGAAGATGTCCGGCCACCGCGGCGACGTCACCGTCACCACCCAGAACCTCGACGTGATCCGTGTCGACGAAGCGCGCTCGCTGCTGCTCGTCCGCGGCGCCGTGCCGGGCTCTAAGAACGGCCATGTGGTCGTCTCGCCCGCCGTCAAGGCCAAGCTGAAGAAGGGAGCTTGAGAATGCAGCTCGAACTCCTGAACGAACAAGGCCAGGCCACCGCCAAGGTGGACGCGCCCGACACCGTCTTCGCCCGTGAGTACAACGAAGCGCTGGTGCACCAGATCGTCGTGGCCTACCAGGCCAATGCACGCCAGGGCACACGCAAGCAGCTCACCCGCGCCGAGGTGCACCACTCGACCAAGAAGCCGTTCCGCCAGAAGGGCACCGGCCGCGCACGCGCCGGCATGACCTCGTCGCCGCTGTGGCGCGGGGGCGGTCGCATCTTCCCGAACCAGCCTGACGAGAACTTCTCGCACAAGGTCAACAAGAAGATGTACCGCGCCGGCATGGCCGCGATCCTGTCGCAGCTGGCCCGTGACGGTCGCCTCGCGGTGGTGGAGTCGCTGACCATCGAGGCGCCCAAGACCAAGCTGCTGGCCGCCAAGTTCAAGGCCATGGGCCTGGAATCGGTGCTTGTCATCTCCGACCTGGTGGACGACAACCTCGCGCTGGCTTCGCGCAACCTGGCCAACGTGCTGGTCATCGAGCCGCGCTACGCCGATCCGCTGTCGCTGGTCTTCTACAAGAAGGTGCTCGTGACCAAGGGTGCGATCGAGCAGCTCAAGGAGATGTACGCATGAGCGCCGTCCAGAAAAAGCTGAATGAAGGCCACCTGGCTACGGTGCTGCTGGCGCCGATCATTTCCGAGAAGGCCACGCGTGTCGGCGAGAAGAGCAACCAGGTGTTGTTCAAGGTGCTGCGCAGCGCGACCAAGCCGGAGATCAAGGCTGCGGTCGAACTGATGTTCAAGGTCGAGGTCGAGTCCGTCCAGACCGTGAACCAGAAGGGCAAGACCAAGCGCTTCGGTGGCCGTGTCGGCCGCCGCGACCACGTCAAGAAGGCGTACGTGTCGTTGAAGCCGGGTCAGGAGCTCAACTTCTCCGGGGAGGCCGCGTAATGGCTGTCATCAAGGTCAAGCCCACGTCGCCCGGCCGTCGCGCCGTGGTGAAGGTGGTGCACAAACACCTGCACAAGGGCAAGCCGGAAGCGTCGCTGCTCGAGCCGCAGATGCAGAACGCCGGCCGCAACAACAACGGCCACATCACGATGCGCCACAAGGGTGGTGGCCACAAGCACCACTACCGCGTCGTCGATTTCCTGCGCAACAAGGACGGCATCCCGGCGAAGGTCGAGCGCATCGAGTACGACCCGAACCGCAGTGCCCACATCGCGCTGGTGTGTTACGCCGACGGCGAGCGCCGCTACATCATCGCCCCGCGCGGTGTCGAAGCCGGCGCCACGCTGTTGTCGGGCCCGGAAGCGCCGATCAAGGCTGGCAACACCCTGCCCATCCGCAACATCCCGGTGGGTTCGACGATCCACTGCGTGGAGATGATGCCGGGCAAGGGCGCGCAGATCTCGCGTTCGGCCGGCACCTCGGTGACGCTGATGGCGCGCGAAGGCATCTACGCGCAGGTTCGCCTGCGTTCAGGTGAGGTCCGCAAGATCCACATCGACTGCCGCGCCACCATCGGCGAAGTGGCCAACGAAGAGCACAACCTGCGCCAGTACGGCAAGGCCGGTGCCATCCGTTGGCGTGGCATCCGTCCGACGGTCCGTGGCGTCGCCATGAACCCGGTGGACCACCCGCACGGCGGCGGCGAAGGCCGCACCGGCGAGGGCATGCCGCAGGTGTCGCCGTGGAACACCCTGACAAAGGGCTACCGCACGCGCAGCAACAAGCGTACGCAGACGATGATCGTCTCGCGTCGCAAGAAGTGAGGCCGTAGAACATGGCACGTTCACTCAAGAAGGGTCCCTTCGTGGACCACCACCTGCTGGCCAAGGTCGAGAAGGCCGCCGCCATCAAGGACAAGAAGCCGATCAAGACCTGGTCGCGTCGCAGCACGATCCTGCCCGAGTTCATCGGGCTGACCGTGGCCGTGCACAACGGCAAGCAGCACGTGCCGGTGTACGTGACCGACCAGATGGTCGGCCACAAGCTCGGCGAGTTCGCCCTGACCCGTTTGTTCAAGGGTCACCCGGCGGACAAGAAGGCCAAGCGATAAGGGGCCACAGGACATGGAAACCAAAGCAAGCGTCCGCGGTGTTCGTCTGTCTGTCGACAAGGGTCGGCTGGTGGCGGACATGATCCGCGGCAAGAAGGTCGACCAGGCCATCCAGATCCTCACCTTCACGCCGAAGAAGGCCGCGCTGATCGTCAAGAAGGCGGTGGAGTCCGCTGTGGCGAATGCCGAACACAACGACGGCGCCGACATCGACGAGCTGAAGATCACCTCGATCTACGTCGAACAAGGTGCCACGCTGAAGCGGTTCTCCGCACGCGCCAAGGGCCGTGGCAACCGCATCAGCAAGCCCACCTGCCACATCTTCGTGACCGTGGGCAACTGAGGAAGAGCATGGGACAGAAAATCCATCCGACCGGCTTCCGCCTCGCCGTCACCCGTGCCTGGTCGTCGCGCTGGTTCGCCAAC
>CAYTWU010000367.1:0-3088 GCA_964442175.1 uncultured Rubrivivax sp.
TCTCGCCCTTGGCCAGCATGTCCTGGATGCGCTTGTGCGCGGCGTCGCGGCCGGTGAGCATCTTGCCGGACAGCAGCAGCGTCTGGCCCGGTTTCCAGGCCGCGACCTGTTCCTTGGTCAGCGTGTTCAGGTCGACCCTGGTGCTCTTGTTGTAGTCCGGCGCCCAGTGCACATCGGGCCACAGGTCCAGGCTGGGTGCTTCCAGGAAACTCGGGCCGGAGCCGTCCAGCACGAAGTGCGCATGCCGCGTCGCGGCGCAGTTCGGGATCATCGCCACCGGCTTGCTGGCCGCGTGCGTGGGGTAGGTCGCGATCTTGACGTCCAGCACCGTGGTCAGGCCGCCCAGGCCCTGCGCGCCTATGCCCAGCGCGTTGACCTTCTCGTACAGCTCGATGCGCAGCTCTTCCAGCTTGTCCTGCGGGCCGCGGGCCAGCAGCTCGTGCATGTCCACCGGGTCCATCAGCACTTCCTTGGCCATCAGCATGGCCTTTTCGGCCGTGCCGCCGACGCCGATGCCCAGCATGCCCGGCGGGCACCAGCCGGCACCCATGGTGGGCACGGTCTTCAGCACCCAGTCCACCAGGTTGTCGCTGGGGTTGAGCATCACGAACTTGCTCTTGTTTTCGCTGCCGCCGCCCTTGGCCGCCACCGTCACGTCCAGCTGGTTGCCGGGCACCACCGTCATGTGGATCACGGCCGGCGTGTTGTCCTTGGTGTTCTTGCGCGCAAACAGCGGGTCGGACAGCACCGAGCCGCGCAGCGGGTTCTCCGGGTCCAGGTAGGCCTTGCGCACACCATCGTTGACGGCGTCTTCCACCGAGCCGGGGAAGCCCTCGAAGCGCAGGTCCATGCCGATCTTCAGGAACACGTTGACGATGCCGGTGTCCTGGCAGATCGGCCGCCGGCCCTCGGCGCTCATGCGCGAGTTGGTCAGGATCTGCGCGATGGCATCCTTGGCCGCCGGGCTCTGCTCACGTTCGTAGGCGCGGGCCAGGTGGGCGATGTAGTCGGCCGGGTGGTAGTACGAGATGTATTGCAGCGCGGCAGCGACGCTGTCGACGAGATCGGCGTGGCGGATGGTGGTGCTCATGGTGCAAGGGTGTGGGCGGTGAGGGGTCAGGTGAACCAGATGAAGGTCATGGCGACGAACAGCGGCACCAGCACCGCGCACGACCAGGCCATGTACCCGAAGAAGCTGGGCATGCGGATGCCGCGGTCCTCGGCGATGGCCTTGACCATGAAGTTGGGGGCATTGCCGATGTAGGTGTTGGCGCCCATGAACACCGAGCCGGCCGAGATGGCGGCCAGCGTCGGTGCCAGCGTCGTCATCAACACGGCCGGGTCGCCCCCGGCGAGGTTGAAGAACACCAGGTAGGTGGGTGCGTTGTCCAGGAAGGAGCTCAGCACGCCGCTGAACCAGAAGTAAGCCCCCGGCAGCGGCTGGCCGTCTTCGCCCGTGACCGCCCGCGCCACGGCGCCGAAGGCACCCGCCTCGCCCGCCTTCAGCATGGCCAGCACCGGCACCATGGTCAGGAAGATGGCGATGAAGAGCTTGGCCACCTCCTGCATCGGCGCCCAGGAGAACTGGTTGGCCTCGCGCACGCGGCGTTGTGTGAGCCACAGCGACAACACCGTGACGCCGATCAAGGCCCCGTCGCGCACCAGCTGCGCCAGGCCCACTTCGGTGCCGGCGATGGTGACGGACCAGCTGGGCTTCCACAGGCCGCTCATCAGCACCAGGCCCATCACGGCCAGCAGCAGCAGGAAATTGACACCGCCTTCGATGCCGAAGCGGTGGTCGTCGGGTGTGGGGTCGTTGCGGGTGACGCCCTCGCGGCGGTACCACCAGGTGTCGATGCACCAGAAGATGAGCAGCAGTGCGCCGATCAGCGACAGCGTCTCGGGGAAGATGTGCTGCGCCGTCCAGAAGAAGTCCACGCCCTTCAGGAAGCCCAGGAACAGCGGCGGGTCGCCCAACGGCGTCAGCGAGCCACCGGCGTTGCTGACGATGAAGATGAAGAACACCACCACATGCGCCACATGTTTGCGGTTGTCGTTGGCACGGATCAGCGGCCGGATCATCAGCATCGAGGCGCCGGTCGTGCCCATGAAGCTGGCCAGCACCGCGCCAATGGCCATCAGTGCCACGTTCAGCCCCGGGCTGCCATGCAGGTTGCCGCGGATGTAGATGCCGCCGGCCACGGTGAACAGCGCGGTGAGCAGGATGATGAAGGGCAGGTACTCGGCCAGCAGCGTGTGGGCCAGCACGGCGCCGGTGCCGCCCAGGCCCTGGCTGGCGGCAAAGGGCAGCAGGAACATCAGCGACCAGCCGGCAGCCACCTTGCCGAAGTGGTGGTGCCAGAAGTGCGGCACCGCCAGCGGCATCACCGCGATGGACAGCAGCATGCCGGCAAACGGGATGCCCCACCAGGCCGGCAGGGCGGCGCCCTCCAGGTCGGCGGCCTGTGCTGTGCCGCAGGCCCACAGCAGACAGAGCAGGCCTATGGCGCGCGGCAGCAGGGCAGGGGGCATCGTGGCGTCGGCTTGGAAGCGAAGCCCTGAATTCTAGGAGCCGCGGCTGACAGTCTCCTTCCACCGGCGTGGGGCGGGCGTTTGCGTATATGGTTCGCGCCCATGCTGGCCGCCATCGTCCTGTTGCCCCTGCTGTTCGGAACCGTGCTCACCCTGTGGTGTGGCCGTGTCAACACGCCGGTGCGCCGGGCCGCCACAGCGCTCATCGCAGGTGCAGTGGCCCTCGGTGCAGTCGGGCTGCTGCTGTTGCAGGCGCCGGCAGTGTTCAGTGGCGAGGTGCTGCTGACGCGGGCCGACTGGGTGCCGGCCATCGGCCTGAACGCCAACTTCCGGCTCGATGGCCTGGCGCTGATGTTCGGCCTGCTGATCAGCGGCATCGGCGTGTTGATCGTGCTCTACGCGGCCTTCTACCTGCACCACGACGACCCGGCCGGCAAGTTCTACAGCCAGCTGATGCTGTTCATGGCCGCGATGCTGGGCATCGCGCTGTCGGACAACATCCTGCTGCTGGTGGTGTTCTGGGAGCTGACCAGCGTGTCCTCGTTCCTGCTGGTCG
>CAYTWU010000367.1:3098-3680 GCA_964442175.1 uncultured Rubrivivax sp.
ACTGGGGCCACAAGTCCGAGGCCCGTGCCGGTGCGCGCATGGCGCTGGCCGTCACCGGCGGTGGCGGGCTGGTGATGCTGGCGGGGGTGGTGCTGCTCGGGCAGATCGCCGGCACCTACGAGCTCTCGCAGCTGCTGACGATGGGCGCGCAGGTCCAGGCCGACCCGCGTTACCCGCTGGTGCTGGGGTTGATCCTGGTCGGCTGCTTCACCAAGAGCGCGCAGCTGCCCTTCCACTTCTGGCTGCCCGAGGCCATGGCCGCGCCCACGCCGGTGTCGGCCTACCTGCACTCGGCCACCATGGTGAAGGCCGGGCTGTTCCTGATGATGCGGCTGTACCCGGTGCTGGGCGGCTCGGGGCTGTTCGAGTCCATCGTCGCCACGGTGGGCCTGCTGACCATGGTGTTCGCGGCCACGGTGGCGGTGTTCAAACACGACCTGAAGGGCCTGCTGGCCTACTCCACCATCAGCCACCTGGGCCTGATCACCTTCCTGATCGGCCTGGCCACGCCGCTCTCGGCCGTGGTGGCGGTGTTCCACATCCTCAACCACGCGGCCTTCAAGGCGGCGCTGTTCATGAGCG
>CAYTWU010000368.1:0-3653 GCA_964442175.1 uncultured Rubrivivax sp.
ACCGTGCTGACCGAAGGCGACGACCCGCAGGACCCGATCGCCGATGCGGCACGCGGCATCCTGGACGGCCACATCGTGCTCTCGCGCGAGCTGGCCGAGGCCGGCCACTACCCGGCCATCGACGTCGAGAAGTCGATCTCGCGGGTGATGGGTTCGGTGGCGGAACGCGGCCACGTGGCGGCGGCCCGCAAGGCGCGCCAGATGCTGTCACGTCATGCCAAGGCCCGCGACCTGATCCAGCTGGGCGCCTACGCGCCGGGGCACGATGCCGAGCTCGACCAGGCCGTGAAGCTGCAGCCGCAGCTGCTGGCGCTGCTGCAGCAGGACATGCACGACCGGGCCTCGCTGCAGGCGAGCCTGAAGCAGCTGTCGGCCACGCTGATCCACTGACATGACCGCGTCTGCCATCCAATCTCTGCAGGTCGTGCTGGAGCACGCACAAAAGGAGCGCGACGCCGCACAGAACGCGCTGCGCGCGGCCGAAGAAGCCGCACAGCGCGCACGCGCCCAGGCCGATCAGCTGAGCCAGTACCGCGGTGAATACCACCAGCGCTGGACGGGGCAGTTCAGCCGGTCCGGCACCGGGCCGCTGGTGCAGAGCTACCACGGCTTCGGCCAGCGGCTGGACCAGGCCATCACGCAGCAGCAGCGCCAATGTGGCTTCAGCGACCAGCGTGTGCTGCAGGCCCGGCAGCTGCTGCTGGCGCGCGAGACCCGCGTCGCGGCGATCCAGAAACTGATCGAACGCCGCCGGGCCGGCCTGCAGCAGCAGGCCGACCGCCGCGCACAGAAGCAGACCGACGAAGCCGCCCAGCGCGCCGCCTGGGCCCAGCGCGCCGAACACCCTTGACCCGGACACCGCCATGACCGTTGCCGCTGCCGTCTCGACCGCCTCTCCCGTGTCCGCCCTGCCCGCCGTGCAGGCGGCCAGCGCCACCGGCCCGGGCGCCGGCGCGGCCGACGCCGACACCGGCTTTGCCGACGCGCTGCAACAGGCCCGCCAGGGCGATGCCCGCAGCCGCGAGGCCGCGGCGCAACACAAGGCCACG
Source organism: uncultured Rubrivivax sp. (assembly GCA_964442175.1). Taxonomy (GTDB): domain Bacteria; phylum Pseudomonadota; class Gammaproteobacteria; order Burkholderiales; family Burkholderiaceae_C; genus Rubrivivax. The sequence goes on from CAYTWU010000368.1 coordinate 1,050, forward strand.
CCCAAGGACGGCGCCAGGGAGCGCGGCGCGGCGACACGCGAAGCTGCGCCGAGCGACCAGGCCAACGACGACACGGGCGAAACCAGCGCGCCGGATGTCCGCGCCGCCACGGCCCGGCCCCGCAACGGCACCGCCGACGACACCGATGCCGGCCTGCCGCCCTGGCTGGCCCAGGCCCTGAGCCGCCAGCCGGCTGCTGGCGACGACGCCGCCGGACTGGACGCCGGCCGCAGCGCGCTGGCCGGCCAGCTTGCGGCGGCGGCATCGTCGGCACCGGCAGCAGCCGACACCGGCGGCAGCACGGCGGGCGATGCCGGCGACGGCCAGGCCCGCCCCGCCGACACCCTGGAGCCAGCCGCTGCCCGGCCGGCTGCCCGCACCGCCGCCAGCGGCCTGGCCACAGCCGCCGCGGCCGCCGTGGCCCCCACCGAACAGGTCGAGGCCGGCAACGAGCAGGCACCCCATGCAGGCGCCGAGGCCGGCCCGGGCCTCGGCGCCGTAGCCACCGCCACGCCCCTGCCGCAGGCCCTGGCCCCGGCCGGCCCCGGCTTCACGCTGACGGCCACGGGCGAGGCGGCGATGGTCGAGCGCCCGATCACTGCGCCCGTGGCCAGCCCCGCATTTGCGCCGGCCCTGGGCGCCGAGCTGACGCTGATGGTGAAGGAAGGGGTCAGCGAGGCCCGGTTGCACCTGAACCCGGCCGAGATGGGCCCGATCACGGTGCAGATCGTGGTCGAGGGCCAGACGGCGCGGGTGGAGATGACGGCCGACCACGCCGCCACGCGCCAGGCGCTGGAGCAGGCGATGCCGGCGCTGGCCGGTGCGCTGCGCGAAGACGGGCTCACGCTCACCGGCGGCGGTGTCTTCGAACAGACCCGCCACCAGCGCCAAGGCGGCGAAGGCCAGGCCTCGCCGCGACCCGGACAGGCCGCGCCCGGGGGCCAGCAGCCGGCCGGCGCCGATGCAGCGGCGGCCGAGCACGCCGGCCACCGCCCGGCCACGCTGGCGCGCGGCGGCGTCGACCTCTACGCCTGACGGGCCGGCCCCGGTGGCCAGGTGCCGCCTGGGCCGGTTTTGCACCCCTTATCCCGGGTTCAAGCGCGACGGCGCTTCCAATAATCTCTTTCGAGACCCGAAGGAGATTGCATGTCCGCTGCTGCCACTGCCGCCGATGCCGGCGCCGCCCCACCCAAGGGCAAGAAGAAGCTGATCATCATCATCGCCGCGGTGGTGGTGCTGGCCCTGGTGGGCGTGGGCGCCATGCTGGCGCTCAAGAAGAAGCCCGCCGAAGAAGGCGACGAACATGCCGCCGAGGCGGCCCCGAAGAAGGCGGCGGTCAAGGCCCATGACCCGAAGGCGCCGCCGGTGTTCGCACCGCTGGACCCCTTCACCGTGAACCTGGCCGACAAGGAGGCCGACCGCTACGCACAGGTCGGCATCACGCTGGAGCTGGACACGCCCGCCACCGCCGACGCACTGAAGGTCTTCATGCCGGCCGTGCGCAACAACATCCTGATGCTGCTGGCCCACAAGACCTCGGCCGACCTGCTGGGCCGCGACGGCAAGGACAAGCTGGCCCGCGAGGTGGCCCGCGAGACCTCGCGTGGCCTGGGCCTGGAGATCGAGGACGAAGAAGAAGCCGACCCGGAAGACGAAGAGACCGCGTCGAAGAAGAAGAAAAGGAAGAAGAAGGTCGAGCAGGTGCTGCCGGTCACGGCGGTGTACTTCTCCACCTTCATCATCCAGTGAGCTTCAACGGTCCGCCGCGTCCATGAACCAGCAGATCCTGTCGCAGGATGAAGTCGATGCCCTGCTCCAGGGCATCACCGGCGAGAGCCAGAAGCTCGAGCAGGAAGAGCAGGCCACCGGTGGCATCCGCGAGTACGACCTCTCCAGCCAGGAGCGCATCGTCCGCGGCCGCATGCCGACGATGGAGGTCATCAACGAGCGCTTCGCCCGCAACATCCGCATCGGGCTGTTCAACTTCATCCGCAAGTCGCCCGAGGTCTCCATCGGCGGCATCAAGGTGCAGAAGTACAGCGCCTTCCTGCGCGAGATCGTCGTGCCGACGAACTTCAACATCATGGCCGTCAAGCCGCTGCGCGGCTCGGGCCTGATCGTCTGCGATCCGAACCTGGTGTTTGCCGTCATCGACGCCCTGTTCGGCGGCGCCGGCAAGTACCACACCCGCATCGAGGGCCGCGACTTCTCGCCCACCGAGCAGCGCGTGATCCTGCGCCTGGTGGAGGTGATCACGGCCGAGTACCGCAAGGCCTGGAACGGCGTCTACCCGCTGGACCTGGAGTACCAGCGCTCGGAGATGCAGCCGCAGTTCGCCAACATCGCCACGCCCAGCGAGATCGTGGTCGCCACCTCCTTCACGCTGGAGATCGGCGACACCAGCGGCACCATCCACTTCTGCATCCCGTACTCGACGCTGGAGCCGATCCGCGACGTCCTGTACTCGACCATGCAGGGTGACTCCAACGAGCCCGACCGCCGCTGGGTGAACCTGCTGAAGAACCAGATCCAGTCCGCCGAGGTGGAGCTGGTCGCCGAACTCGCGCATGCCGACGCCACCGTCGAGCAGCTGCTGTCGTTCAA
>CAYTWU010000369.1:0-3651 GCA_964442175.1 uncultured Rubrivivax sp.
GGCCGGGGAAGGCCTCGTCGCCCAGCGTCGGGAAGCCGCGCTTGACGCCCAGCGTCACGCCCGGGCCGTAGAGCAGGATGCTGGTGTCGAAACCCTTGCGCTGCAGCCGCGTGGCCTGCAGCAGGTTGACGAAGCCGATGGAGCCTTCGAAGGCGACGGTGTGGAAGGTGACCAGCGCCTTCTCGCCGGGCACGGTGGACTTGACGTCCTCGAACACCTTCTCTTCGTAGTCGACGAGGAAATCGCCTTTGGCGTGGGCGGGGTGGGTGACCTTGGGCATGGCAGAACTCCGTAGACAACAGGGGGGTGGATGGGTGCGCGCACCCTGCTCTTTGCATCGCGCATGCCAGCCGCTGCACATCGCCTGCGATCAAAGGCCGATCAATGAACCGTGGCGCCCTCTGGCGTGCCCACACCGCCCCGCCGATGCCCGCATGGGCGTGAGGGACATGCACCGGCTTGAGGCTGTGGCGATGCGATCAATGCCTCCGATCAACGGGGGTGCGAGCACGCTGCTGGGGCGCTGCAGCGGATTTGGCCGGGCACGGTCCATGCGATCAAGTCGGCGGCACCACCCGATCAATGCACCGCAGGAGCCGCCATGCCCCAACGATTTGCCCACTGGCAACGCCGCCTCGCGGTGGGCGACCGCCCGGCCTACCTGTTGATCGCCGACCTGATCGCGGACGACATGCGCAGCGGCCGCCTCAGCGCACGCGAACGCCTGCCCCCGCTGCGCGACCTGGCCACGCTGCTGGACCTGAACTACACCACCGTCGCGCGGGCCTATGCCGAGGCCCGCCAACGTGGCCTGATCGATTCGCGCCCCGGCCTGGGCACGCTGGTGAAAAGCCGCAGCCCGGCCCTGCCGCTGCGCGGCGGCAGCGCGGCCGAGATGACGATGAACCTGCCGCCCGAACCGGCCGACCCGGCCCTGCTGGCCCGCCTGCGCGAGACAGCGGCCGAGACCCTGGCGCGGGCCGACCTCTACCAGCTGCTGCGTTACCAGGACTTCGGCGGTACCGCGCACGACCGCGATGCCGCCGCCAGCTGGCTGCGCCAGCGCCTGCCGCAGGCCGAGGCCGCACGCACGCTGGTCGCCCCGGGCATCCACGGCGTGCTGGCTGCGCTGCTGACCCTGCTGGCGCGGCCGGGTGACCTGGTCTGTGCCGAAGCCCTGGCCTACCCGGGGCTGAAGGCGCTGGCGGCGCAGTTCGGCATCCAGTTGCACCCGCTGCCCATGGACGACGAAGGCATGGACCCCGAGGCCTTCGAGGCCGCCTGCCGCACGCTGCATCCCAAGGCCCTGTTCATCAACCCGAACCTGCACAACCCGACCACGCTGACGACCTCGCGCGCACGCCGCGAGGCGCTGGCCGATGTGGCGCTGCGCTACAGCGTGCCCATCGTCGAAGACGATGCCTACGGCATGCTGCCCTTGAAGCCGCTGCCGGCCCTGGCCACGCTGGCGCCGGGGCTGACCTACCACGTGACGGGTTTTTCCAAGTGCCTGGGCGCCGGCCTGCGCACGGGCTATGTGCTGGCGCCCACGGTGACGCACGCACTGCGCCTGGCCGGGGCCTTGCGGGCGACCACGGTGATGGCCTCGCCGGTGAGCAACGCGCTGGTCACACGCTGGGTGGGCGACGGCACGGCCGAGGCCATGCTGCAGGCGATCCGCGCCGAATGTGCCGCCCGCATGGCGATGGCGGCCCGGCACCTGGGCCACCACGCGCTGCACTCGCAGCCCGAAGGCTTCCACTTCTGGCTGCCGCTGGGTGGCGAGGCGGCGGGCGCCTGGCGCGGCGTGGAGTTTGCGTCCTACCTGCGCACCCAGGGCGTGGCGGTGCTGGCCAGCCCGGCCTTCAGCACGGATGGCGACCCGCCCGAGGCGGTGCGTGTGTGCCTGGGTGGTGCACTGAGCCGCGACGACTGCGACACCGCGCTGCGCCTGATCGCCGACACGCTGGACCACCCGCGCCACCCCCACGCCACGGTGATGTAGCCGGCATCGGTTAGCGTTCGAGGGTTCAGCCCTTTGGAGCCTTGCCCATGATGAAGACCCGTGCCGCCGTCGCCTGGAAAGCCGGCGCCCCGCTGACCATTGAAACCGTGGACCTGGAAGGCCCGCGCGCCGGCGAGGTGCTGGTCGAGATCAAGGCCACCGGCATCTGCCACACCGATTACTACACGCTGTCGGGCGCCGACCCGGAGGGCCTGTTCCCCGCCATCCTGGGCCACGAAGGCGCGGGCATCGTGCGCGAGGTCGGCGCCGGCGTGACGACGCTCAAACCCGGCGACCACGTGATCCCGCTGTACACGCCCGAGTGCCGGCAGTGCAAGTTCTGCCTGTCGCGCAAGACCAATCTGTGCCAGCAGATCCGCGCCACGCAGGGCAAGGGCCTGATGCCCGACGGCAGCTCGCGTTTCAGCCTGAACGGCCAGCCGCTGCTGCACTACATGGGCACCAGCACCTTCGCCAACCACATCGTGGCACCCGAAATCGCGCTGGCCAAGATCCGCCAAGACGCACCTTTCGACATCGTGTGTTACATCGGCTGCGGCGTCACCACCGGCGTGGGCGCGGTGCTGTTCAGTGCCGAGGTCGAGGCCGGTGCCAACGTCGTGGTCTTCGGCCTGGGCGGCATCGGGCTGAACGTGATCCAGGGCGCCAAGCTGGTGGGTGCCGACAAGATCATCGGCATCGACCTGAACCCCGAGCGCGAGGCGATGGCGCGCCGCTTCGGCATGACGCACTTCATCAACCCCAAGAACGTGCCCAACGTTGTCGAGGCGATCCAGCAACTCACCGATGGTGGCGCCGACTACAGCTTCGAGTGCATCGGCAACACCACCACGATGCGCCAGGCGCTGGAGTGCTGCCACAAGGGCTGGGGCCGCAGCATCATCATCGGCGTGGCGGCAGCGGGCCAGGAGATCGCCACACGGCCGTTCCAGCTCGTGACCGGCCGCAAGTGGGAGGGCAGCGCCTTCGGCGGCGCGCGCGGCCGCACCGACGTGCCCAAGATCGTCGACTGGTACATGGACGGCAAGATCAAGATCGACGAACTGATCACGCACCGCCTGAAGCTGGACGACATCAACGAAGGTTTTGCGCTGATGAAACGCGGCGAGTCCATCCGCTCGGTGGTGGTGTACTGATGGAGCAGCTGGCCGCGCACGCCTGCTTCGGCGGCACGCAGTCGTTCTGGCGCCAAACGTCGGCCACCATCGGCCTGCCGATGCGCTTTAGCGTGTATCAGCCGCCGCGGCCCACGGGCACGTCGCTGGTCTGCCTGGCGGGCCTGACCTGCAACGAAGAGACCTTCGCCATCAAGGCCGGCGCGCAGCGGGTGGCGGCCCAGCTGGGCCTGACGCTGCTGTTCCCCGACACCAGCCCGCGCAACACCGGCATCGCCGGCGTGGACGCGGCCTGGGACTTCGGCACCGCCGCCAGCTTCTACCTGGACGCCACGGCCGCACCCTGGGCGAAGCACTTCCGCATGGAAAGCTGGCTGCTGCAGGAGTGGCTGCCTGCCGTGCAGCAGCAGTTGGGCCTGGACCCGGCGCGCACCGGCATCACCGGCCACTCGATGGGCGGGCATGGCGCGCTGACGCTTGCGCTGAGCCACCCATGGCGCTTCCAGTCGC
>CAYTWU010000370.1:0-3645 GCA_964442175.1 uncultured Rubrivivax sp.
CGGCAGGAATCATCAGCCAGAAGCTGAAGTTGTTCATGCGGGCGAAGGCCATGTCGGATGCGCCGATCTGCAGCGGGATCATCCAGTTCGCGAAGCCCACGAAGGCCGGCATGATGGCGCCGAACACCATGATCAGGCCGTGCATCGTGGTGAGCTGGTTGAACAGCTCGGGGTTCACGAACTGCAGGCCGGGCTGGAACAGCTCGGCACGGATGCCCAAGGCCAGCACGCCGCCGATCATCAGCATCGTGAACGAGAACAACAGGTACATCGTGCCGATGTCCTTGTGGTTCGTCGCGAACAGCCAGCGCCGCCAACCGTGCGGGTGGTGGGCGTGGTCGTCGTGCGCGTGGCCGCCGTGGTGGTCGAGAACTGCACTCATGGATAACTCCTGGGCGATACGTGATTACTTGCGGGCGGCCACGAGATCAGCAGGCTGCACGAGCTTGCCGGTCTGGTTGCTCCAAGAATTCTTGGTGTAGGTGATGACGGCGGCGAGCTCGGTGTCCGACAGCTGCTTCCAGGCCGGCATCGCACCACCGGCTGCGCCGTTGAGCAGGATGCCGATCTGCGCAGCCGGGTCACCCAGCACGATGGCGCTGCCGTCCAGCGGCTTGATCGGGCCCGCGCCCTTGCCGTCCGGGCGGTGGCAGGCGGCACAGTTGGCGGCGTAGACCTTCTCGCCACGGGCCACCAACTCCGGAAGCGCCCAGACCTTGGCTGGGTCGTCGGCCAGTGCGGCCATTTCCTTCTTCTTGCCATCGACCCACTTGGCGTAGTCGGCCTGCGACACGACCTTCACGTGGATGGGCATGTAGGCGTGTTCCTTGCCGCACAGCTCGGCGCACTGGCCGTAGAAATCGCCGGTCTGCGTGGCGCGGAACCATGTGTCACGCACGAAGCCGGGGATCGCGTCCTGCTTGACGCCCAGCGCCGGCACCATCCAGGCATGGATGACATCGTTCGCAGTGGTCACGATGCGGACCTTCTTGTCCACCGGCACCACGAGCGGGTTGTCCACCTTCAGCAGGTAGTTGTCGCCTTGCGGTTGGCCGGCGTCGGACATCTCGCGCTGGGCGTTGTCCAGGGTCTGCAGGAAGTTGATGCCCTCCCCTTCACCCTTCAGGTAGTCGTAACCCCACTTCCACTGGTAACCCGTGGCCTTGATGGTGAGGTCGGCGTTGCTGGTGTCCTTCATGGCCACGACCGTGCGGGTGGCCATGGCCCCCATGCCGATGACGATGACAAAGGGCACGATGGTCCAGGCGATTTCCACCGCCAGGCTTTCATGGAAGTTCGCCGCCTTGTGACCGACCGACTTGCGGTGCTTCAGGATGGAATAGAACATCACGCCGAACACGGCGACGAAGATCACGACGCAGATGATCAGCATCACCCAGTGCAGCCACTGCTGCTGCTCGGCGATCTGCGTGACCGGCGGGTGCAGGTTCAGCTGGTTGACCGCAGGGCCACCCGGCAGGTCGTTGACAGCATTGGCGGCCAGCGCGCCCAGGCTGGCAAGACCCGTCAGCAGCGCTGCGGCGGTGGCAGCAGCGTTGCGGCGCAAGTGGTTCATCGTGGTCGTCATCATCGTTGCGGTTCCAGTTCCGATTTCTGTGGCGCCTGTGGTGGCAGGCCTGCCTGCGCAAGCCGCAGCGCATGGCGCATTTCCTGGGCCAGCGCCGCGCGCAGATCCGGCCGCAGGAAGCGGCCGATGAGCATGCGACGGCCCTGACCGGCCAGTTCCACGAGCGAGCCCTGCGCCTGCGCGGGCTCGACACACACCCATTCCGCGCGGAAGGCGGTGCGCTCCACCTGGCGGCCGAAGTGGCACTCGACCGCCAGCTCGCGCTCTGCCAGGGTGACCGTGTCACGGTCGGCGGCGTGGCGGGCGTACACCAGCATCGCCAGGCCGACGAGCAGCAGTTCGATGCCGGCAAACGCCAGCACATAAGTGGCACCGTGCCACCAGAAGCCCAAGCCGACCACCAGCGACAGCACGCACAAGGACACGTACACCGCCACCAACTGGCGCGGCGTGATCGAGCAGTTGCGGCGCAGCACCCACTGCAGCGCAGGCGCCTCACGGCCGGGCAGCTGCACCAGCCGGGCAAAACGCCAAGCGGCGTTCGACCCAGCACCTTGCGGGGCTGGCCAGGGGGCGGTGGCGGCGGCGGGGCTCATCGGGAACGGTGCGTGGGTACTGCTTCGGACCATCATCGGCAGGGCGCCGGCCGAGCCGGGCGCTGCTGAATATCAGTCACTACGGATTCTATGCGCTACGACCTGTGTCAAAGCGCAGATCAACGCCGAAGTATAGAGCGCATGTCCTCCAGGCCGACCCGGGTCTCCGGCGCCACCCGGGGACGGGGGCGGGGGCGAACCGCGTGCCCATAGACCACCTCGAACGTCAGCGCGCAGCGCTCGCCGGCCGCTGGCTGCAGGGCCAAGGCCAGCGCCTGGCGCCAGCGGGGGGTGCGCAGGCCGGCGTGGCGCGCCGGGTCGGCGTTGCCCCCCAGGCCGCGCAGCTCGGCCAGCAGCGAAACACCATCGGGCCAGGTCAGCGTCAGGGTCTCCTGGTCCATCACCGGATCGGCGAATCCCGCCTGCACCAGCATGTCGCCGAGGTCGTGCATGTCGACAAACGGGGCAAAGGGCGGGGGCCAGCCGTGGGCCGTGTACACCTCGCGCAGGCGCACCAACGTTCCCGGGCCGAGCGTGGAGAACATCAGGAAGCCGTCAACGGCCAGTGCGCCGTGCCAGCGCTGTATCTCGTGCAGCGGGTCGGCGCAGCCGTGCAATCCCATGTTGGCCCAGAGCAGGTCTGCTGCGCCCGGCACCACGGCCTCGGCCGGCAGCAGGCCGGTCGGCCCCTGCCAGCGCCGCGGCGACCACCACGGCGGCGGCGGCGAGGCCTGTGCATCACCGTGCTGCACACGCACGGTCCTGGCCTGGGGGCAGCTGGCCTGCAGCGCGGCCGTGCTGGCGCCATCGGCGGCGTACCAGTCCACCAGGGCCCGGGGGGGCTGACGCAGGATGGACAGGCGCTCGGCCATGCGGCGGGCGACCTCGGCATGCAACCAGGGCGGCTCTGCCGCGCGGGCCAGCCGGCGCCGGATGTGGCGCAGCGCGGCGTCGTCCACCGCGCGCCGCGTCGATCGGGGCGCTGCCGCGTCGTGCATGCGGCCAGTATATTGACGCCGTGCCAACCCGCGCCGCCTGGCCCACCCAATGCGAACTGTGCCGGCGCTGGCAAGGGCAGCGCCTGTGTCTCGCCTGCGCTCCCGCCGATCTGGCGCCACGCTGCGACGGCTGCGGTTTGCGCGTGGCCAAGGCCGGCTTGCGCTGTGGCCAGTGCCTGGCCCAGGCCCTGCCTTTTGAACGCTGCTGTTGTGCCGCGGACTACGGCGCCCCCTGGGACCGCCTCATCGTCGCCTTCAAGTACCGCGGCCAGATCGACCTGGCCGCGGCCCTGGCAGACCGGCTGCTCGCCGGCCTGGACCCGGCGGCACGGGCCTGGCCGCAGCTCGTGGTGCCGGTGCCGCTGGCCCCGGAGCGCCTGGCCGAGCGCGGCTACAACCAGGCCTGGGAACTGGCCCGCCGCGTGGCACGGCGGCTGCGGGTGCCGGCCAGCGCGCGGCTGCT